>JBNAWC010000006.1:0-44326 GCA_049700035.1 Candidatus Bathyarchaeales archaeon
TAAAAGTCCCATCCATATTAACGGCTGAAGCACAAGCATCAAAACCATCACAGGGTCTTTTAGCCATTTTTTAAGTTCTCTAACCGTCAAAGCCCACAAACCGCGAATGAGACTCGGCTTATACTCGTTTGCGCTCATCTTCCTCTAGCCCTCCTTAGGGTTATCCTCTGCGAAATGAAAGCCTCCTTAGACTCTTCAGCGTCTCGCATTGCCCTACCAGTGTACTCCAAATAAACCTCGTTTAACGTCGGCTCTGTAAGCGAAAGCTTTGTCACAGTATAACCCTTCTTTCGCAACGCTTCAATTATAAGCGGAGCCGTTAATTCTCCAGCCTCAGCTTTAATCCTATACGCGCCATCCTCGTTTTTCACTTCTTTCACGTTTTTGACGCTGCGGATTATTTCGGTCACATCCGCGTTTTCCTTTATACTTATCGTGATTATGTCGCCGCCTAAACCGTCTTTGAGTTCGCTTGGTGTTCCAGTCACGATTATTTTTCCATGGTCGATTATGGCTATGCGGTCGCATAGGGCGTCAGCTTCCTCTAAATAGTGCGTCGTCATGAAAAGCGTCATGCCATACTCCTTTTTCAAACGTTTAATGTAATCCCATGTTGCGGCTCTTGTCTGCACATCCAAGCCCAAAGTCGGCTCATCTAGGAAAAGCACCTTTGGTCTGTTAATGAGCCCGCATGCAAGCTCAAGTCTACGCCGCATTCCACCAGAATAGGTCTCGACGCGTTTGTCTTTAAAGTCTGTCAATTCCACGAGTTCAAGCAGTTCAAGTGCACGTTTTTTGGAGACTTCGCGTGGAATCCCATATAAGTCTGCACATAAAATTATGTTTTCATATCCCGTCAAATCTTCATCAGCCGTATATTCTTGCGGCACAACACCTATGAGCTTTCTAACATCGTTTGCCTGCTTCACAACGTCGTAGCCCAAAACTGACGCTTTGCCCTCTGTAGGCTTTAAAACCGTTATAAGCATGTTTATAGTCGTTGTTTTTCCAGCGCCGTTTGGTCCGAGAAAGCCGAAGATTTCGCCATCCCTAACGCTAAAGTTCACGTGGTCGACAGCCACAAGGTTCTTGTTAAAAACTTTTGTTAAGCCTTCAGCCTTAATCACTTCGTCGCTCATATAAGTTCACTCCCCAAACTTTTTGTTTATTTCCTCAAGCTTTGCAGCGGTCTCATCTAAAACTTTCTGCACATCCTCAATAATTTGCTCGGAGAAGTGCTCTTGCAATTTGCCAGCAAGCTCAAAAAATGAGCATATAACCCTATCCATTGACGCTCTGAGTTTAGCAGTCTTTTCTGGAGGCATCCTAAACCACAATGCGCCTAAGAACGGTGGCGGAAGAAACTTTGCTTCCTTCTGAAGTTTTTCCTTTATTTTTCTTTCTTGTTCAAGAAACGCCTTGCCCTTTTCTGTTAAAGTGTAGCGTTTCATTCCCCCTTCTTCGGCAACAACCTCCCTAATATAGCCGTTGTCTTGTAGCCACGCAAGCAACGGGTAAATCGAGCCTGGACTTGGTTTCCATCTTCCGTTTGTCCGCTTTTCGATTTCTTCTATTATTTCCGAGCCTGACATGGGTTTTTCGCTTAAAAGTTCAAGCACGTTGTGTCTAAGGAAGCCTTTCGGTACAAGCGCCGTGTGTCTCATCCAATGTCTGAATGGAAACATAATCATATCACCATTGATATCGAATTTGATATCGACAATGATAACGCTATATTTAAGCTTATCGCAAAGAAAACACGAATTTAACTAACAACTGTTCCAACTTTTTCGCCCTTTACAGCAGCCAAAACATTTTCTGGTTTAAACCCATTCACAACCACAACCTTAACCCGTTTACGCTTCAAAATCTTAACCGCCTCTGGGTCAAGAATTTGGTGTATCCCCGCCTTGTGCTTGTTTTCAGCTAGAACCTTCGGTAGTTCTTCAAAGCTTAGCCTATCAAGTTTCACAGCGTCTGGATGTTTCCGCGGGTCTTTATCATATATGCCCTCCTGGTCTGTAGCCTTAACAAGCATGTCAGCATCTATTTTTCTAGCCACCAAAGCGGCAACAGTGTCCGTTGTCATACCTGGTTTTAAACCGCCCAAAACCGCAATCTTCCCATTCTCCAAACATTTAACAGCTTCATTCACGCTTTTTGGGATTTTTTCACATGCCAGTGCGCCAAGCGTTTTAACGAACAGTTGAGCATAAAGCCTTGAAACACTTATAGCCAAATCATCCTGGTCTTTTTCTGGCAGCCCCACTTCTTTTGCAATTCTTATGAATTCTCTTGCTAGGGCACCTCCACCCACAACAACCGCCAACACATGCCCTTGAGCCCTAAGCTCTTTCAGCGATTCAGCATACTTACCTATCAGTTGAGTGTTTACTGGCGTAGCAACAACAGAACCGCCAAGTCGAATTACTATACGCATCGTTTTCAGCTTTCCTTAAAATAGGGAAGAAGGCACTTAACCCTTAAAAGAATTTGTCCAATCCTTGCTTAGGTTTGGCTGCCTGCACCTCGATTTTTTCGCCGAAAACTATGCGCATGCCGTCTGTGGCTGCGACTGTTGGTGTTCCAGTCTTTTCCTCAATTAGTTTTGCCTCGTTTGCTGGTCCCTTAAATATCATCTGCATCCCAAAATGCGTCAAAACAGCCATTTCTGGATGCGTCTCTTCAAGTATTTTTATCGCGTCATTTGTTGTCATATGCCCCTTCCAAGGCTTTCCAGCAGGTCGCATAATGCACAGCATAAGCAGTCTAACACCCTCATAGTACTTTCCTATACCCTCAAAGTATTCTGTGTCGCTCGTGTAGGCGAAGTCTCCAAACTCTTTCGTTTCAAACCTAAATCCAACGGCATCTGGGTCCGTGTGCCTTGCCTCTGTTGTTAAGACGTTGAGGCTGTATGCGGAAAACCTCATGTTTGGTGTAACCTCAATCTTCTGTTCTGGCATCTGCTGATGATACTTTGAAATTGACGGTTCGCAGATGATGCTTCCGCTTAAGACGCTTTTTGAAGCGGCTAATATTCCACGCTTTTTAGTCATGCCCCTAGTCATGGCTTCAATCAAAACTTCAGCATCAGTGTAATGGTCTGGATGACAATGTGAAACAAAAACTGCGTTAATCTTCTGCGGGTCCAGCCCCTCACTAATCGAGTGAACAAGCGCTCCAGGCCCAGGGTCAAGATGCAAGTTTAAGCCTTCTCCGATTATGCGTATGCCAGCGGTTCGTCTCTTCTGCGTGATTGTTGCGAACCTTCCCCCGCCAGTTCCGAGAAGTACAATTTCTATTTTGCTCATAATAGCCCTATTCTCCTTCAGATAATTTTTGTTTTACGTCCACTCTATATTTTGAATAATCAAAACTTTTATTGATTAGAAATTAACCTTCTTTAGAGGCTTGTCTATGCTTGATATTGTGCTTGCCGTTGCCGCTTTGATTTCTGGGCTTTCGCTCTTAATTTTCGCAAGCGACAAGGCAGTTGAGCACTCTATTAATGTAGCCTCAATATTGAAGGTTTCCCCGCTCATGATTGGACTTTTAATAGTTTCGCTTGGAACAGACCTTCCAGAAATTGCAAACTCGGTATTTTCATCTTTTAGGGGACACGGCGACATAAACGTAGGCGACTCCTTCGGGTCTGTCCTAGCCCAAATTTCGCTAATGCTTGGACTTTACGCTATTCTCGCAAGAGAGTCCTTTAAAGTTAGGAGAGACGAAATAACAGTTATAGGCGCATGCGAAATCTTGGCGCTCATAGCCTCAATCGCCATGGTTGAGAAGGGATACATTTCATTTATGAACGCCGTATTTTTAGTGGCAAGTTGGCCGCTTTTAATGCTGATTGTTAGGCGAACAATTAAACAGGAGTCGCCGCCGGTAGCCAACACGAGTAGAGGATTATTTTACATATACTAATTGTTGTTTTGGGTTATGCTGGTGTCGCAGTTGGCTCTTATGTGGTTGTTGAATCTGTTATAGCGCTTTCTTCGGAATTGCATATTCGCGAGTACATAATAAGCTTTTTTATGGTGGCTATTGGAACATCACTTCCAGAATTGGCAGTTGACTTAACAGCGATACGAAAGAAACAGTACGAAATCGCCATAGGCGATGCCATAGGAAGCTGCATAGTTGACGCTGGCTTCTCCATTGGAGTGGGCCCACTATTCTTTGCGCCAGTAAACGTGTCTGGAAGAATCGCTGAAACCACAGGGCTTTATGCGCTGCTTGTTTCTGCAATTGTTTTGGCGACGCTTGCGCTTAGGGAAAAAGTTGACAGAAAAGCTGGAATATTATTTGTTGCTTTGTACGCGCTCTCTTATATAACATTGTATTTGAGTTGAGAACCCATTAAACTTATTTGCCACCAATGTGCCTATCAGAAGAATACTGAAAGGAGTAAGCAATGTTGTTCGAGGACTTGCTGTTAAACGTCTTAATTTTGCTTGTTTCACTTGTGGTTTTGAATGAGTCAAGCGATTTAACTATTAAGAACTCTGTTAGGGTTGCCGACATAACTGGCATGGGTAAAACAACAGTTGGCTTCATACTAGTCGCCTTTTCAACATCACTTCCAGAACTTTTCGTCTCTGTCTTCGCCGCAATTGGACAAGAATCCATTGGTGTGGCAATAGGCAACGTGTTAGGCTCAAACATAGTGAACATATGCCTAATCCTCGGCATCTGCTTCTTACTGGCAGTGATAAAATGTCCAAACTACACGTGCTTCTACCCGAACATGGCGAAAGAGGAGATTGGAAGCTTATACTTCGGCATTTTCGTAGCTTCAGTTGTCCCGCTCATTTTACTTTATCTCGGATATGCGAGCAGGTTCATAGGCGTAGTCCTCCTCGCAATCTTCATATTCTACGTTTATCAGCTTTCAAAAATAAGAAAAGTGAAGGAAGAAGGCGCTCTAGGAGAGGAAAGACGCAAACTGCGCCTATACGTGTTTTTGACTCTTTTGGGAGTTGCCGGAGTAATAATAAGCTCGAACTTCATAGTTTCATCAGCAAAAACCATCGCTGACAGCGTAGGCGTACCCCCAGTCGTCATAGGCTCAACAATAGTGGCTTTTGGCACAAGCCTACCAGAACTTGCAACATCAATAGACGCGACAAAAAAGGGACATTTGGACCTGGCTCTAGGCAACATCGTTGGCAGCTGCTTCATAAACATAACATGCATTTTAGGCGTAAGCCTAGTAGCATCAAACTTCGCCGTAAACATGGCCGCTTTCTCAAAACTGGCGATGTTCTCGCTAATAGTAAACCTCTTCCTATGGTATTTTCTATCAAGCGAAAAAGCGAGTTGGCGAGAAAGCGCCGTTCTACTTTTCATGTACTTCGTTTTCCTAGTAGTGAGCTTCGGAGGCTACGAAGCTTAAAACGCGAAAATAAAAACCTTTAAAACCAAATTTTAACACTTTCCAAATGTGTTCGACTGCATTTTAGTCCATTACGGCGAACTTGCGCTAAAAGGTTTGAATAGACCATACTTTGAAAGAAAACTAATCGAAAACATGAGTAGGGCGCTTGATGGACAAGATTATGGCAAGATAAGGAAGCTTCAAGGAAGAATCCTAATAGAACTAAATGAAAAATCAAACCCTAACGCAATAGAAGAAGCCCTAAAAAGAGTATTCGGCATCGCATGGTTCGCATTTTACCACACAACAGAAGCCGAAAAAGAAAGCATAAAGAAATGCATAAAAGAAAAAATCACGCTTGCAGACGGTGAAAAAGTAAAAGTTTCAACCACAAGAGCAGACAAAACCTTACCCTTCACCTCCATGGAACTGAACCGAGAACTCGGCGAATACATCGTCAACAACTTCAACGCCAAAATCTCCATGAAAGAACCGCAAAAAGAAATTCTCGTAGAACTCGTTAATGGAAAAGCCTACATCTCAACTAGAAAAATCAAGGGGCTTTACGGCTTACCAGTCGGCGTTTCCGGAAAGGTTTTACACCTTTTGTCTGGGGGAATAGACTCGCCAGTTGCAGCTTGGCTCCTAATGAAGCGTGGATGCACAGTTGATTTTCTACATTTCCACGCCTTCGAAAAGTTTGACGAAAAAAGAAACGCTAAAATCCTTGATTTGGTAAAAGTTCTGAAAAAATACTGTTTTAAGGCAAAAGTGTTTTTTGTGCCGTTCTATCCATTCGAAGCCGAAGCTGTAGAAGCGCCGATGCGATACCGCCTAATACTCTTCAGAAGGTTCATGGTGCGAGTCGCAGAAAGAATCGCTAGGGCAAATGGAATAAGTGCTTTAGGAAGCGGCGAAAATTTGGCGCAAGTCTCCTCACAAACATTAGAAAACATAGCCGTAATAAACAGTGTAGCTTCAATGCCTATTCTCAGACCATTGCTGACTTATGAGAAGAATGAAACTGTTAATTTAGCCAAGCAGATTGGAACATTTGAGGTGTCAGTAAAGCCATACAAGGACTGCTGCTCGCTTTTCATCGCCAAACATCCAGCAACAAAAGCTAAACTGGAAGTTGTGGAGGCAATCGAGTCCAAGCTAAATCTTGAAGAAGCTATCAGAGAAAGCATTGAAAAAACGGAAATCGTGGAAGTTTAACTATGTCCTCAGCGGAAATTGCTGTTCAAGTGTTCCGCACGCTGGAAAACAAAGACCTCAGAGTACTAAGCGTTATAGAAGCAGCAATGGCGAAACACGAGTTTGTGCCAAAAGAGCTAATCGCAAAATACGCAAAATTCACACTTGAAGAAACAAACTTTAGGCTGAATCGCCTACACAAAATGCGCCTAATACGTCAAATGCGCGGACCATACATTGGATATACGCTGAATTACGCGGGATACGACTGTCTAGCAATAAACGCCCTCGTGAAAGCTGGTGTTTTAGAATCTTTCGGAAAGCCACTAGGCGTTGGGAAAGAGGCAGACGTTTATGACGCATTAAACCCGAAAGGCGAACGCATCGCCGTAAAATTTCATAGGCTTGGAAGAATAAGCTTTAGGCAGACACGAAGGAAAAGGGATTACGCAGCCAAAGTGGAACATGCCAACTGGCTTCTCCAGTCAAGACTTGCAGCGGAAAAAGAGTTTCAAGCGTTAAGGCTTGTCTTTCCAAAGAAGGTTGCCGTTCCAGAACCCATAAGCCAAAACCGCCATGCACTGGTCATGGGTATGATAGAGGGTGCAGAACTCGCAGAATGGCGAGAAATCCCAAATCCGAAAAAGGTTTTGAAGGAAATATTGTTTAACATTCGAAAAGCCTACTTGAAGGCTGGCGTAATCCACGCAGACCTAAGCGAATACAACGTCATCCTAAAACCAGACATGCACATCCTAATAATCGACTGGCCTCAATATGTTACGTCTAGCCACCCAAACGCCCCGCAGCTTCTAACAAGAGACATCAAAAACATTCTAGACTATTTTAGGAGAAAGCATGGCTTAAGTGTTAAAATCAAGGATGCTTTGGATTACGTTTGCGGAGTTGTAGAGTTAAAGGCTCTTCAATGAATCCAAAACTATGTAGAGAATGTTGTTTCCGCGCAACAGAACATTCCCATAATTCGTGATTAACTGTTCATCCCTGCACTCTGTTGCACCTTCAAGAAGAATATTCATATGCCCATCGCACTTAATCATTTTACCCTTATACTCGCACCCGTTCTTTAGGACAACGGAAATGTTTGCGTTTAACTGCTTGACAAGAACATTTAACGGTTTCTTACTAGGCTCCATGCGAACACCAGAGTTTACGCCAATTACTGTTATCCACAACCTCATCAAATATAAAAGTTTTATGAAAAAGATTTCCAAAATAAATCTCTATAACAAAAATTTTCCAGAATAATCGGCAGAAAGCAATACAAACACTAAAATTTAAAACTTTAAAAACCTAATGCATAGCGGAGAAGAAGCCTTATGCATACAGTCCAAATCAACGGAGAAAACCTAACAATAGAAGACGTTGTGAAAGTTGCAAGAGAAAACGCCAAAGTCACAATACCAGAAAGAGTTAAAAACCGTGTAAAAAGATGCCGCAATTTCCTCGAAGAACTAGTTAAGAAAAAAGAAGTCATCTACGGAGTAAACACTGCCTTCGGAGCGCTAAGCAACATAACAATCCCACAAGAGGAAACAAAAACGCTCCAACTGAACCTTATCAGAAGCCACTCAACTGGTGTTGGAGAACCATTAAACACGGATGTTGTCCGCGCTTTGATGCTTTTACGCGCAAACACTTTAGCTAAGGGATATTCGGGCATACGCCTAGAAACACTAGAAACGCTTGTCGAAATGCTGAACAAGGGAGTACACCCAATAATCCCATCCAAAGGCTCTGTAGGCGCAAGCGGAGATTTGGCGCCGCTCTCCCACATGGTTCTCGTGCTCATAGGCGAAGGAAAAGCCGAATACAAAGGCGAAGTAATGAATGGAAAAGAAGCCATGGAAAAGGCTGGAATAAAACCAGTCCAACTAGACTTCAAAGAAGGCGTAGCCCTAAACAACGGCACCCAACTCATAACAGCAATCGCAGCCCTAACAGTTCACGACGCCGAAAACCTAATAAAAACGGCAGAAGCCGCAGCCGCACTCTCACTTGAGGCACTTTTAGGCGTCACAGATGCGTTTGACGAAAAAATCCACAAAGTAAGACCACACGCTGGACAAGCCATAACAGCAAAAAACATAAGAGAAATGATAACTGGAAGCAAACTCGTCCAAACTGGAAGAGAGGCGATGAAGAAAACTGGACGCCCACACGACCCATACAGCCTAAGATGTACACCACAAGTTCTAGGCGCAGCAAGAGACGCAATAGCCTACGCAAGAAAAGTTGTGGAAATAGAGATAAACTCTGCAACAGACAACCCGCTCGTTTTTCCAGAAGAAGGCGCATGCCTATCAGGCGGAAACTTTCACGGACAACCACTATCAATAGCAATGGACCTCCTCGGAATAGCATTAGCAGTCGTCGGAAACATCTCCGAAAGAAGAATCGCGAGGCTATTAGACGAAAAGCTCAACAATGGATTACCAGCATTCCTAATCCCACCACAAGCAAAAGCAGGATTAAACAGCGGCTTAATGACAACACAGTACACAGCTGCAGCCCTAGCCTCAGAAAACAAGATTCTCGCTCATCCAGCATGCGTAGACTCAATACCAACATCAGCAAACTTCGAAGACTTCGTAAGCATGGGAACAACAGCCGCCCAAAAAGCCGCAAAAATCCTACAAAACACACAACAAATAATCGCAATAGAACTACTCTGCGCAACCCAAGCCATAGACCTACGCGAACCAGAAAAACTCGGAAAAGGAACCAAAAGAACCTACACAAAAATAAGAAGCATAACACCAATGATAAAAGAAGACACAGTCATAAGCCACCACATAGAAAACATAAAAAAAGCAATAACAAAAGAGCCCCTCATAAACTAACTTTATGGTCGGGCGGGCAGGATTTGAACCTGCGACACTCCGGTTTCTGTTGTGCGCCTGGCAGGCTGAAGTAAACGCCCACCATTGGTAGGCGTCTACAGCGTCTCCGCCTGCTGAACCTTGTCAGCAGACTCGGAAGCTCTACCAGGCTGAGCTACCGCCCGAAACCAAAATTTTAAGCGCAAAAATTGGATTTATGTGTTTCGTATCAGTGTTAAACGTTGATGTTATTTTGCTTTCTTTTGGGAGCGTACCCACAAGGCGCCATAAAATATCATAAATGCTAGTGTAATCCAGAAGAATAGTATTAGCATTTGAACGGCGCCAGAAGCTAGTTCCTCAAACACTTGAGCCTTCCCCTAAAATGGTTATCGCTGACAAGTTATAAAGTGAAATTTCCAAAATTGAAATGAGCACGCGAACAAACATATTTTCAATAGTGGAATATCCTTGTTTAAGTAGCAATTAATTTATAAAGATTGAAACATATTATATTTTAGCTTGAGGCGGAGAAAGGAGAAGGCGTTAACTAATTTTTCTGTCTTCTCGCAAATTATATCGATAATACCATGCAGTCCATCCTGAATGAAATTCTCCAGCTTCTTTTCTTCTTCTGCGGTAATAAAGGATTAGCAAGATTATTATAAGCAATAGTAGAAGAAGCAGAAGAAGCCAATAGAACCATTCGGGGAGGAACCAAGCCCACGGAGTCACCTCTTTGGAATAATGCGCCGTTGCAGTTTTAGGTGCGTCCATTAAAACTGTTATAACGCTGACTCCAGAACTTTGAGAAAACCCATTGATATCCCAATTGCTGAAACGATAATTAGCAACATGCGGAGCGCTCAAAACAACATTAACTCCTGCATCGTACCAACCCTCGCCAAGAACCGTGGCTATACCAGCTGGGTCTACCCTAACAGAAAGATAAAACTGCGTCTTCCAAAGCGCAAATGCAGTTTTTGGACCATCCATAAGTATGGGATCACTCTGGTTATAAAGCAAGCCAGAAGCATCACCACCCCAACCTGTAAAGACCCTACGCGTTCCATTTCCATGATCTAACAATCCAAAATTAAGAGTGGCGTAAGCGATTGAACCAGCGTTATACCATCCAAAGCCTCCAGGTGCTCCATAAGGAGAAATAACTGTTAGGTAATATTGTAGAGCGTAATGTGCGGTGGCTGTATGATTTGCATCCATAACCACGGAAATCGTGTTGACACCTAAGCCTTGGGAAGAACCATCAACATCCCAATAAAGAAACAAATAACGAACACCGTCTAATACTGGCAGGATGTGTGGTGCCGTCAAGTTAACACTAGCGTATGCGTCATACCAACCTTCGCCTGGAATTGCCACAACATCTTGGGGTTCCGTGTTTATTTTTAAGAAGTACTGGATTTTTGGAGCTTTGATTATATGAACTAGTCCGTCTATAAACAGATTGTCCAAAATGTTGACATCATTTGTGAGTTGGGCAAAAGCACTTATTTGGTAAAAGCCCTCAGATATTAGACTGGTGTTCCACACAAATGTCAGTGTCTGATGGACGCCAGGTTCAAAATCTTCAATTACTCTCATCTCAAGTAACGAAAGGTTATAGTAAACTTCCACATTAAAAGTTTCTACTCCTGTTCCTTTATTTGTCACGCTAACATTAATCTGAATTAAGTCGCCGATAAAAGCAATGTTGCTTGAGGCTATTACGTCAACTATTGCAACGTCGTGAATAATCGAGGGTAACGTGGGCTTAACCTCAATCTCACCATTTATAAACGTGTTGTCTGTCAAATCTGCTTCACTTGTTAATGGAAAAATAGAAGCGCTGATAACATATTTCCCAGGTGCAACATTAGTTGTGTCAAACGTGAAATCAAGATTGATCCATGAATATGAATTAAGAGCTACTGAAACTTTCCCAATAAGAGAATCATTGTAGTAGGCACTTACGTCAAAATTTTCATTTTCAGTGCCTTCGTTCTGAATTAAAACATTTATGTTTACGGTTTGTCCAACTTCAACAATATTGGTTGAAGGCACAACGTTCACCACGGCAACATCGTGAAAAGTTATTGTTAATGGATCATCGAATGATATGAAAAATTCTGTTGATATTGCAGGGCAATATGGATATCCACCTTCACTTGGTAGTTCAGTTAAGGCGGATACAAAAGCCGTAGCTTTTCCAATATGTGCCCATTTAGGAATCTGCAGTCTACAATATAACAAAATTATTTTTTCGTTGGATTGAACTTTAAAGTCATTTATAATGTAGGAACTCACTGGAACATCTAACTCATCCTGTATTGTTATGGCAATTGTCGCACTCTTTACAACTTTGGCGATACTCCTCAACGCAATTTCTAAACCAACATCCCCTCCAATTCCAAAATTGAATCTATAGGTAATGTTTTCATCAACGGTTCTCAACGAAACTAATTCCACAAGCCAGCCCACCCTAAAAGTTAAGCTATCTTGAACAACCACATTTCCAACCAAGACGTTGGCTATTGCACACCACTCTCCAAAAATCTCGCCTCCGCCGCTGCAAGGCAAAGGTATTGAGAAATTTATTGTAGCGATACCGCTAGCATTTGTTCTTGCTGAAATACAGAAAGAGTTATCATTTGGCGCCTTGACATAAAAAGCAACAAGCAAATTTTGTAACGGAATTCCATCGTACGTCACATACGCATACAAAATGACGAGTTCATCAGGACCAAAGGCGTCGCTTGCTACATTTGGCCCTCTTCCATCATATGGACTTTTCTGCGTAAAAAGATCAACTTTCGCTTTTTCATCTGCAGAAATGGCAATCTCCATTTTAGGCAACGTCAGAACAAGAATTGCCATTAGTAACACAACAATCAAATTTAACCTTTTCAGACCTAAGTTCATCGTCATCAAGCATTTATTTAATGGCGGCTTCTTTAACAAATATTCCGTAATCACAAATATCACTATTAAGGATGCGTTTTCTAAAAGTTACAATTTCCCATTTTTATAAAAAATGTCAAATAACTATTATTTTGGCGGGCCCGCCGGGAACTGTCCCTTGAAAGCTTCTGCCTTTTCAAGTTTGAACCCGGGACCTACGGGTTAAGAGCCTCAACCCATCCCGTGCAGCGGTTTGGTCCGCCGCTCTAACCTTACTGAGCTACGGGCCCATTTGATTTTCTAGATATGCATTTTAGAAGGGTTGTTAATAAGTTTAGCTTTTGTTGTGTTGTTAAGTGGCTGCTAGTGTTGTTATGGCTTTGAAGGTTTTGAAGGCTTCTACCATGTCGTTTGATGTGCATGTTACTGTTCTGTTTGCAGTTTGCCTCACTCCTGGAATTAGCAACGCCATTTCGGTCATTCCAACGTTTACGAAGTCTATTTCGAACGTTATTGGCGGCTTTATTTTGAATGGCTTGAACGTGCCTAAATTTTTTAGGCTTTTGTAAGCTGCTTCCTTAATGAGTTTTCGCGCTTTAATTGGCGATAAACATTGGACTGCAAAACGTCCATAAGCCTTTTTCACAGCTACTGTTTCGACTTTTCCAAGAGTTTCAACAGCCTCTTTCGTCAATGTTTCGTCGCCTGTTACGAGGATTACTGGAACGTTGTAGTAGCCCGCTACAGCCGCGTTTATGCCAGTTTCACCCATAACTTTGTTGTTGGCTTTTACGTTGTAGACGACTCTTCCGTGGTATGTGTGTCCCATTATTGTTGGGAAGCCGCTTGCCATAGCATGATAGCCTATAAAGAATGCGGCGTTGAAGGTTTCGTCTATGCCCTGCATCATGGATAAAGGCTTAGGCGAGCCAGTTATAAGCTCTGCGGCTTCGTGGAGCTCTTCTGGTATTATGTTTCGCATTGTCCCATGAGAATCGTTTACAACTATTGTTTTTGCTCCAGCCTCTAGGGCGCCTTCCACTGCGGCGTTAACCTCTTGAGTCATAAGCCTCCTCGCTCTTTCATGCTCTTTTCCGTCGCGCATGACATGTTCCTCATGGACTACGCCAGCAACACCTTCCATGTCCGCGGATATGAAAACTTTCATATGCTTTTCCTCCATTTATGCGAATTTAGAATGTTAATGGTTTTAAGTTTAATTGTCTTAATCGTGTTTGGTGATGTTGCGTGGTTGGCGAAATTGTTTTCGTTGGGCTTGGTTTAAATGATGAGTTGGGAATAAGCCTCCGCGGTTTAGAGGAGATTAGGAGAGCGAATAAGGTTTTCATAGAACTTTACACGAGTTTAATGCCGAATTTTTCCATTAAAAGGCTTGAAGAAATTTCTGGGAAAAGTGTGCAAGTTGTTTCCAGAAAAGAGCTTGAAGATGAAAGTGGAGAAAAAATTTTGAGCGCGGCAAAGACTGGCAAAGTTGTTCTGTTAGTTCCTGGAGACCCGCTTATAGCTACTACGCATGTCGCTTTAAGGGTTCACGCTGAAAAGGTTGGGATAAAGACGCGCATCGTACATGGCGCATCAATAGTTTCCGCGGTTATTGGCTTGTCTGGTTTGCACAATTACAAGTTTGGAAAGAGTGTTACAATACCCTTCCCGAATGCGGCGCCTTCCGAAACTCCATATGAGGTTATAACGCAGAATAAGCGGTTGGGGTTGCATACACTCTGTTTGCTTGACATAAATGTTGAGGAGAAGCGTTATCTAAGCATAAATGAAGCGTTGAATTTGCTCCTAAAAATTGAAGAGAAAAAGAGGCTGGGAATTACTACTGACGAGACGCTTGTGGTTGGTGTTGCAAGGGCTGGAAGCGATAGTGCTGTTGTCAAGGCGGGCTTTCTTGGCGAAATAATAAAATACGATTTTGGACAGCCTCCATATAGCCTTGTCTTTCCAGGGAAGCTTCATTTTATGGAGGCTGAGGCGCTCATGGTTTTGGCTGATGCTCCTGAAAAAGTGCGTGAGATGGTTGAATGAGTCTGGAAAAGCTTGTTTCTAAATACATCGCTTCTGCTGAGCATGTTTTCTGCGAGATAGAAGTTGTTAGAAATGCTTTAAGCCTTGATGTAGACAGCCTTAGGAAGGTTTTGGATTTTGCCAAAGCCTATTTGGAAGACGCAAAGTATTATAGGGATAAAAAGAAATTTGAGGTAAGCCTAGCTTCTATCGCCTACTGCGAAGGCTTGCTTGATGCATTAAAACTGTTAGGAGCCGTGAAATTTGAATGGCCAACAAGGAAAATGGAAAGAAGCGGAAAATAGTTTTGGCTTCTGGAGTATTTGATTTGCTTCATCTCGGCCATGTTAGGTTTCTTGAAGAGGCGAAGAAGGCTGGAGGCGAAAACGCTGAACTCATAGTTATCGTAGCAAGAGATGCCACCGCAGAAAAGCGTAAGGGCAAAAAGCCAGTAATACCCGAAAGCCAACGCCGCGCGCTTGTTGAATCCTTAAAGGTTGTTGATGAAGCCATCCTTGGGTATGAAGAGTTTGACATTGGCAAGGTTATTGACAAAATTAAGCCAGACGTCATCGCCCTCGGATATGACCAAGACGGCATGGAAAAAACTGTTAGGCGATACGTGGAGGAACATGGACTCAAAATAAAGATTGTTAGAATTGGAAAGTTTGGAGAAGATGAGCTGGACAGTTCGTCGAAGATTAAGCAGAAAATTATCGAAGATTTTAGGAGATGAGCGCTTTCCACGTCAAAAAGGGATTTGTATTAACGATAACGCTGATAGCCTTAAACGTGATTGTTTATGTGTACACGGCGGTTCTAAGCGGAAATTTCGCAGAAATCAGTTATCAAATCCTTAAGCAGTATGGACAGTTTAACCAGTATGTGCTTGATGGCGGCTATTGGCAGCTTTTCACAGCAATGTTCGTTCATGTGGACATTGTTCACTTGTTGGGCAACATGTTTTTCCTCTTGATTTTTGGATTAAGGGCTGAAGAACTGTTCAAGCCAGTTGAGTACGTCCTAATCTACCTTCTAAGCGGGTTGGCTGGAAACCTATTGACGCTGCTGTTTGGTCCAAGCATGGTTTCCGCTGGGGCTTCTGGCGCTATTTTCGGCATTTTCGGTGCATGCATAATTTATTTGAGGCATGCTTTTGGGCAGTCTATTATTGGTGCTTTGTTTTATGCTTTCTTTATGTTGATGATTAGTGCTGGTCAAGGCGTAAACAACTTGGCGCATTTTGGCGGCGTACTTGTCGGTCTTCTGCTTGGCTATTTGATTGCTGGTGGACGCAAACAAAAAACGGTGTATAGATATAATTACTCCTTCTCTGTTCATTGGCGCACTATGGAAGCATTAAAACTTCAACCTTAACCTTATGCCCATCCTTAAGGTTTAGGTGCTTTCTCAAAAATACTGGGGCTATAACCTCTATAACCGAAGAGTCATAGTGGCTGCGCAAGGCGGAAACCAAGGCGCCCTTCACCTTGTTCTCTATTATAACTGGATAGCACTTAACTGGTCCATAAGTGCGGTTTTCGTCTTTGAAGCCTTCAATTTCAATTGCTGGATAAGCTTCAAGTTCGGCACGCGCTTTAATGTCATAGTCTGTTGTGAGTTTTAAGTTAAGTGTTCCAGGGTAGGGGTCGAAGCCGAGTTTTTCGATGAATTGTTTTCTGTACTGGTCTATTGATGTGTAGTATGCGCCTTCGCCTAGTCCAGTGAAGAGTACGCCTTCAAGGGTTATTGATGGCGGGTATGCCGCTTCCATCAAGAAGCGTAGGTTCGAGTATAGCTTCTTCAATTCTTTTATGCCGTTTTCTGTTATCTTTATTAGGCAGCCTTCTGGCGTTATGGTTCTCTTTATTAGTCCTTTACGCTCCAAATTTATTAGGTATCTTGAAGCCGTCTGCTGGGATGTGCCGAGCTTTTCGGCTAAGTACTCGGTTGAGATTTTTGCTGTTCTGCGGTGGGCTCCCATCTCGGCTAGCTTCAAAAGTGTGCAGATGTCTCGCCACTCTTGCATGTTCATTTTAAAGCCTTCACGCACTCTAGAATAGATTAACGTAAATATTTAAGGGACTCGAAAACGCGTATTTACGTAAATTTATGTTTAAGTGCAAGTGGCATTGGCATAAGCGAATATGCCGCGCAAGTCGGTGACTTGTGCTGAAACATGAACAGTCTCTGATGGGATTATAGCCGTAAATGATAGAGTGTATGTGCCGTTCCCAAAATCTAAAACCGACGGGTTTGCTGGAATCCAAGCGTCATCCAACTCGTAGAATATGCTAATGTTTTTGGCTTGGGCTGGCTTTCCCTCATTGTAAATGTGGCACGTCAGCGTAACATTTTTTTCATCGCCGTTGCCGATGTAAGAGCCTTCAACAAACACAGTTGTCGTTATGTTTAATGCGTAATCCAGTTCCAGATTTTCCACGCCTTGAACATTCAGCTCAAAGTTTGTATAAGCGCTTGAAACTCCGAAGCCTTCAGCGCCCCAGAGTAACCAGACGCCAGAATCGTAATTTGAATCGTTGTGTAGGCTGAAAGTGAGTTGAAAGATGGCTTGCTGTTTGAGGCTTCTTAATGTTTCTGCGAGTTCCTCAAGGTTTGCTGATAAAACTGTTCTTGAGCCTCCGTTTGAAATGTTTGCAAGCGAACTTATCAAGGCGTTTCTTGTGTACTGTTTTATGGCTGGAATGAAGTTTGCTGTTTGAAGCGAACTTTGACTGTTTTGTTCAACGCCAAGTTCATAAACGTAGATTGACGCTGACGCGATTAATATGGCAATTGCCAAAGCTGCAACAATAAGCAACTGTCCAGAACGGTTCCCTCTAAAATTACGCTTAAGCGTTTTCATGCCATCACCGCTAGATGCAAGTGCAAAATGTAGCAGCGAAAAGCAGCGTTTTGGCTTACGCAAATGTACTCGACGAAAACTGTATTTTGGCTGTTTAACTGACTGTTGGCGATGTTTTCAATGTTAATCGGCTGCATTGCACTGTCGTATATTGTTAGGTTGAATGCAACCCCACTTGGCAGTAAGAGGCTTAGAGCTTCCCGAATTGAAGACCACTCCGCATTATCAATACACCTGCCTAGAAAGCCATCAGAATCCAAATGCATAAGAGAATTTAACCCAATTGAAGCTAAGTCCTCTTTTCTTGCCACATTATGGTTTGATGGGAGATTCCCAGAAACAGCAAAAGCAGAAAACACTATAATTACGGCTAGAAACGCCTCAATCATCCTCACTTGCCCAGCGTTAGCCTTCCTCAATTTTTTGAACCTCCAAGCCAGACGGTGCAACTGTAAAGCGCAGAGTTTATTGCAACAATGTAAGTGTATGCGCAAACATCAGAGAGCGTATCACGATTTTGGAGGTCTGCGCCAAACTGGATTGGCAGTTGCGGGTATGCTGTCCACTCAATGAAGAATGCAGTTGCGTTCAATCCTGAAACAACGAGGATTGTTGGGCTTGCGCTTACAAACTGTGGAACAGCATACGCGACAGAATTGTTTCCATTCGAAGTAAGCTTTAAAACTGCATAGTAATTAGGCGTAAAGGCATAGGCTTCTAACACGCTAATTTCCTGGTTGAGAAAAGCCACTGAGAGGCTGTGGTTCAGTGGGCTGAGACTCAAAAAAGTGCCTTTGGACTGCGGTTCTTGCGAATTGTGCGCGAATGGATATGCCTCAAAAGAGACGATTTTGGCGTTTGACCTTGTTCTTGCGAATGTCACGAGCAACGCTGGTCCCTCAATGCTGTTTGAAATTGTGATGTTTAGCTGGGTTTCGCCGTTTTCAGCAGTTGTAGAACCAGCAGCCACGTAATCCTTTGCAATTACGTAGTAGTTTAGTTCTGCCGCGATAGGTGCACCGTTTTTTTCGGTTATTATCCTAAACTGGTATGTTATTTCATCCGCTGATGGATACGCTGCCGTTAGATTTACGGCGATGTCAAATATTGGCTTAATTTCAAGTTTAAACGAGACTTCTGGCATCCCAAGAGCTGAAAAGGCTTGGGCATAACTTAGTGCATACACGTTTTCACCGTTAAGCCTTGAAACCTTGTCCACATCTAAATCAAACGCGACGTCTAAGTCATTTTTGGCTAGTCCAAAATTTTCTGGAATCGTCTCGGCGTTTGCACCCCAGTTCGCGGGGTTTCCAGCGTTTAGTAGAATATACTCTGAAATTTCCCTATACTTTTCTGCTATGCCTGCTACGCCATGGTCATTCACGTATGGATAGAGAAGTTTTGAAGTGTTAGCCATTGCAGTCAACACTAACAGAACCATAAGCGAGCATGCAATAAACGTGTCAATGGACGCTGTTGGCATCAAACACCACCTTAAGCGAAAGGGTTAACCAGCAGCAGCCGCCGCAGCAATTCCGAACAGTCCGCCTAGAAGGTTCTGCGAGAGCAGAAGCGAAACATAAGCTGTCAACACGAGCATTGCAGAGTATTTAAAACCAGCAGCGCATGTGCCCTCGTTAACTTTGCCGACGAAGAAGCCAGAAAGCCAACACTGCAGTATTATGCCCACTGAGAAGATGTTCATCTGGTTTTGCATTGCTTCAAGCGGCATGGCTGTTGAGCCTGGAAGGGATATCTGCGTTAAAGCGTAAACCGTTAATGCAACCATTGTTGTTGTTAGGGCTATTAAAATGCTCCAGATGAAAGCGAGAAAAACGTATGGTCTAAGCATTGATTCCTTGTTAACTTCAACATCCTTCTGCTTTTCGCTATAGTCTGTTAATATTTCCAGTGCTGCAGCGGAGCCGCCGCCAATCTTTATTGTTTCGACTAGTATTAGGAAGTTTACGAGGACAGGCCAGTTTTGGATTTTCCTCTTAATGTTTGTGAACACTTTTTTGAGGGAGACGCCCCACTCCATCTGGCTCCTTATTAGCGTTAGTACTTCTGAAAATTTGCCGTAGCCCTTGCGTTTTGCAGCGTGTATTATGCTCTTTTCTGGTGAAAGCCCAATTTTCTTCGATTCTGTTACGTCTCTGAGGAAGTTTGGCATGGCGTTTTCAGCATCTGAATTCATTTTTGCGATTCGCATGTAAACAATCGCTGGCGGAATCGAAACAGCTAATAGGCAAGCTGTTACGACGGTGGGAAAAGTCTGCGGACTTTCTAGAAATTTTAGTTGCGGGAGAAAGTGCACTGCGGCTATTAGGCTTGATGCGGCTATAACTGGAATTATTGTAGCGTAGTATGGCTGTTTGATTTCCATAAGGTTGCTTTTCCTTTCAGTGTGGGCTAAAGCCATAAAAATGATGGAAATTACTGGTGTGACGAAGAATATTAGTATGCAAACGATTTCCGTGGAGACTCCAGGTGTGCCGCTAGCCTTCATTGGCTCGAAGACTGAAGTTGTCGCGAATATTATGAAGAGTATGTACGAGCATAATGTTACGATTAGCATTACAGCGTAGGCTTCTACAAGCGTGCCCAAACGCTCGATTGAGCGTATTGCTGCTGCGCTTTGAACTTCAAAGATTGAGCGCAGTTTGCTTTTGAGATAGTTTACGACGTTTCCTCCGCTTCTAACCGACGAGACATAGCCCAAGAGGAATTCCCGATAGTTCTTTGACTTGGTTTTTTCCGCTCTTCTATGCATGACGGTTAGTGGGTCGTAGCCTAAAACTTCCACTTGCCTAACGATTTCTTTTGCTTCTTTGCGGAACGTTGGCAGCAAGTCTATGTCGCGGAGCTTCTTCCAACTTTCATAAATTGTTACACCGCTTGCAGCCAAAAGTGTGAAAAGCAACGCGGCGAATGGGAGTTCACGGTTTATTTCGCTTGTGTCTTCTCCGCCTAATAAATTGAAGACCCATCCGAGGATTTTCGGCTTTTTCACTGGCACTTGCAAGTTTATTCACCAACATTTTCTAGAAACTCTTTTTGGAAAAGCTGCGGGTTGTTGTAATATTTACTTAGAACTTTGTTGACGCTTCTGTAGTCGCGAATGTTATGTTCAACCATGTGCATCAAAACGCGTTTGCGGTACTCAAGTTCGTCTATTAGCTTTTCTATCGGGATGTCTAGGCTGTCAGCCATTTTCTTCAGCAGGTAGCTTTCGGCTAGCCTTTCTTGGAACGTGTCTGTGGATGGGTTCCAGCTGAAAACTTCTTGGAAGTTGTTTGCGTCCTTTATTTCTGATATGCTTATGAATTTTCTGCTTGATAGGCGCTTTCCAGATTCTAGGAAAACTGGCGTTCTAACGTGTTTTACGGTGATTACGCAGTTCATCAGCGGAATTATTGATGGTGGAATATTCATCGGCGGCTGCGTAAGCCTCTTTATGGCTGTGTCCACGTCTTCAGCGTGTAAGGTGCACAGTCCACCGTGTCCAGTTGCTAAAGCCTGAAAGAGCACGTAGGCTTCTTCTCCTCTGACTTCGCCTACAATTATTAGGTCTGGGCGGTGTCTAACAGCGGACTTAATCAAGTCGTAAAGCGTTATTTCGCCTTCACTTTCAACGCCGAACCCTGAACGGGCAATTGTTGATGTCCAGTTTTCGTGTGGAAGGTTTATCTCCGCAACTTCCTCAACTGATATTATTTTGTGGCTTGGTTTTATGAGGCACGCGATTGCATTTAGGGCTGTTGTTTTTCCAGCACCAGTGGCGCCAATAATCATCAGCGACATCTTGTTTTCCATCAAAAGCCACAAGTAGGCGGCTATGTTCTCGTCTATTGTTTCATTCTCTATCAAGTCGATTATTGTGAATGGATCTTTGCGGAACTTCCTTATCGTGAACGAAGTGCCAGAAGGTGTTGTCTCCTTTCCGAACGAAACTGCTAGCCTGTGTTTTTCTGGCAATGTTACGTCAACTATTGGGAATGCTATGCTTACGTGTTTTCCAGCCTTGTGGACTATGCGCATTATGAAGTCGTCTAGTTCCTGCTCGTCTCTGAAAACAATGTTTGTTTTTATGTTCTCGTATTTTCTATGCCAAAGGAAAATTGGCTTGTTTACGCCTCCGCATCCGATATCCTCAACGTAATCATCGTACATTAGCGGGTCTATTTTTCCGTAGCCAACTATGTCCCTTTCAAGGTAGTATAGGACTTTGCGCATTCCAACTGGCGAGATGCCGACAAACGCTTTTTGGTGTTTAGCCAGTATTTGGGGCATCTGCCTTCTGAACGATTCCGCCAGCGTTTCTTCGCCTTCGGGGGCTTGCAGCTCATATTCGAGTATGTTTCTAAGCCTAAAGTAGCTTTCACGTTCCGCTTTTGTCAGCTCGTCGAGGATGTAGAGATACTCAAGTGTTTCTTCGTTTTGGATTATTGCGGCGTAAGAGAATGGAGGCTTAAGCGGGTAATACTCCACTTCCGCGTATCCTTCTGGAACGCTCCATTTTTTAGTTTCTAAAACGTCAATTATTTCGCCTTCTTTACGCATCAGCTCTTGGAAGGCTTCTGTTTCCGCTTTTTTCTTTATTGGTTTAATGTTAAACTTCACCCTTATTCACCTTCATTTGAAATTTGAATTTGAACAACGCCAGAAGCGAAAAAGCACCTTAACCGTGCAGCACCATAACCGCTTACGTAAAAGCCCGCAGCCAAAACATTCTTCGCTAGGCTGGTTTGAAGTGTGCCTTCTGTTGGGTTGCTTCCAAATCCGCCTTTCAACCAAGCCTTTGACGTGTCATTTTCCATTTTAATCCAGTAATTCTTGTCGCCTATTCTGGCTGGCAATTGCAGAAAAGTTTCTGTTGAAGCGTTTATTGAAAGCGTTAGCGTTATTAGCCTTATGCTGTTTGCCGCTACAAGGTTCATTAGTTCTTCCAGTTTTTTGTTTTCTGATGTTTCGCGTATGGTGTTTGCGTAAACCATGAAGGATGTTGTGAGGAGGCTGCCAACCGCGATTAGGGCGGCGAAAGTGTATAGGTGGCTTGCAGCTATTGTCGGCATTAGACATTCACCCTCTGAACAGAAACATTGCAGACTACGATTTCCAGGTTTACTGCTGCGCCTTCTGTGCTGCTTGAAACTGGAAGCCTAACAGTTGTTGCTGCGCCATCCACTTCTGCCTTAAGCGTCAAATAAGAAAGTGCATCGTCAAATGTGTATTGGCGTGTTATTGTTGTAACGTTTATTGACGTCACTTTCAGGTAGAATTTTCCTTTTAGGCTGAGCGTCTGCGAGGCGTTTAGGTTTATTATGTAGACGCGTATTAGGTTTAGTGGTTTTCCGTTTTCTGTGCCTATGGTGGCTGATGTGGCGAATGGACGATAGCATAATGTTAGCTCTTTTGTGTTTGCGCCTGCTCCAAAGTAAATTTGCGTCAGCGAAAGTGCACTTTCGTTCACTATTGTTCTGCTGTCGCCCCTAACGTAGAGTCCATCATAATAGTTTTCTGAAGGCTCAAGCTCATAGCAGGCTTTTCCAATTGGACTGTTGAACACGATTTCAGAGAACGCCAGCTCATCAGTTATGTTTATGGTTAGGCTTTTGGCTGTGGGTTCTGTTTTGAATGTGCCTCGGCAGTCTTCCATGTAAACTGTTTCTGAAGCGCCGAAACTCCATAATACGGAAAGTATTGCGTTGTCAAGCACCTGCATGTTCTGTTTCGCGATTGAAGTTTTCAGCGCTGCGGTTCTTGAGCCTATTTTGATTATGGCGAAACTGTATGTTATGGAGATTATTGCCGTAAGCGAAACAAAGAGTATCAAATACGTTAGCGGTATTGCCAACGCCCTATTCGAAGCTAACAAGCGTTTTAGACGCTTTGTGTGCACTTGTGTTATAGCCTCCTCTCTTAACGCCTAAAACACGTTTGCGCTTTATCATAAGATAAGATAGTGTGTGTAGAACAAAACTACACATAGTATCAATATCCACAATCAAGCTTTGTAAAACGTATTCAAAAATAAAATGGGAAAGAGAAAAAGCGAGGGGCTACGCCTTTAACGCTTAACTTGAAGCCTCAACGTTTGTTTCCTTGTAGTACTGCGCGTTAGCAGTGAAAACCATCACGCCAACAGTGACACCGATATCGCTGACAGATATGTGATCTGGGTTCTTTATGTAAACAATCATCGTCGTTCCAGAGGGCAATATCAAGTCGCTACTAGCTTGTACCATTTTGAATGAATTAGTACCGATAGTTATGTCTGTGTTATTAGCTAGACTTGCATCTGCGATAAAAGGAAGATCATCGTTGATCGTGGTGGTGGTTTTGTTATAATACACGGTAGACCATGTGCATTCTTGTCCTCTTACTGTGATTTTGTCTATGACTACGTCACGTCCGCCAGTGTTAATTATCAGAAAAGCAGTTAAAGCGTATGTGGAGCCATCGTGCCATGTGTGTAGTTTGAAGACTTGTAGGCTTTCTTCTTGTACGCGTGTTGTTGTCACGTTTATGGCGTAGAAAGTCACCACAGTCGCCAGAAGCACTGAAACTACGAGGATTATCAGCGTAGTAACCACTGTGCTTAAAGCTTTCTTATTCTTTAACATCTTCATTCTATTTTCTCTCCGTGCACCAAAATCAGCGCTTATCCGAATATGATAGTTTGTGCGTAGAACAAAACTACACATAACCGTACAACAGTTCAACACATCGCCACACCACGAAAGTTTAAACAAGTCTAAACAATTCATAGGAAACTCTTATCTAGAAAACAAAACTCCGAAAACCTCAGAAAGGAGAAAATACAAAATGAAAACCTCCAACATAGCCATGATAGGCATATGCGCAGCACTATACGCGGTAATTGGACGCTTAACAGATTTAGGCATAACAGTCGGCGGAGTAGCATTTTGGCCAGCAGCAGTCATACCTGCAGTCTTTGCCGTCCTCTTCGGACCATTAACTGGAGCTGTGGGCGCCGCAATCGGCATTTTCATAAGAGACATGCTATTTCACGGAGACGCGTTGCTGAGCCTATCAGCTGGCGTTACAGCCAATTTTGCTGGGTTCTATCTCTTGGGCTATCTTTCCCGTTCAACACTCGACTGGAAGAAAACAAGCTCAAGCGCCGTTATGGGAAGCATAATCATAGCCGCTGGACTCTTGCTGCCGACTATTTTGTTGCCAGAAGAATCTGTTGCCTACTTTTATGGCAACTTGTCTTCCCTAGAAATTATCATTCTATTCGCATTAACGGTAATCGCAAGCCTCGCCATAATGATGATAATTGCCAAGTTGTGGCCTGAATGGAAAAACTATGGTGTAGGCTCTGTAACTGGACTCGGCGTTGGAAGTGCAATAATAGCCATCGTGGTTTGGGCTTACAGTCAAATATTCTTCTCTCCCCAAGGATACTTCAAAAATCCAATACCGCCATCATTCATACCAATAATATTCGTTTGGACTTTCGCCACAGAAATTCCATTCATCCTACTCCTAGGACCACCAATCATAAAAGCATGCTATAAAGCATACCCATCACTAAAAACTACACAGAAAACCTAAGAATAAGGGAGACCCTTGACAAAAAACATTTCAAAAGCGTTTTCTCCATCCGGAATTTCAAGCTTCTTTGAGATATGCGACACCTCACCCAATGGTAATCCAATCATGGACCTTGAACGTGTCGGAGCGCGTGGAGGAGGGTTCGCTTTCAAAAAGGGAGTTTTAACGCAAGTCAACATAAAAGAAGCAGAAAAAAGCAGCATTAAAGTTTTTATTAATGAGCGTTTGGCACCCGAAGCGGAAACAACCATGTCTGTTGTGCAAATGCTTTTGGAGAGAGCGGATGGCAATTATGCTGTTGAAGTTAGGCATAAAGTTGATGTTCCAATTGGCGCTGGCTTCGGTTCAAGTGCTGGCGGAGCCCTAACAACCTCTTTGGCTTTGGCAGAAGCGTTAGGCTTAAAACTGACTTATAACCAGCTGGGCAAGATAGCGCATGTAGCAGAAGTCAAGTGCAAAACTGGTTTAGGTACTGTCGGACCGCTGATGATTGGCGGATGCTTACTCACGGTAGAGCCTGGCGCGCCTGGAACAGCTATAATAGACCGCATACCAATAACCGAAGACTATATGATTGTGGCTGGAGTTTTTGGACCAACACCCACGAAAGAAGTTTTATCTTCGTCTGAAAGGCGTTTGGCTGTTAACAAGTGGGGCAGAAAAACATTGGAGAAAATACTCGCAGAGCCTTCAGTTGAAAATTTTTTGGCTTGTTGCCGCGAGTTTGCGGAGAAAACGGGTTTCATGACAGAACGTGTGCAAAAGCTGATTAGAATTGCACATGAAGCTGGAGCCATTGGTGCAGCACAAAACATGGTTGGCGAAGCAGTACATGCAATTGTACCATTAGAAAACGCAGAACGCGTGACGCAAGCTTTTAAGAAAGTTTTGCCGCCAGAAAAGGTTCTGGTCGCCGAAATCGACTTTCAAGGTGCCAGATTAATAAAGTGAGGAAGAGCACATTGACGCGAAAATTTAAGACAGTGGCTGTTGGCGGCACTTTTGATGAACTTCATAAGGGACACCGCACATTGCTCATGAAAGCCTTCGAGGTTGGTGAACGCGTCTTGATTGGCTTATGCTCCGATAAGCTTGTTGAAAGCCTAATGAAGCCCCACTACACTGCGCCATACAACGAAAGACTACGAGAGCTTAAAGAATTTTTGCGCAGTATGGGTTTTCTGGAAAGGGCTGAAATCATGCCCCTAAACGACCCGTTCGGCGTGACACTTTCAGAAGGCTGCATTGAAGCTCTTATCGTTAGTCGCGAAACAGAACCGATGGCGCGTAGAATCAACGTTGAACGGCAAAAGAGAGGCTTAAAACCGCTTGAAATAGTTGTTATTGACATGGTTCCATCGGAGAATCATGCGCCAATTTCCACAACGAGAATTCGCAAGGGTGAAATAGACAGAGAAGGACGTATTATAAGAAGTTAAGAGGAAAAATAAAATGGGTGGTTGCTGTTCGCCTTAGCGCCTTTTCTCTGGAACGAAAACTGCGGCTGCAATTGCCGTTGTCCACAAGCCGTTTTTGTCGCCAGTTGCGGACTGCGTAATGTTCGTTGTCTTGATTATTAGCCCAGTTGTCTTGAAAAGCTGCTTTCTTTCATCCCAAGCTGTTTCTGGGTCAAACGGTATCCCCATCGTCGTAGCCAACATAGTTGCAGCCAAATCCTCAGCATAGTCGCCCGCCACTTCATCCGTCTGCCCGAAAGAGTGGTGTTCGGAGAGATAGCCATAATTGTTTTTGCCAGAGGGTATGGCTACTCCTATGGACGCCGCAATCAACCTATGCGGCTCATTCGTCGAGTTCCGCGCCAAAACAACGAAGGTTATTTCTCCAGGCTTCAACATTTTTAGCCCTTTTTCTCTTACAATCAGTTTGCATCCTGGCGGTATTATGCTTGAAACATTGACGATGTTGCAGTGGTGTATTCCAGCGTTTCTCAACGCCAACTCGAAGGATTGAAGTTGCTCCTTGTGTTTTCCGACGCCCTTTGTTAGGAAGAAGTATTTGGGAATCATTTTTCCGTATCGAAATGGAATTAACAAGTTTTGCTTAAAAATCTTTCCTTTAGAGAATTCTATTTAAGGGCATCCTTTCTTCTTCTCTTGTTTCCTCGTAAAAAGCCTAAATTAAAGCTTAAACTAAAAAATAATGGCTCAAACGCCGTTATTTAGACGTTTTTCTAACGTTCAAAATTTCCTGTTCTTCACGTCAATTTTATAGCTGTTCCAGAATGCAAATTGGATATCCCTTCTAGGTTCTTCTTTTCGCGTTTGCCGGGGAAAAAGATAACAAAGCTTCGCACATAATATCTTTGAGGCTTGCGCGGGTTGTATTGGCAAAACAGCGTATTCAAGGACGAAACAAAACTTGACATAAGCTATGTGCCTAGCAGACTTCCCCACAGAGAAAAAGAACTAAGGCTGTTGAGGCAATTCTTCGCCTTTCTACTACAGTTTCCAGGAAAAATGGCTCAGAGAATAATAATAACTGGTGATGTCGGAACAGGCAAAACCGCGCTTTCCCAACGTTTCGGAGCAGACATCACGAGCGAAGCAGTCAAGCTTGGAACAAAACTGTGCTATATCCATGTTAATTGCCGCGAATACCGCGGAAGCCTATTCCTAATTTTGCATCAAGCTGTTACACGTTTTCATCCAAACTTTCCAAGAAGAGGCTACTCAGCAGAAGAGCTAATCAATATACTATTCGATGTCTTAGACGAGGAAAACGCCTATGCAATTTTAGCTTTAGACGAGTTTGAAAGCCTCGTTGAAAAAGAAGGCTCAGAAGCCGTTTACAAGTTTACACGACTACAAGAAATTAGGCATGGAAAACCTCAAAGGCTCTCGCTAATATGCATAACTCGCAACTTAAAAGTGCTTGAACAGTTGGACGCAAGCACAAGAAGCACGCTGCAATCAAACATTATAAACCTCGAAAAATACTCAAAAGCACAGCTTATAGACATATTAAATGACCGCGTCACCCTAGCATTCAAACCATCAACAGTTCCAGAGGAAACCGTGGATTTAACTGCTGAACTTGCTTTCTCAGAGGACGGAAACGCCCGTTTCGGCATAGAACTCCTCTGGAGGGCCGGCAAATACGCAGATGCTGAAGGCTCTGGCGCTGTTACTCCAGAGCACGTTCGAAGGGCAGCGTCAAACATAGTTCCAACGTTACGGAAAAGTGAAATCGCAAGTTTAGGCTTGCACGAAAAAATCTTTCTACTCGGCATTGCAAGGTTCTTCAAGACAAGTCAAGCGGCTTACGTTCCATTCAGCGAAGCTGAACGCGCATACGCCATAATTTGCGAAGAACTAGGCGAAAAACCGCACAGCCACACGCAACTGTGGAAGTACCTGCAAAACTTTACCGTAATGGGCATTGTAAAAACCGAAGTTTCAACCATTGGCAACCGCGGAAGGACAACAATAATTTATTTACCTAGAACCCCAGCAGAAGAATTGGAGAAAACGCTTTCAGACATTTTAGAAAACAGTAGGCGCGCGCGCGTTTCTGAAATCGCCCGCAGACTCAGCATAAACTACAGCACTGCAATTCGGCATCTCCGAATTTTAGAAAACGCAGATATGGTTAAGCAGAAAACTTTTGGAAAAATACGCTTGTATAGGCTTAATGAACACTCACCCAAAGTTATGGCTTTGCAAAAACTTATTGAAGTCTGGGAACACCAAAATAAATAGCAGAAACGCCAAACGCGTATTTGGAGCTGAAAATTGGTGAAGGAAGAATTCAACGAAAACATAAAAGAATTTGAAGCTTTACTGCAGAAAATGGCAAGCGAAATAGCAAGCGGAGCCATATACGAAAAGCTTCCACCACAAGAACTCCTAAACAAAACAGAAGCGTACATAACACGCCTAAACAGCCTAACAGAAAAAAGCGAGGAAATCATGCTCACACTGAAGCCAGAGAAAGCCCCAACAATAAAAGCCGTTTGCAAAAGGCTGAAGCAAACACTAGCCAACTTTAAGGAAATACTCCTCCAAAACACGGCTGACCCGCTTGCAAACTCTCGCTTAGCATTTGAGCAGTTAAGAAAAGCGCTAACAGATGGTTCAGACATGCTCTTTCTCATGCGCGAAGTTAGAGACAATCCCTCGCCGCTTATAGATGCAATATTAAACTTCAAGAAGGCTTCTGAAGCAAAAGCCCAAGTTATAAGTATACAAGCTAAAGAAGATGTGGAGCCGCTTTTAAAATACATTTTAAGCCGCATAGACAATTTTAGGGCGGTGCTGATAGATTTGGAGAAGAAGGTCGGCGAGATGAAGCAAATTATGAGGGAACTTCAAGAAGAAAGCCTAAAAATCCTCTCAAACAAAAAACCAGCAAAAACGGATAACATAGAAGACAAGGCGGAGAGGAAACAGCTTTCCCTATCAAACTTCAACCAAACAAACCAAAAGGAGCGGGAACAAAATGTCAATGGTTGACATCTCCGAAAAACCTGAAATCTACCGCGAAGCAACAGCCACTGGAACAATTAGGCTGAAGCCAGAAACCATAAAACTAATCCGTGAAGGAAAAATTGCTAAAGGAGACTCTTTATACACAGCCAAAATTGCTGGAATTCTAGCCGCCAAAAAAACAAGCGAATTAATCCCGCTTTGCCACCCGCTTCCAATAACAAACGTTGACATAAAAATCGAAATCGCCGATAAAACACACGTCAAAGTAACATCCACAGTCAAAACCAAGGCTCAGACAGGCGTTGAAATGGAAGCGCTAACTGCAACAGCCACAAGCCTACTTACAATCTGGGACATGGTTAAACAATACGAAAAGGACGCTGCTGGACAGTATCCAACAACGGCAATAGAAAACATCCACGCAGTAAAGAAGATTAAAGAGAGCGAAACCTATGAGCGAAAGCACAAAAAAGCATAAGGCAGACGCCCCCAAAAAATTGAACTTCGCCATCTTCGTCTGCAGCACATCACGCCACAAAAGGCTTGAAAGCGGCGAAAAAATCGAAGATGAATCCGGAGACACAATAGAATCATTCATAAAAAGTGCTGGTCACAATGTTGCCCTGCGAAAGATAATTCCAGACGATAAAGCCAAAATCGAAGAGTGCATACGCCAAACATTAAACTCCGATTTGGATGCGGCCATATTCTGTGGTGGAACGGGCATAGCCAAATCAGACATAACAATAGAAACAGTTTCGCCGTTTCTAGAGAAAAAGTTGGATGGATTCGGCGAAATTTTTCGGCATTTAAGCTTCAAGAAAATCGGTTCAGCAGCAGTTTTGTCGCGAGCACTCGCTGGCGTCGCAAAAGGCAAAGCGTTTTTTTGCATTCCAGGCTCGCCTGACGCCGTAAAAGTCTGCCTTAAAGAACTCATCTTGCCAGAGGCGCCGCACATTTTGAAGCATGCGCGGGAATGATGCTTTTGCCGCTTTTTAATTGGCAAGTTTTATATTAATGGAATTGTATGGAGAAGCGATAAGCACATGCGGGAATATCGATGGTTTTACGCGACAGTTGGGGTCGTCCACTCCTAAACTTGCGTATAGCGGTGACGCATCTCTGTAACTTAAATTGTCCATACTGCCACAAGGAAGGTGAAACATCGCCGTTTGATGCTGGAGAAATGAGCGCAGAAGAAATTGCACGTATTGTAGGAATCGCTGTTAGGCTTGGCGTTTCAAAAGTGAAAATTACTGGTGGAGAACCACTAATCCGCAGAGACATAACAGGTATAGTTCAAAAAATTGCCAAGACTCCAGGCTTGGCAGAGCTTTCTATGACGACTAATGGAACTAGGCTCGCTGGTTTAGCCAAGGAACTGCATGAAAGCGGTTTGAAACGTGTAAACATAAGCCTCCCAACACTGGATGAAAATGTTTACAGTGCTTTGACTGGAGGACGGTTGGAGGATGCCTTGGAAGGCGCTAAAGCTGCTGTCAATGCTGGGTTTAATCCAGTTAAAATTAACATGCTGATTTTAAAGGGCGTTAATGATGGCAGCGTGCTTGAAATGATGGATTTTGCTGGTAAAATGGGCGCGGTTTTGCAGTTAATCGAGCTTGAACCCCTAAACGTGGATATGGCGTATTATAACGCACACCATAAAGTGTTGGATGAATATGAAGCGATGCTGCAGAGAAAAGCCGTAAGAACTGAAACTAGACGGTATATGCAAAGCCGCCGCGTATACCACTTGCCACAAGTAACCGTGGAAGTTGTACATCCAATCGAAAACACGAGTTTCTGCGCAAATTGCACACGTCTTCGCTTAACAAGTGATGGAAAACTTAAGCCATGCCTGATGCGAAATGACAATTTAGTTGATATTTTGACGCCTATGCGGAACGGTGCAACAGATGAGGAGTTAATGGAAATCTTTAAACATGCAAACCAGCTGAGGCAACCGTACAACCAAATTAAAGCTCAATGATTCTTGCCTCTCGCTTGGCAGTGTTAAGCAAGGCTACTGTCGATTTGCCAGTTAAATATCCGCATGCTTCGCCTGGATTAACAACAAGCGTTTTTCCCTTCTCGTACAATTCAGTCTTATGAGTATGCCCGTGAACTACAACGTCGAAGCTTCCGCTGTTAATCAAAGCCTTCAAAAGCTCGTCTTCGGTGCCGTGTATTAACGCAATTTTCAAGCCATCAATGACTATTGCGGTGAAGGTTCCATGGATTTCAATGTTGCCACATTCGCTGACTCGTTTCTTAAGGAGTTCGTGGTCTCCGTCGTTGTTGCCGAAAACTCCTATGAGCTTCGCGTTTAAGTCTTTGAATTTTGGGATGACAAAGGGCGCCACGTAGTCTCCAGCGTGGAGTACAAGCTCAACTTTTTCGGCGTTAAACCTTTTCACGGCGTTCTCAATCATTGGAAGCCTATCATGCGTGTCAGCTATTAGGCCCACCAACATTTATTTTACACCTTCTCCTAACATCTACATGCACGACAAGATAAAATATTTCCATTTTCGCGTATAGAAGTTTGTTCTAGAGAATATTTCGTTTACTGGAATAATCGTTCACACGAAACACCGCTTAAAATATTCCATGCTCTTTTAAGTTATAGAAAACTGTTCTAAAAGAGGAATATAGAAATTGAATCCATGGAACCCCGATGTAAACCTGAAACGGCGGGACAAATTCTACATAATTGCTGAAATTTTGGACATAGCAAAGGAGGGGACATTAAAAACGCAGATAATGTATAGGGCAAACTTGAGCTTCACGCAACTCAACGACTACCTAAAATTCATGCTAAAAATAAAACTGTTGGACAAAATAGTGGAGAACGACAAGGAAAAGTATAAGGCGACAGAAAAGGGGTTAAACTTTCTGCAGCGCTACCGCGAAATAACAGAGCTTCTTAGGACGGATGAAAACGAAAACAACAAGAACAACGTTAAAGTTCCACCGCCACACCTACTAAAAAAGAACTAAAACGTGCTATTTGGTTGTTTGACCCTTTGGCTGTTTAAAGAGCATTTTTCCAATTGCCATTATGACGCCTACACCAACAAACGTGGCAATTACTGTGAATGCTATACGTTCAATTGCGGCTATTGGAATTGAAAGCATAAACCAGTCGCCGATCGTAGGATTCTGAACCATTTGGTAAACCCATTGCGGCATTGGGTTACTCGCTGAAAAACCTAGGGTTATTTGCATACCCACACCCTTTAGAAAGTCTCTAAAAGCCTTCAAATCAACAACGAACTGCAAAGCAGTCACGTAAATTAGCCGCCACAAATGTGATCAGCCATTACACCCACAAAACTGGCAATTCCAACACCCGAAGTTACAAGTCTCCTTGAAGCGCTGTTTATGAAATCAAAAATCTTGCCTCTAAAAATCAAGATTAATATCAATGCGGGGACGTGTAAGAAGAATGGATAGAAGGGCGCCTCAAACCCTATGGGTGTAACGTACCAAAGCGCAATTAGAACTGCGAGCAAAACAGCAGAGCTTTTCCAATTCGCCCACTTACCCCGTCGCACAAGAAATCCAGCGCATAGCGCAGCTAATGCTCCCGCAGGAATAAGCAGCAATCCCATAACACTTGAAGTTGGAATTATCCATGCAATAAAGTTCCCTATTATAACAGCTAAGGCACCGAAAACTCAATTGTTCCAGTTCTGATGCCAAGCGAAAGGGGAATTCCAGGAAGCCTTGTTACTATGGCGATTAAGGCGGCAAAAATGACTATTAGGGCGATTTCCCTCGTGGACAATCTAGGCTTGTAAGGCGCTTTATCTTGTGTCATTTTTTACACCGAATGCTACAAAATTACACAGCAAATATTTAAAAATATTTCGCATTACGAAGCATTATTTGCCACAAGGTTATTCTTTTTCAACCCATTTTCTGTAGAGTATTATGCCAATTGCGTATAGCACAATTGCTGATGCTGTTAGCGTGATTATTGGTTGGATTAAGCCTTCTAATGTTATGTTTCTAAGCATAACGTCTCTTAGGGCTTGGGCGGCATAAGTCATTGGCACGATTCTGCCTATTTGTTGTAGGTATTCTGGAAGATACTCTAGTGGGAAGTACATCCCAGTGAACCATTGAAGCACTATGCCTATTGTTGTTGATGCGCCGGAGGCTTCTTGCGGCGACCTTCCAATGCATGAGATTAGTAAGCCTAGGGCTATGCCGTTCATCGAACCCAAAAATAATATTGTCGTTAGGGCGGTCATATCCCAGTTCACTTTTGGATTGAGCACAAAAAAGCCTAAAACCGCTATTATTAAGATTGTTATAGCTGTTTGAAGCAGAGCGGCAAGAGTCTTACCGAAAAGCACTTTTAAGGGGTGAATTGGCGAAGCTCTAATCCGCTTGAGCGTGCCCTTCTCCCTCTCATAAACTATGGCGCCAGTAGATGCCACCATGCTTGAGAACAAAAGCGGATAACACATCATACCTGGAAGAATATACTCCTTGTAGCCTATTCGCGCACCCACTATTTTTTGCTCTTCAACTATGGATATAGGCTCGGGAAAAGTTGCGTTCAACCGGTCGTAAATTCCTTTGCAGAATTCTGTAAAGAAGGTTTTAACAATGTCCCTGATGATTCTGGCTACGTCAAAATTAGTTTCGTCAACCGCAAGCAAAACTTGTGCTGGAACTTGATACGTGAGGTTTTCCATGAAGCCCTCGGGTATTGTGATTACTGCGCGGATTTCTGTGGCGTTTAAAGCATTCAAAGCCTCGCTTTTGTTCTCAAAAATTCTTATGTTAAAAACTCCAGTTCCATTAAGGCTTGAAATTGCCATTGATGATATTTGTGTTCCGTCTGCGTCCACTATCCCTATGTTCGCCGTAAATGGTGTTTCTCTTCCGAAAATGGCTGAAAAAAGTAGCATTACTAGCACTGGAAAGGCTATTGTCCAGAAAATTGTGCCTTTCTCCCTGAAAAACATTTTAATGTCTTTTACTGCCACGCCGATTACTGGGTTCATTAGGATTCCTCCAAAAGTCTCCTTCCAGTCAATCTTATGAAGACGTCTTCAAGCGTTGGCTCTAAAACTCAATTTTCTCCGTTAAAACATTGTTAGCTAGAAGCGTATTAGAGATTTCTGGCATTAGTTTCCATGGGTCTTCTGTGAAAATTTGTATTTCTTCTTCCTTAAACGTGTAGCCATAGGGCTTTAACAGTTTTAACGCCCTTTCAGTTTGGTCCTCCTTAACCCTTACGCATATTGAGGCTTTTCCGCCAAACTTCTCTTTAAGCACGTGCGGCTTGTCTATCGCCACTATTTGCCCCTTATCCATTATTGCAACTCTGTCGCAGAGGGCATCCGCCTCATACATGTCATGCGTTGAAAGCAGCAGTTTTCCCGTTTTGCTTAAGCGTTCTTATCGTTTCCCAAAACTCTCGCTTAACGTTTGGGTCAAAACCAGTTGTTGGTTCGTCCAAAATGACTATTGGTGGGTCGTGGATTAACGAGGCTGCGAGGTTCGCTCTGCGTTTCATTCCTCCAGAAAGCTCCTTCGCCTTTTTCTTCATGAACTCTTCTATGCCCAAAACTTTTGATGTGAACTCTAATCTTTCCTTAAACTTTTTTGATGGCATCGAGTAAAGAGAAGCGGCAAAGCTAAGATTCTCATACACATTTAACAGTTCATATAGTAGGGTTTCCTGTGGGCAGAAACCGATTAAACTGCGAATTTTCTGGGAGTTTTTGGCTAAATCCAAGCCTAGAATGGTTACTTCTCCATTGTCAAACCTTCTCAAGCCGCAAAGTATCTCAATTAGCGTTGTTTTTCCAGCGCCGTTTGGTCCCAAAAGCCCGAAGATTTCGCCTTTTCTAACGTTTAAGGAGACTCCATCTAGAGCCTTAACTTCACCGTAATGTTTCACTAAACCCTTAATGTCGATAATTACTTCATCAGCCAATGGTTTATCAACCTTAAATTTGTTTCAAAGCGCTCGTCTACTATTATATTTCAACTTAAAAATGTTTTCAAGCGTGCAACGCCAAATAATCTTACAAGGTTCCCAAATTTCACATTGGCACTCTTAAATTAGGCTTGGCATAAAAGTTAATTAAACAAAATTGCACATTTTAGCTTCTAAAACGGTTCTAGCCAAATGAGGTTGGTGAATGGAAGGAAAGCAGAAGCTTAGAGTGACTTTGCTTACTGGGAGAACAATTGAGCAAGGCTTCGGAAAAGAATGTGGAAAAGCCTCTAAGGATTATTTTGAAAGCGTCTCCGTGTGCTACATGGACCCAGAAGACCTAAAACGGCTAGGGATAAAGGAGAAAACCAACGTTCAGGTTTCAACGGATTATGGCGCAGTTGTGGTTACAGCCCTAAAATCTAAAAGGGCGCCACATCCAGGCGTGATATTCATTCCTTACGGTCCATGGGCAAATATTGTTGTGGACCCGGAAACCAACGGGATTGGCATGCCTTCTCTGAAGGGAATTCCAGCCTATGTTGAGCCAGCGCCAGACAAGCCCGTAATGAGCCTTCAAGAGCTTTTAAGGCAAAATTTTGGGAAGTGCTAACGGCATGTCCGTGGTTAAAGCGGTTACTTGCCCAGTTTGTGGAAGCCTCTGCGACGACATAGAACTAGCAATTGAAGATGGAAAGGTTGTTAAGGTTAAGAATGGCTGTGCAATGTGCGAAGCCAAATTTCTGCATTATAACAGCGAACATAGGGTTCTGAAGCCGCTCATAAGAAAGAACGGCGAACTCGTGAAAACAACGCTTAAAGAAGCCATAAGAAGGGCTGCGGAAATACTCGCAGAAGCCAATTATCCGCTGCTTTATGGTTGGAGTTCAACAAGCTGTGAAGCCATACGCGTAGGACTTGAACTTGCAGAAGAAGTTGGAGGCGTAATAGACAACACCTCCGTGATATGCCATGGACCATCAATTTTGAGTATACAAGAAGTTGGCATTCCCTCATGCACTTTGGGGCAGATTAGGCATAGAGCCGACCTAGTTGTTTATTGGGGGAGCAACCCTTGGAGCGCGCATCCAAGACACATAGAGCGCTACACGGCTTTTGCGCGGGGAAGGTTTGAAAAAAGCGTTTGGAAAGGCTACATAACTAAGATTAAGGCTTTGAATGTTAGGAAGAAAATTGAAAGCGCTGTTCGTAGGTTATTCCTAAAACAAAAGCCATTTCAAACGCCTAAAGTCGAAATGGAGCCTCCGCCAACAATCCATAAAGAAGGAAGAAAACTAGTAGTAATTGATGTTAGGCGGACGAAGTCTGCGGAGATTGCTGACTACTTCATTCAAGTCGAGCCAAACAAGGATTATGAGCTTCTCCAAGCTTTTAGGGCGCTTGTCCGCGACCAAGAGTTAGAAGTTGACAGTGTCGCTGGGGTCCCAGTTGAATATTTGGAAGAAGTCGCCGACGTCATGGTTAACTGCAACTTTGGCATCTTCTTCTTCGGTCTTGGACTCACGATGAGCAGTGGAAAGCTTAGAAACATAGACGCCGCGCTTTCGCTGACACGTGACCTAAACATGCGCACAAAGTTTGTGATAATGCCAATGCGTGGGCACTTTAACGTTACAGGCGCAAACACAGTTTTCACGTGGCAAACTGGTTACCCATACGCCGTGGACTTATCACTTGGCTATCCAAGATACAATCCTGGCGAAACATCCGCCGTTGATGTTTTGCTGCGCGGAGATTCAGATGCGGCGCTGGTTGTTGCCTCTGACCCGGTTGCAAACTTTCCCAGAAAAGCCGTTGAGCACTTGGTTAAGAACCCGCTTGTTGTAATAGACCCGCACATGAATGCGACAGCGCAAATAGCAGATGTTGTTATTCCATCCGCTTTCGTTGGCATAGAAGCAGAAGGAACAGCCTACCGCATGGACCACGTTCCGCTTCCGCTTAAGAAGGTTGTGGAGCCGCCTAGGGGTGTTCTTTCAGACGAGGAGATTTTGCGGAGAATACTGGCTGAGGTTAGGAAAATAAGAAGGCGTGAAGTGAAAACGGAGGAGGCTTAAAGATTGGAGCTTTTGATAAGAAACGGCTTTGTCTACGACCCTATTAATGGCGTCAACGGCGAAAAGATGGATATTGCGGTTAAAGATGGAAAAATTGTTGAGAAGGTGAATGAGCGTAAGGCAAGAAAAATCGATGCTTCTGGAATGATTGTAATGCCAGGCGGAGTTGACATACACTGCCACATCGCTGGTTCCGAAGTGAACACTGGAAGACTGTTGAGACCAGAAGACCATTTCCGCGATTTCGAACCAAAGACGCCCATAACCCGCTCTGGAGTTGGCTACTCGATTCCCTCAACGTTTACTACTGGGTATCGTTATGCGCGTATGGGCTACACTACAATAATGAATCCATCAATGCCCCCGTTGGAGGCGAAGCACACGCATGAAGAGTTAAGCGACACTCCAATTGTGGATAAGGCTAGCTATCCGCTCTTGGGCGACTGGTGGTTCGTCCTCGAATATCTAAAAGATAACAAAATCGAGGAGTGCGCGAGATATGTGGCTTGGATGATAAGTTCAACAAAGGGATACGCGATAAAAATTGTTAATCCAGGCGGACTTGAGGCTTGGGGCTTCGGGCACAATGTAAGCAGCCTAGACGACCAAGTTCCATGTTTTGGCATTACTCCACGCGAGATAATCCGCGGACTATGCAAGGTTAACAGACTTTTGAACTTGCCTCATACAATTCATGTTCACACAAACAATCTTGGAAAGCCAGGCAACTATCAAACGGCAATCGAAACTATGCGCTGCGTTGAAGACTTAGCCGTTGAAGGCAAACCAGCAATCCACATTACGCATTGCCAATTCAGCGCCTTCAAAGGAGATAGTTGGGCTACACTGGAATCTGGAGCCGAGGAAATCGCGAACTATGTTAACGCGCACTCGCATGTAACATTGGATATGGGACAAGTGATCTTCACAGACACAACCACAATGACGGCTGATGGACCTTTCCAGTACACGCTTTATGAGTTAAGCGGCAACAAGTGGGTCAACCACGACGTGGAAACAGAAACAAGCGCTGGCATTGTGCCTTTCCACTACAGAAGAAAAAGTTATGTCCACGCAATTCAATGGTCAATAGGCTTGGAACTAGCCCTACTAATAAAAGACCCATGGAAAATATTCTTAACAACAGACCACCCGAACGGCGGACCATTCACTGCTTATCCAAAAATAATCGCTTGGCTCATGAGCAAAAAAGCGAGAAACGCAACGCTAAAACGAATCAACCCAAGGGCTAGGAGTAGGAGTCTGCTCCCATCAATAGACAGAGAATTGGGCTTTTACGAAATTGCAATAATGACAAGGGCTGGACAAGCAAAGGCTCTTGGACTAAAAAGTAAGGGGCACTTAGGCGTTGGAGCAGACGCGGACATAACCATATACAACGTAAACCCAGAACAAACAGACCCTTCCAGAAAGTATAAGCGCGTGAGGAAAGCGTTCAAAGAAGCCGCGTACACCATTAAGGGCGGAAAAATTGTCATTAAAGATGGCGAAGTAATGCGTAGCGTTAACGGCGCAACATTGTGGTTGGATGTGCAAGTTTCTGAGCAAGTTAAAATTTCAGAGGAGATGAAACGGCGGTTTAAGGAATACTGGACTGTTGAATATGAAAATTACCCTGTAAGCGAAGGTTACCTTGCAATTTCACATCCAATAACTGTGAGGGCAAGCGTGTAAATGATACGGCTTTATCCTCTTAAAGAATTTCGCCTTCCAATATTTGCAGAATGCATAAGCCCAGACGCATTTCAAGGCAAAACAGTCAGCGAAATAGAAGCCTTAAAAGTTTGGGAAGGAAACAAGCAGCGCAAACTCGGCGAACTCTTCAAAATCGAAATTGCGGGCGACAACAGCGGAAACATAACAGTTCAAGGCGACCTAAGCAAAGTTCGAAAAATAGGCGCAAGAATGAAAAGCGGAGAAATAACAATACACGGAAATGTTGGAATGCACCTAGGCGAAGAAATGCAAGGCGGAAAAATCACAGTGCATGGGAACGTCGGCGGGTGGGCAGGTTCAATGATGAAGGGCGGCGTAATAGAAATTCACGGAAACGCCAGTGAATATTTAGGCGCGCCATACCGCGGATGCAGCGAGGGCATGCATGGCGGAAAAATAATCGTTTATGGAGATATTGGCAACGAGGCAGGCGCATACATGCGAAACGGCACAATCAAAGTTTATGGTTGTGCTGGACAGTTTGCCGGTCTTCGCATGCGAGAGGGAACAATCTACATTCAGAAAGATGCTGGAACAAGGGTGGGCGCATGCATGAAGGGCGGAAAAATAGTTGTTGGCGGATACATAGAGTCCGTTTTGCCATCATTTACAATTGAAGGTATAAGGGAAAAGGTTAAGGTTGAAGAGGGCGAAACCGCCGCTGGACCATTCTACCTTTTCATTGGCGACCTCGTGGAACATGGAGAAGGCAAACTTTACATTTCAAAGTATAAGAATCCTCATCTAAGCAGTTATGAAAAGTTCCTCTAATGGAGATGAAAACATGAAGGAAGCCATAAGCGTTAACAAACTAGCGTGGAAACTTTTAGAAAAGCTATACGCAGAACCAGAGCTTTACGGCGTAAAAATTGAACGGTCAGCGTTTGGCGCCACAATCGTTGATGCTGGAATAAAAGCCAAAGGTGGATTTAAGGCTGGAAAAGTCATAACAGAAATCTGCATGGGCGGACTGGCAAAAGCAGAAATCATTTCGCAAAGATACGGCGAAATTGAGTTTCCATCAATACTTGTTTACACGGATTATCCTGCAATAGCAACTTTCGGCTCGCAGTTTGCTGGTTGGCAAATTAGAGAAGGCGAATACTTCGCAATTGGTTCTGGACCAGCAAGAGCCCTAGCCCAAAAGCCAAAGGAAATCTACGAAAAAATAGGCTACAGAGACAATTACGAAAAGGCAATAATAGTTTTGGAAACGGATAAGCCTCCACCAGAAAAACTTATAGAACGCTTTGTCCGAGACTGCCACGTTAAACCAGAAAACCTCGCAATAATCTTAACGCCAACAGCAAGCCTAGCAGGAGCAACCCAAGTTTCTGGAAGAATAGTCGAAACTGGAATGCACAAATTAAGCAGGCTTGGATTAAACCCAAACGCGGTGTTGCACGCTTGTGGAACAGCGCCAATACCGCCAATACACCCAAAATTCGTCAAAGCCATGGCAAGAACAAACGACGCAATATTGTACGGCGGAACAGCCCACTACATAGTTGACTATGAAAACGAGGAGGAACTAAAAGCCATAGTGGAAAAGGCTCCATCAAAAGCCTCAAAAGACTATGGAAAAACATTCCTAGAAACCTTCAAAGCCGTAAACTACGACTTTTACAAAATAGACCCAAACCTCTTTGCACCAGCAATCATAACAATTAACAATGTGAAAACGGGCAATACTTTCAAAAGTGGAGAAATAAACGTTAAAGCTTTGGCGGAATCCTTTAGTCTAAAAATCCTGTAGGTTCTTTGCTTATTTTTTCATTCGCGTTTTTTCCAAACTTGGCGTATAGAAGGATTTTAGGATGAATTCTTTGAATCCCGTATTCCCTACAAGAGCGCCCATTAAGAAGCTCATTATCGTTATTTCAATCCAAGCTTTTGGTATAACCAGCGGTATCATGAAATCCCATACGCCGCCGTAGAAGTACGGTACTATGTATAGGAAGTAAAATATAGTGTAAAGGCATTCTGGAATGTAGGATAGGATAATTACTGGAACAGCTAAGGTTGAAGGTTTAGTGCTTCCATGCACGTTAAATTTCTTGTAGAGAAAGCCCGCGGTTAAGCCAGTCAAAGCTTTTCCAAAAGGCACGCCAACAAGAGAAAGAACTCCTAGTCCGCCTATAACATAACCAAAATAGTAGCCCGCATAGACACCGCTCAAGAAGCCTACAATCGCACCTATGTAAGGTCCGCCGAAAATCGCAGCTACAAAGGTGGCAAGATGTGACAAATCTAAAGCGGCGCCTCCTTGTCCAGGAACCACTATTGATATTGGCGCCACATGAAGCGAGATTATTGAAAGCGAAGCGCCCAAAGCGCTCATCGTCGCTATGAATGCTATTTGTTTTGAGTTCATACGTTTTCCCGTGTATGCTGTTCCCCGCAATAATTATTTAAGAGTAGCTACTTAAAAAAGAGTAGAGTTTTTACAGTTGTCCCATTGAAAAATAAATATTGCTTAAGCACATATTCTATGGGGAACTAGTTGTCTGAAGCCCTAAAACCCTCATCGAAAATGCTTAAAGATTGGCTTGAAAAGGAAACAAGCTCAGTTTTTGTTCCAGTTTACTCCCGTGCTGAGAGGTTTCTTGGCGAATTGCGTAAGGCTTTGAATGAGTTAGCTGATGCGAGTAAGATTTTGATGGATAACAGCGAGAAGGAAATTGAAAGGCGGAACATGAAAACCTACAAGCGTGCAAGAGCCTTAAGCAAGCTTTCACGCATTTTCCTCGAAAGGATAAGGCAGATTAAAGTTCCAGAACAAGTTTCCTATGACAGCCTAAACACGCTTATCCAAGAAATGCAAAAAGCGCTTGCTGTAACCGAAGTGGATATTCGAAATTGGTTTCCGAGAATTTCCCCGTTCTTCATATTAGACAGAAGAAAGTTTCTAACAGTTTTTGAGAAAGCAAAAGCTTCGCTAAAAGAGGCGCAGAACTTCCTAACAAAAGAGTATGTTAAAACCAAAACCCTAGAGGAAACATTCCAGCTAATCGAAAAGCTGCAAAGCTTAGAAAGCGAACTTGCAAACTTTAGGGAACAAAAAGCGAAAGTTGAAAATGAAAAGGCACATGTTCTTCGAGAAATCGCAGACGCCCAGCAAAAGATGACTGAATTAAAGAGTGGCGGAGAAATAAACCAGCTGAGCCAAATAAACTCGGAAATAGAAGCATTAAACGCCGAAATAAAGCATAGCCTACAACACCTTCAAAAACCATTCATAAAAATGCAAGCGCTAAGTCTCCGCGGCGGCGGAAGCGGCTTAACACAAGATGAACTTAAAAAATTGACGCAGTATTTGGAAGACCCCTTTGAGGCTTTAGCCACGGAGGAGGCGGGCTATCCAATTTTGAGGCAAATACTCCAAAAACTTACTGTTTTAATGCATGATGGGAAGTTGACGCTTAAACCAGACAAAATGCGAAAGGCAGAGCAGACCATAGAAAGCATTTTGAAAAGAAACTCGCTGATGGACATCCACAAAAAATGTGCTGATGCACTTTTGAAGAAAAGGAATATCTCAATGTCCGCTGGGCTTGCGGAAAGCCAAAGCAGCCTATCCAAGCTTCAAACACTCATCGAAAACTTAGAGAGAAAGAGAAACGCCATAGAGTCTGAAGAAAAGTCGTTGGAAAGAGCCATAAGAGAAACTTTGGAGAAAATCCAAAATCATAGGGAGAAGATAGAAAAGAACATTTACGGTTTTTTGGGCAAAACAGTAATCATAGAAAAAGTTGAGGCTTAAAATTGCAATTGGACATTGCACACATCATAAAAGAGGCTTTAGAAGTCCAATACGAAGAGTTTGCAAAGACCATTGATGAGGCAAAAAACCTAATCTGCAGCGAAAACGGCGATTTAGAAAATTTCAAAACTGTTGGGAGACTTGTCCAACTCAAACCAGAAGGCGAAGCGCTTGTTATAGGCGACCTACACGGCGACATAGAAAGCTGCCTTGACATATTTAGGCAGAGCAAATTCCTCGAAAAAATGAGCCAAAAAAGCAATGCAACCCTAATTTTTCTCGGAGACTACGGCGACAGAGGCGAATACTCAAAAGAAGTCTACTACACAGTTTTAAAGTTGAAGCTCCTATTTCCAAAACAAGTCATTCTCATGCGTGGAAACCATGAAGGACCAGAAGACCTTCTCGCCTCGCCACATGACCTGCCACTGGAGTTTCAGATGAAGTTTGGCGATAAATGGGAAGAAGCCTACACAAAAATCCGCGAACTGTTCAACTGCCTTTACACTGCAGTTCTTGTTGAAGGGCGTTGCCTAATGATTCACGGAGGATTACCAACAACAGCCGAGACAGTGCTGGATTTGGCTTACGCCCACAAAAACCATCCAAAACAACCCTTTCTGGAGGAGATGCTATGGAGCGACCCAAACGACTGGATAAGCGAATCATGCGCCTCGCCCCGCGGCGCTGGAAAACTCTTCGGCAAAAAAGTAACCAAAGAAACTCTTGAACTGTTTAATGTGAAATTTTTGATTAGAGGACACGAACCATGCCACGAAGGCTACAAAATAGACCATGAAGGCATGATTTTGACACTTTTCTCGCGGAAAGGTCCACCATACTTTAACGCTTACGGCGCCTACCTAGAACTTGAACTCTCAAAAAAATTCGAAAACGCAGAACAACTAATCGACCACATCAGACAGTTTTAAAGACCACAAATCGCAGAATACTTGGAAATTCATCAACATGCTATGCTTGCAACTTACGCTTACAACACATTCTTTTAATAATCCCTAAAAGAACCATAACTTATAAACTGCTAAAGATACGACAATCTTATGTTTAAGTTTATATTTTTCATCAACTTATTCGGAAAGGAATCGCCAATGAAGGCTATTAAGCATTTGGAACAGAGGATCGCAAAGTTTAATATGATTATTTGTGGTAGTGCTGATGCAAGCGAATATAACCCTAACATTGTTTTCCAAAAGCAAATTCATAAGGGCATTGTAATCGGGCTTCACAAGAATTATACTATAGATAGAATCGCAAAATCGCTAAATGTTTCGAAAGAAGAAGCGTTGAGTCATCTGGAATTTTTAAGAGAAGCTGAATTTGTTACGGAGAGAAATGGGCGTATGGTACCGACCTTCTTCGTCGCATTGAAAGAAGATGTCTTGAGAACAAAAGAGCTTGCCAAGAGCTTAGGAGAAGAAATTGGAAAATGCTACGAGGTGCATTGGGATACGATTACGGAAGCATATTGCAAACTGTCGGTTTCATCAAAATTTGGCTTTGATAGAG
>JBNAWC010000007.1:0-40071 GCA_049700035.1 Candidatus Bathyarchaeales archaeon
TTGTTGGGTAAGGTTTTTCATGAGTTGATTCCTTTTGAGGTTAGGAAGGCTGTTGTGGCTTTCTACACGAATAATGAGGCTGCTGAGATTTTGGCGCAGTTGGCTATTGACCGTGCCGATGCGAAGGTTATGGATTTGGCTTGTGGTAGTGGGACGCTTTTGGTTGCTGCTTATAGGCGTAAGAAGGAGTTGCTTGTTAGGGAGAAGGGCGCCTTTACGCTTGAAGACCATAAGCAGTTTTTGGAGCAAGACTTGACGGGCATTGATATTATGCCCTTTGCTGCGCACATGGCGGTTGTGCATTTGTCTTTGCAGGCTTTGGCTGCTGGTCATGAAACGGAAAAGGTGCGTATTGCCGTTTGGGATTCCACTGAGCTTGAGCCTGGGCATACTATTCCAGCCATTTCCAGAGAGCTTAAAGCTGCTTATAGGCGTCCGACTTTGGAGCTTTTTATGGAAGGTAAACCGTCTTTAGAGGAGGCTTATGTTGAGAAGGGTGCAGTAACATTGGAAGGGGTTGGTGGTGGGGAGCAGATACCATTGGAGAAGGCAGACGTAGTCATAATGAACCCACCATTCACGAGGCAGGAGAGGTTGCCTAAGGAGTATAAAAGTGCTTTGATGAAACGCTTAAAGGGTTATGAAGATTGTCTGCATGGGCAACTCGGACTTTACGGATCTTTTATCTTGCTTGCAGATAAATTTACAAAAGAAAACGGAAGAATAGCACTAGTCCTACCTGCAACAATTTTAAGAGTTAAATCTGCTCAAGGTATAAGAAAACTCCTTACAGAAAAGTATCAAATTGAACACATAATTACTGCGTGGGAACGGGCAGCCTTTTCCGAAGGTGCTCAATTTAGAGAAATTTTGCTCATCGTCAAAAAGAATCAACCATCTAACAAATCAAAATGTTGTGTAACCTTATTGAAAAAATTGCCTCACTCCATAGAAGACGCTATAAAAATTACAGAAAACATAAGGTCATTAAGCGAAAGACTTAATGCTGATGAAGTTTACGCTGACGATAAAATGAGCTCTAGTATAATAACACAAGGTGAGCTTAAAAGAAATCTAAAGAATAAGTATTCCAATTAATGTCTTGGCAAGAGGACTGCGACGAGCATCTCGAACAGACAAAATAAATATCACAAACGATTTGGATTATATACTAATCTCAGATTTTGATAATTCACGTCGAATAATTAAGGATATTAACATTCTAAAAGAATGGAAAGATTATGTGAGACCTAGACTCGCTAACGTGCTGCTTTCAAGACGCTTGGATATATCCGCTGTTGGAACCAGAGCGATAGCATTTTATTCATCTACACCCATTGTTGGGGGCTCACATGTGGAGTATAAAAGGAACCAATGAAGAGAATGCAAAACTGTTAACATTATGGCTTAACAGTACATCCAATTTACTTTCCATGCTTATATATAGAACTGAAACACGTGGCGCATGGATGGTGATTCATAGCTACGCTATAGGAACATATTCGATATTAAATCCTGAAAAACTGACAGAAGATGAAAGAAAAATTCTATTAAATACTTTCGAAAAGGTTCAGGACGTTTCTTTCCCTAGCGTTTTGGAGCAGTTGCGGGGTAGGTTTTGGGCTAGAGTTGAAATAGATAGGACTATCCTCAAAGTTTTAGGCTTCAACGAAACAGAAACCAACCAACTCCTAGACTACCTATACCCAGCCCTAACAAAAGAAATAGAACAACTAAAAATCCTAATGCAAGGATAAAAGGAAACGTGGATAAAATGATATTATTGAAAGATGGCGTCAAATATTTGCCATACGAATACACCTCCGAAGAAGAACTCAACAAAATGGTAACAGAACACATAAAGGAAATCTTCGGGGAAAACGCCCTATATTTTGGACCTCAAACAATGAGGACGCAAGCGGGAATAGAATCCAGAAATGACGGTGTAATTCTAACTATAGACAGAAACGAGTGGTATATCCTCGAAGTCGAATTAGCAAAACACCCTCTCCCAGAACACATAATCCCACAAATAACAAAATTCAGCTTGGCATATGAAGAACCAGAAACTCGAAGAAAAATCGTAAACGCCCTATACAACGAAATTCGAGCAGACTTAATTAAAAAAGCTATGATAGAAAGACAACACATTGAAGACCTGCATAAAATGTTAACAGACCTTATAAACACTCAGCCAACCATAGCAATAATAATAGATCGAAAAACATCAGAGTTAGACAGCCTATGCAAAAAATTGCCATTCCCAACAAAAACTATAGAATTCAAAACATACGCAAGAGAAAAAGTAGGCAAAGAAGTCCACATACACGAATTCCAACCATTATTCAAAGAAAGAATCGATATAGAAAAAGAAATAAAAGTCCAAAAAATTTGGGAAAAAACAACTGAAAAAGTTCCACAAAAACTAATACAAGTTCTCGAAGTCGCTGAATTGGTTTTCAAAGGAGAACAACTTAACGAAGCTTTCAAAAAAGTAGCCGACCAACACAATGTCCACGAATCAACTATACGAGATAAATGCACGAGACAACTCAACATCAACACAGAACAATTCAAAGAATTGCTTCGAGACAAAAATCGTCTTAAAACATTTTTAATAGAAAAATACCCACAACATGAAAACCTAATTAACCAAAAAATCTAAGAGAAGACAAAATAAAAAAGTCGAAATCTATAGGGGGGTAGGTCGTTATTGGCTTTTTTCAACGCCAAACTAACATGAAAAACCGCTACAAAAATAATACAAGTTAAACTTTTAAGACCCCGTTTAAATTCTGCCAAAACAAAAACTTACACAACAAAGAACCAAGGAGGCGAAAAACCAAAAGACAGCCCCGCCCAAAAATCTCTTCTCCGCCCATTCACTTTGGGGCATATTCACCTTTTCAAAACATAAGCTTCAACGCTTCCGCACCACTCATACCAACCCTAACGCCCAACGCAGCAGCCCCACCCGTAACCGCCTTAACACTCGCACCCAAAACATCCTCAAACGTCCTAACACCACTAACCACAGCAGCAGCAACACCCAAACGCTCCGCCACATCCACGTTCAAAAACCCACACATAACAAACCCCCTATCCGCAACAACAACCAACAAAGGCGCAGAAGAACCAGGCAAATCAACACGCACACCCAAACACGCTTTATCACCAACACGCAAACACTCAACCACAACCCCCACACCAAACACCCCAACACACACAAAACTTACATAACAAACACCAAATAAAACTAACCCAAAAACGGCGCAAAAAATGCTAACAAAACTAAAACAAAAAACCCAAAAACTCCTCCAAAACCACGCAAAAACCGCCACAAAAATAGGACTAACACCAAACAAAATAACAACAATCGGCATAACACTCGCAACCACATCCGCAATCACATACACACAATGGCAAACAAACAACACCTACCTCCTCACAGCAGCAATCCTACTACTACTATCAGGATACTGCGACGCCCTAGACGGCGCCACAGCCCGCCTAACACAAAAAACAACACCATTCGGAAACTACCTAGACTCACTCCTAGACAGATACGCCGACGCCGCAATAATCACAGCAATAACAATAAGCGGACTATGCCAAACCCACTGGGGCATAACCGCCCTAACAGGCACACTACTCGTAAGCTACACACGCGCAAAGGCGGAAACACTCCAAATAAAAATGGAAACAATAGGAATAGCAGAACGCCCAGAACGCCTAATAATAATAACAACAGCAACAATAATCGCATACTTCTGGCAACCAACACAAACCCTAAACTACGCCACAATCACACTCACAATACTAACACACACAACAGTAATACAACGCACAACACACACATACAAAAAACTAAAACCTAAAAACGCCTACCAGAACGCAACCGCCGCTCATCACGCGCCCTAACCTTCACAATACCCCTATGCACAGCACAAGAAATACAATAATACTTAGTATCAACCAAAGAAGAAATATAAGCACCACGCTGACGCAACTCCTTAGCCAACTGCGGATCAACAATAGAACGCCTAACAGTAACCTTCTTAGCCTTATCACGAGGAACAAGCTGCCCACACATAGCACACTGAACAGGCCCACTACTACCTTTATCACCCTTCGAACGCCCACGACTCTTACGCTTATAAGGCATAAACCAACAACCCCTTACTCAACAAACACCAAATACACAAACACACTTATATATCATTCCTAAGCCCCAACAAACACGCAATATTCGCCCTCGCATCAACCCTCGGAACAATACGCCCAACAGAAGAAGTAAAAAGCGTAGTAACACCAGGACCATGCCCAGAACTCACACAATTCGTATGCACAACAATACCAACAGAAACCGCACCCTTACGATAAATCCGCCCAAAAGAATGATCAGCATCCAAAATCGCAACAAGATCACCAAGCCTCAAATCATCAAGCCCAAACTCATGCCTAACACCCTCATCAAAAAGCTGAATATCATAATCCCCAGAATAAGTCTGATTCGCACCCAAACCAGAACCCATAATACCAGCAGGAACAACATGCGTAACAGGAACAACAAGCTTATCACCCTCAACCTGAGGATTAATAGCCTCCAAAAAACGCGGATCCAAATTCATAACCCTAACATCAGGAAAATCCAAAAGCTTCAAACCAACACCAAAAGCCTTAACAAGAACCTTATCACCCAACATAAGCTTCTCAAGCACCTCAGGCGAAAAATCAACCAAAACATGCTCAATACCACCATGCTTACCAGTAACAACACCCCTAGCACCCTTCGCATCACCACTAACAACAACAGCCTCATTACCAACACAAGAAAGAACATTCAAAGCAGCATTCGCACCCTGACCAAAACGCGGATCACTCTCCCTATTCTCAATACTCACACCAGGCTCAACATGATCAGCCTCCCAACCACAAGCGAGATCACCAACACGCACGTTATAGGTTATTCCACCAACACCAGGCAAAACAACAGGCACACCCTCAGCAGAAATGTTATACACGCCCCTACCGAAAACTGGACTAACAACCTCACCGAAAACAGAAATCTTAACAAGCTTATCAACGTTCGTCCTCAACATCACACATCCCACACATCAGCTATAAGCAATAACAAGCGCCACTAATAAGATTTCTTCGAATTTGAACCTATTTTACATTTTGGGAACTTAAAATGAGCTTTTAGCCACGATGTAAAATTGAAGCTTGCACCATGTTTCTTTTTCTCCACGGTTTTTCGATCCATTTCTTCGATTTCTTTAATCATTTTATGGAATAAATCGTCTTCTGCCCATAGGGAAAAACTATCTTTAATAGCTTTTTCATGGGCTTCGCCTCTGCTGAATCCATTTGCTTGGTAATATATTTCCCGAAGTTCATGAAAAATTATGTATTTCTCGTATGGCCGCCACATTTCAGAAATCCATATTTCATTTAGCGGAATATTCAATTTCTTGGCGGCGTTTGTTGTAACGTACTTGTTTTGGAATATGACGTTGTATGTTGCATTGCAGTCTTCTATAATCTCGTGTGGAACATAGCGAATCTTGTAGGCATGTTCCTTAAGAATCTTAACCGTTTCTTCAAATAGATCCATTTTATATGTTCACCAAGACGCTTTACGCCCGCCACCATTAGTTATTATATTTGATTGCCAGTTATATTTAATGGTCTCTGGGGCTTCTTCTTTTGAGCAGCAGAGGTAACTTCGTGGACATAACAAGTTTTAAATGTTGGATTTCAGTTTTGAGTTCAGTGAAGCAAACAACGAATAAGCGCTTGTAGTGTGGCGAAGGGAACATGTCAGAAATAGGATTAAGAACATCGCGGCTACTGGTTAAGGACGTAATGAGTAGCCCAGTTGTAACCATAGAAGAAAACGCCCCAGTAAACAAAGTCGCGGAATTAATGGACAAGCATGGGCTAGGCTGCATAATAATCACAAGCAAAGACGGAAAACCACTAGGAATAATAACAGAAAGAGACCTCGTCGGAAGAGTCCTAGCGAAAAACGCAAAGCCAGATTCCGTAAAAGCCAACGAAGTTATGACGTCACCTCTGATTACGATAGAGCCAGATGCAACAATAAGCGAAGCTGCCAGAAGGATGAGCAGACTGAACATTAGGAGACTGGGAGTAATTTACAAGGGGCAATTGATTGGGCTGCTCTCAAGCAAAGATATTTTGTCAGTTATGCCCGAGCTGCTTGAAACAATTCAGGAGCACGCCATGATAGAAGGCGAAAACAGGGCGCAAGAGACAACCGAAGAAGGGGTGCCCCTTGCGGGCTACTGCGACAGCTGTGGAGTTTGGTCAGATACCCTAAAGGAGGTTAATGGAGAATTTTTATGTGAAGATTGCAGGGTTGAGTTTGAAAGTGAAAAGTGAAGGGGCGATTTTTTGCGTGTTAAAGAGTTAATGGACGGGAGGCATCCGTTTATACATGCTGATGAGCTAGCGACGAAGGCCCGCGCGATTATAAGGCAGTATGGCTTAAGGATTCTTCCAGTGACGGATGAGTACAAGAAGCTTTTGGGTAAGGTTTCACGCCGCGATATTATGGCAATATCCTCTTCTGTTTCGCCGATTAGAGTTAGGGGCATTATGACTCAGCCTAAGTATGTAGCAACGGTTGAAGAGGAGGTTTTGCCAGCCATTAGGGGCATGTTGCGAGTTGATGCTTGGCATGCGCCAGTTATAGCGTCATCAACTGATAAGGCGTACATGGGGGTTTTAGGCTTGGAGAGTTTCATTGAATTTTCTATTAGGACGAGTCCCGAGAAGCTTGCAAGGGAAGTTTCTGAAATAATGACTAAGGATGTTGTGGCATGCTCACCCGACGATGAAGTTGATAATATTTGGCGTTTGATGCTTGAGAAACTTCTTGCGGGCTTGCCAGTTGTGAAGAATGGGAAGGTTGTTGGAATCGTTACTCAGAAAGACCTGCTTGAAAGGGGGGTTACATTGCCAACTTTTGAGTCGGCGAAGGGTCGTTTTAAGTCTTCTTCGAAGATATCTGCTGTGATGAATACGAATGTTATAGCGGTTAAGCCGTCAGTTAAGGCTATTCGTGTTGCTAAGGTGATGGTTTCGAAGGATATAGGGAGAGTTCCAGTATGGGATGGGGATGGTAAATTAATAGGTATAGTTGACAGAGAGGACATTGTTAGATTGCTTATAAAGTGAAGAAGAGTGGTGTTGTTGAGTCGCGAAACATTTAGGAGAACGTTAAAGGAAAAGGGAAAACCGTCATCGCGGAAGCCGCCATCTAGAAGACATGAGGGCGAAATATTGCATGTTGCAAAAAGTCCTGTCTTAACATGCTCTTCGACAACGCTGATTTACGATGCGGTTCAGATTATGTCGCGGGAGGGTTTTCGCAGAATACCGATAGCAAATCCGGGAACAAAAACTTTGGAGGGAATAATAACAGCCACGGACATTATTGATTATCTTGGTGGTGGGAATAAGTTTGAGATAATTGAGAGAAAGTATGGTGGTAACATTTTCAAGGCCATAAATGAGCCGGTGCGGTTGATAATGACGAAAGATGTTGTCGCTGTAAGTGCATCTTCGAAAATAAATGATGCGATAAAGTTGATGGTTGAGAAAAATCTTGGAGGTTTGCCTGTTGTTGACCCAGAGAGTCGTGTGCGTGCAATAATTACGGAGAGAGACATTGTTAACATTTTTGCCGATAAGATTAGTGGTGCGAGAGTGGTTGAGTTGATGTCGGAGAAAGTTGTTACTGCATTGCCTAGGACAACAATTTTTGAGGCTGAAAAGACTATGATAAGCCAAGGTTTTAGGAGGTTGCCGATAATATCAGATGGGAAGGTCGTCGGCATAATAACTGCAATGGATATTATACGCTTTTTTGGTTCGGGTAAGGTTTTTGAGAAGTTGCGGTCTGGCACGATAATACAAGTTTTGAATACGCCAGCGCTTGAAATAGCCACTAAGGAAGTTGCAACTATCGAGTCGCAAGCGGATGCGGGGCAAGCGGCAAAGTTGATGCGTGATAGAAATGTTGGCGCAATTCCAGTTGTTGAGCGTGGAGAACTTGTCGGCATAATAACTGAGAGGGACTTTTTCAAGTTGATAGAATAAACTTTTAACTGCCTTACGAACCATACTTTACCGAATGCGGATAGATGAGTGTAAGATTTGAAGTGCGATTTAATTTTGAGCAATACGAAAGCCTACATTGAAAATGAAATAGTGGATTGTAGCATTGCCTTGGAAGGCGGCAAAATTGTTAGGGTAGGCAAAGAATCGCAAATGCCGAAAGCTGAAATGAAGATGGATTTGAAGGGGCTGCTTGTTTTGCCAGGACTAATTGATGTTCATGTGCATCTGCGTGATGAAGGAAAAGCCTACAAAGAAGACTTTTACAGTGGCACGGCTGCGGCGGCTGCCGGTGGAATAACGACGGTTTTAGATATGCCGAATAATGAGCCTGTTACTATGAGTGCTGAGGCGTTGAAAAATCGTATGGAAAAGGCAGGGGATAGCATTTTGGTTAATGTTGGCTTTTATTCTGAGTTCCCGAAGCGTTTGGATGAAATAAAGGAGATTGTTGATGTTGGTGCTGTGGCGTTTAAGCTTTTTATGATTGAACAGGTTGGGGGCTTAAATGTTGGGGATGACGCTTCTTTGGCTGAGGCGTTTAGGATTTTAGGTAGGATGGGGATGTTGGTTGCCGTTCACGCTGAGGATGGGGCAATGGTAAAGGCGGTTGAGCACAAATTAAAGAGCACCAAGCGTAATGATGTTGAAGCTTTTCTTGAGGCGCATTCTGAAAAAGCGGAACAGAACGCTATAAAACGGCTCTTAAACATTGTTAGGCAGGTGCGTAATAAAATTCACATTTGTCACGTGAGCACAAAAGCGGGACTTGAGGCAATACGGGAAGGAAAAAGATCCATGCTGCCTATAACATGCGAGGTGACTCCGCATCACCTTTTCTTATCTGATGAGGATTTAAGGCGCATTGGTGCCTTGGCATTAACTGTGCCTCCAGTTAGGGAGAAGATTCATGCAGGGGCTCTTTGGATGGGAATAAAGGAGGGTGTGGTTGATGTTGTAGCTTCGGATCATGCTCCGCATGCTTTGGCGGAGAAGGTGTCGGATGTTGTTTGGAATGTTAAGACTGGTGTGGTTGGTTTGGAGACGATGTTGCCGCTTTTGCTTACTGAAGTTAATCGTGGGATTTTGGCTTTACAAGATGTTGTTAGGCTTATGGCGGAGAATCCCGCTAAAATTTTTGGTTTAAAGGGGCGTGGCTTTTTGGGTGAGGGAAAAAGCGCTGACTTGACTGTAATCGATTTGAAAAGTGAGGGAAAGATTGACGCTTCAAAGTTTCATTCTAAAGCCAAGTTTTCACCTTTTGATGGGTGGCGGTTTAAGGGAAAGCCAGTCAAAACTTTTGTAAATGGCAAGTTAGTTATGGATGATGGGGAAATTGTCGGTAGTGCTGGAAGTGGAAGAGTCTTGCGGAGAGAATTGCCTTGAAGTTTATTGCTGATGGAATGCTTGGGAAGTTGACGCGTTGGCTTCGCATGTTAGGGCATAATGTGAAGTATTCGAATAAGCTTGATGATGCGCAGTTGATGACTATAGCCAAAAAGGAGCGTAGAATTTTGCTCACAAGAGATTTGGAGCTTTATCAGCAAGCAACTGCCAAAGGTGTTAACGCTTTTTATTTGGAAGGGACAAATGAGGCTGAAAGGCTTGCGCAATTAGCGAAAAGATATAAGATTTCATTGGATATAGACCTAAAGGTTTCGCGTTGCCCAAAATGTAACGCGCGTGTAAAGCCTGTTCCAAAAGAAAGTGTAGAAGGTAAAGTTGAGGAGACCACCTTCAAATTTTACGATGAGTTTTGGCAGTGCCCAAAGTGTGGACAAGTTTATTGGCAAGGTGCTCACTGGACAAGGATAAGGAAGACTCTTGAAGAAGCAAAAGAAATTTTGATAGAAACAGAACAAAAGTAGCTGAGCTGTTTATTCTTCTCCTTCTAAAAGCCACTTTAATGGGATATCTTGATAGGTGCCGTCTGGCAGCACGCGTCTAATGGTTATTGGCAGTATTCCAGCTTCAAGCTCTTTTAATGCTATGTCTATTGGACTTGAGAAGCCTTCTAAAACGTCAACGAGTATTGGAGCGCCCATTGATATTTGTAGGGCCCTAGCGCCGACTATCCTAGCCCTTTCAAAGCGTGTAAGTTTGGGTGGACCTATCAAGATTTTCTTCTCTTTTTTGGACGTTTTCTAATACTCTCCAGCACCTTCTGGCATGCCTTTCGGAGGTGTTGGAGTCTTCATCTTTCCAGCTGCGATTATGTCATCAATCTTCAGTATCATCGAAGCCGCTTCTGTTGCTGATTTGATAATCTGTTTTTTAACGGCTAAAGGCTCAAAAACTCCAGCAGCCGCCATGTCTTGAACCTTTCCAGAAAGCACTTCAATGCCAGCCCAGACCTCGCCTTTCTCATGACGAGCCCTAAGTTCCGAAAGCACGTCAATTGGGTCTAGGCCGGCGTTTTCTGTTAGTGTTACTGGAACAGCTTCTAGGGCTTCTGCGAAGCTTTTAACGGCGAGTTGCTCTCGTCCAGGCAGTGTTTCAGCGTACTTCTTGAGGATTCTTGAGATTTCAAGTTCTGGCGCTCCACCTCCAGCAAGTATTTTTGGCTCTTCGATAACGTCTTTAACGACGCAGAGTGCGTCATGCAGAGACCTATCTGCTTCGTCCACTATGCGTTCTGTGCCGCCTCTTATCAGTATTGTAACGGCTCTTGGGTGTTTGCAGCCTTCTATGAAGGTCATTTTGTCGTCGCCTATTTTGCGTTCTTCAACTAGGCTTGCGTAGCCAAGGTCTGCTGGACTCATGTCATCAATGTTCGTGATTATTTTTCCACCAGTGGCCTTTGCAAGCTTCTCCATATCAGACTTTTTGATGCGGCGGACAGCCAAAATTCCGTTCCTAGCCAAGAAGTGTTGTGCCATGTCGTCTATGCCCTTTTGGCAGAGAACAACGTTTGCGCCTACTGCAACAAGCTTGTCAACCATGTTTTTCAGCATTTCTTCCTCCTGTTTGAGGAATGCCTCCATCTGCTCTGGACTTTCAATGTTGATTTTTGCGTCAAATTCTGTCTTCTCAATTTCTAGGGAAGCGTCAAGCAAGGCAATTTTCGCGTTTTCCACACGCTTTGGCATTCCAGAATGCACAACTTCCTTGTCTAAAACTATGCCTTGAATAAGCCTTGTATCTCTTAGAGATTCGCCTGGTTTCTTCTCGACTTTCACGTCGTCAACGTCCACCTTGTATTTGCCGTTTTCTTTTTCCGCAACCTCGAGAATCGCCTTTACTGCTAAATCGGCTAAGTATTCGCGGTGTTCGGCGACAAGTTTGCTTGCCATGGAGGTCATTGCAGCCATTTTCGCGTATTCCTGGGTTTTTGCGCCAACTTTTATGGCTATTTCGTCGAGAATCTCAAGTGCTTTTTCAGAGGCTTTCTTGTAGCCGTCGATTATTATTGTTGGGTGAATGTTTTTGCCAATAAGTTCTTCAGCCTTGTTAAGCAGTTCGCCAGCAATTATAACCGCTGTTGTTGTTCCATCCCCAGCCTCGTTGTCTTGCGTTTTTGCAACTTCAACCATCATTTTTGCGGCTGGGTGTTGAACGTCCATCTCGTCAAGAATTGTGCGCCCATCACTTGTTATCGTGACGTCGCCGAAGCTGTCAACGAGCATTTTATCCATACCTTTTGGTCCGAGAGAACTTTTAACGGTTTCAGCTACAATTCGCGCAGCCATTATATTCGCGTGTTGCGCTTCTCTACCTCTGCTTCGGCTTGAACCTTCCTTCAATATTAAAACTGGAACTCCACCAGCTTGTGTTGACAAATCAGATAACCTCCTCCGTGCGTCTCAATGAGAAACATCATTACAATATAAATTTTTCTAAAAGGATAGCCTAAAGTTAGATTCTGTCAACCCTAAATCGGCTTAAGCACGGTTTTAAAGCCAGTCCCAGTGAGAACCACCAAAGCGTCGCTGCCTTCTGATGCTTCACCACTCTCAAGTTGCTTCTTGTAGGCAGCGTAAGCAACTGCGGAGCTTGGTTCGACAAAGAAGCCTTTTCTTGCAAGTTCCAAGAAGGCGTCAGATATCTCTTTTTCCTCAACCAAAACGGCGTCGCCATTAGCTTCTTTCAAACTTTTAATCATAACGTCTAGGAGTGGCGGGTTGACGCTAACCAAGGCGTCTGCAATGGAACTTATCCTTTTAGGCGGAGTGTAAGGCGAATTTTTGATTTTGTGGTATAGGGGCGAAACTTGTCTTGTTTGGCAAGCCACAATTTTGGGCATAGCCTCGACCATGCCAGAATCGAGTAAATGCTTGAAACCGTCTATAACGCCTAAAAGGAGGGTTCCAGCGGAAACCGGCAAGTAAATCCTTTCTGGAACATGCCACTTCAACTGTTCGGCAATTTCGTATGCAAGGCTCCTTATTCCATCTCTGAAAAGTGGATGAAGAATGTGTCCCACATAGATCTTGCCGCGTTCAGTCTTTCGCGCTTCCTCAGCCACTCTGCTACGGCTACCAGAAACTTTCGCAACTTCAGCGCCATAAAATTTTATCTGGTTAAACTTTGGTCCGGAAACATTTTCTGGAACGTAAATTTTCGCTTTTAGCCCAGCGCATGCAGCGTAAGCCGCAATTGAGGCGCCAGCGTTGCCAGAAGAATCTTCAGAGATATAGCCTCCAGCTTTTTTGATTAGTTTGTGCAGAGCGGATATTAGTACTGTGAAGCCTCTATCTTTGAATGAACCAGTTGGATTAAGATTTTCAAGCTTGAAGTGCACATTTCTGGAAAATTTGACAATGGGTGTCCAGCCTTCGCCCAAAGTTATTATGCTTCTGCTATCCACGTATGGGAAAACTTCACGTAGCGCCATAAACTGTGGCGTTTTCTTAGAATTAATTTGGTTTCAAAGTTCATGTGCACATGAACAGTGAGCGGGCTTCCACATAAGGAACATTTGAACTCTAGAGGATTGGTCGAGGGGTGCTTGCATTTTGAACATTCAATTGTATAACTCATGTTGGCGCCTCTATTGTCTTATTTTGGATATTAGTAGATAAACGGATTTGTTTGCATTTTCAAAACTTAAATATGTAGAGTTTTAAACTTTAGGTGAGGCGGAAAACTTGAACTTGTTCATATGGCTTTTAATATGGGCTTTCGTATGGTACATTCCAATTCCGCCGAGAAAATCCAGCTGGAAATCTCCCGCCAGATTTGTTTCACTCTTTTTAGGGCTATTCATTTTCTTTGTAATTCAGTTTTCACGTACACCCTTGAGCATTTTCGTATACACGCTAATATTTACGCGGGGTTTTGTAGCACTTGTTGAATCAGCATTTTCCATAAAACGTTTAGAAGAGGAAAGCACAACTGAACACCTTTATTACCAACATCGCCGTGTTCCATTAAAATTGTCCCCGAAAGTTAGAGGAAAAATCATTGCCGCCCTATTTCTGATATATTTGCTTTCAGTTTCGTTAGCTGTTGTTTTCTGGCAAGTTCAAAGGGTGGCAAACGCCGCTTACTTCAACAGTTTCATAACGTTTAAGGGTTCAGAGTTTCCCTTCGACAGGGAAATTCCAGATGACATGGTTCGTCTAGTCACGAAGGAGTTAGCTGTATCAATTGCGCGTAGGCACATGTCAGAATTTGGCAGTAACATGCGCGTCTTGGACTGTCACATAACAAAATCTCCGGAGGGGAAGCTTGTTTGGGTTGCAGTTATAGGCTCGACAAACGTTTTGGCGGAAAACTATGTTAAAGGATTCGTCATAGTGGATGCTATGGACCCAGCTGCACCACCAAAAACTTTGCATATAGAGTTTGCTGTTGGAGAAAACTTGTGGTGGGATCACAACATTCACTACCGCTCTTATATGGCGGACACGTCGCAAAGTTATGGCGTAGCGTATGCAACATGGAACTTGACGACAAACGAAACACTTTACGTTTTAACACGTTACAACGTCGGATTTGACCTAATAAAGAGGTACGAAAAGCCTATAATCTATGATTCGCAGGGCGATTTGAGATACGACGGAAACGATTTGTCAGTTGTTCCTTACTGGATTACGCAAGTTTATGATGAGAATTGGCTTGAAGACATGATAAACGAGATGGGTTGCTTCCGAAGGGGAGAAGGCTTTGACTATTGGGCTGGAGGCTTCTTGTGGATAATACCTCCGAGCCGTGAGCGTTTCCAAATGACGGAGGACACACGCTACGTTTTGGACCCAGAAACAAGAGACATGGTGGCGCTTGTTTGCGTGAACCCTTATGGAAACCAGAGAACGTTGGCTGGCGTCTTCAAAGCCACGCGGGACGGCATATTCTTTTATGATTACAAGTTGCAAAATTACATATCTGGCATGACGGCAGAAGATATTGTGGAGGGAAAATTGCCAAAGCCAGCCGCTGGAATTTACTACGCAGAGATGCCCCTTCTATACCCAGTTAACGTTTCAAACGCTTATAGGCTTGCATGGTATGTGCCGATTTACTGGCGCGAAGGCACAAACGAACCAGATGAAACCATTTACTTGGCTGGTTTCGCAATAGTTGACGCTTTGGAGACAAGTAAAGTGGTAATAAACATGATGACTGAGGGATTAACAAGCACACAACTGGTGAGCAAAACACGACTAGACTTCCTAAAGCTTTTCGGAGCCATAACATACACTGAACTCCACGAGACTGTACGCGATAAATACGAGTATGTTGAGGATGGAACGACGCACATAGTTTTACAATTATACAACGCAACTTACCAGTGGGTTGAAGCAACACCGAAAGACTTGCCAACAACACAGTGGAATGAGTTAATAGCAACGAAAAGCGGAGACAACGTTACCATGCGCGTCGAACAGAGAAGAGAGAAGTGGATAATAATCGAGTTTGACAATTTGAATATTCCATGATGGTGATTGCGCCTTTAATAAACTGACACCTTGGCTACGCCATTAACATTCAGAAATTTTGGGATAAGCTCGCCTGGAATCTTCTTCTCAACAATTAACGTAAGCTTCGGCTCTGGAGAAAGTTCAGGGTCATCTACAATTGCTTGACGAATGCTTAAGCCGTTCTCAGCCAATATCAGGGCTGAATTAGCCAGTATTCCGGGCGTTCTCGCGTCTACTGGCGTTATTTCCAAGACTCCGAAGTTTAGGTGCTTTGCGATTTCTTTTAGGGAGTGCCCGGCGTTTCGCAATCCCTCAAAAATTTGGCGGAGTTCACGGTTTGCGTTAATAGCCTTCAAAGTCTCGTTTACTGTTCGCCTATCTACGCCAGCAACCCGCGCCACACGGATTGGTGGAATCTCAATTTCGTTGAGAAATATCTTCGTTTTTCTTACGCTTAAGCCATTTTCCACTAGAACGCGGGCAACCTTTAGTCTTTCTGGGTGGTTTTCGAGGTATTTTTTGATGGTGTTCCACATGTTCTGATTTCCTTCATGTACATTTTTGCGCAATAAAGTATAAATACGTTCGTGTGTTCAGATGTATACTAATATACATAAAAGAACAAAAAAGTACATATAGGAGCTGAAAAGAATGAAAGGCAACATAAAAGAAAGCTTCATCCCACTAAGCCCAGATGAAATCCCAGAACAATGGTACAACATACAGGCGGATTTGCCAGAACCCTTGCCGCCACCATTAGACCCAACGACAATGCAGCCAATAAGCCCGCAAGTCTTAGAAAGAATATTCGCAAAAGAGCTAATAAGGCAGGAGGTTTCAACAGAACGCTTCATAAAAATACCAGAAGAAGTTTTAGACGCTTATCTAAGGCTTCCAAGACCAACACCGCTTTATCGTGCAAGAAGACTTGAAAAATACTTGAAGACGCCAGCGCACATATACTTCAAATGCGAAAACTTTAGCCCAACTGGAAGCCACAAGACAAACACGGCACTCGCACAAGCATACTATAACAAGGCGCAAGGAATAAAGAGGCTCGTAACAGAAACTGGAGCTGGACAGTGGGGCACAGCATTAGCCTTTTCATGCACAATTTTCGGCTTAAAATGCCGCATATACATGGTTCGAGCAAGCTACCAGCAAAAGCCGGGAAGAAGAATAATAGCGCAAGTTTACGGCGCAGAAATGTTTCCATCACCAAGCGACCAGACAAACTTCGGAAGAAAACTCGTTAAAGAAAACCCAAATCATCCGGGAACACTTGGCATAGCCATAACCGAGGCTATTGAAGACGCTTTAACAAATGAGGATACGCGATATTCTTTGGGTTCTGTGCTTAATCATGTGCTAATGCACCAAACAATAATAGGATTAGAAGCAAAAAAACAGTTCGAGCTTATAGGTGAGCATCCAGATGTTGTTTGCGGTTGCATTGGAGGAGGCTCAAACTATGCGGGCTTCTGCTTCCCATTCATGATGGACAAGCTTAAGGGCAAAACAGAAACAGAATTCGTTGCCTGCGAATCAAAAGCCGTGCCACACACCACAAAAGGCGTTTACACATACGACTATGGCGATACTGGCGAGATGACGCCACTGCTTAAAATGCTAACAATCGGTCACGGCTATGCTTGTCCACCAATCCACGCTGGAGGCTTAAGATACCATGGCATGGCGCCGCTAATATCCTATCTAATTCACAAGGGGTATATGCGTTCAATCGCCTATAGCCAAACAGAAGTTTTCCAAGCAGCCCAGCTTTTGGCACAGACAGAAGGCTTAATAATAGCTCCAGAAACAGCGCACAGCCTAAAATTCGTCATAGACGAGGCGCTGAACTGCAAACGAGCAAACGAGAAGAAAATTATCGCCATGAACTACAGCGGACACGGCTTGCTTGACTTGTCAGCGTACGAGCAGTTCCTTTCAGGCAAACTTGTAGATTACGAACCAGAAAAAATCGAAGTCCCAGTTCTCAAACGCTAACGGTGAAATGGTTGACAACGACGACATTGGAGAAAAAAGTGAACTTTAAAGTGGTTATACTGCCCATAGACAAGTTGAAGCCACACGAAAAAGGTTCTCCACTTTACTTGGAGATTCTCAAGCAAGAAATAACTAAAGACGGTGTGATAAAATATCCAATAATAGCAGACGAAAAAACACATGTGATACTGGATGGAATGCACCGCTGGCTCGCCCTCAAAAACATGGGTTATACGCTAATACCAGTTATCCTCGTTGACGCAAGCAAAAATACGGGAATACGCGTTGGAAGAAGGCGAATCCATCGGTACATCTGCAATCAAGAAGCGGAAATACCAATTGAAAATGTTATCTCGGCTGGAATCAGCGGGTGCCTAATGAAGCCACGTTCAACCAGACATTTCTTCCCATTTTCAAAGTTTCAGCAAATAAACTACCCGTTAGCTTTGCTGAAAAAGGATAAACCACAAGATGTTTCGCAGTATCTTGAAAAGATGACTGTGGAAGAATGCAAACTCGCCATAAAAGATTGGCTGGGGGAAATGATTGAAGAACTGGATTTTCTGATAAAGCGGAGGGAAGAAGTGGAAAAGGAGATTGGTGATTTCCTAAACAGAGTTAAAAGCATAAACAGCAACTTCTTAAAACCCTAAATTTTTCACCCTTACCAGTAAATTGAAAGAAATTATTTAACATAGAAAACACATTAGGCTTTTGGCAAGGCGATTCCATGATTCCAATTAATGCTCCACAAATAGGAAAAGACGAAATAGAAGCCGTCATCAAGGTTCTCGAAAGCGGCATTCTAACGCATGGACTAGGCGCTGGACCAATGGTTTCAAAATTTGAAAAGGCATACGCAGAATTTGTGAAAGCAAAACATGCAATCGCCGTAAACTCTGGAACAGCAGCCCTACACTTGGCAGTTGCTGCTGCAGGCGTAAAACCAGGCGACGAAGTTATAGTGCCAAGCTTCACTTTCGTATCGACAGCCGAGGTGATAGCTGCATTAAGAGCCAAACCAGTATTCGTAGACATAAACCCAGAAACATATAACATCTCCGCAGAAGAAATCGAGAAAGCAATAACAAAAAAGACTAGGGCAATAGTGCCAGTCGACCTTTACGGTTTGCCAGCAGACATGAAACAAATAAAGGAAATCGCCGACAAGCATGGACTAAAAATCATTGAAGACTCCGCCCAAGCCCACGGCGCATCTTACATGGGAAAATCGCCTGGAACATTCGCTGACGCTGCATGTTGGAGTTTTTATGCAAGCAAAAACATGACAACTGGCGAAGGAGGAATGATAACAACTAACGATGACGAGTTAGCCGATAAAATACGTTCAATGAGAAGCCACGGCGAAGTAGAAAAATACATGTCCATTATGCTTGGTTACAATTACCGTATGCCAGAAATTGAAGCAGCAATAGGTTATGTTCAGCTTAAAAGGTTGCCAGAATTTCTGGAAAAAAGGAGAAAAAACGCGAAGAGACTCGAAGAAAAACTAAAAAGGGCAGAGGAGTTGCTGTTGCCAAAGGAGCCAAAAGGATACAAGCACAGCTGGTACCTATTCACCGTTAGATTGAAAAACGCGAAGAGAACAAAAAGAGACAAAATTGTTGCGGAGTTAAAGCGTAAAGGCATAGGCGCAGAAGTTTACTATTCAAATCCCATACATCTTATGCCATTCTACAAAAAATTCGCGAGGCAAAGGCTTCCACAAACAGAAAAAGCAGCTGAACAAGTTTTCTCACTGCCAGTTCATCCAGGTGTAACAGCAGAACAGCTAGACTTCATAGGCGAAACACTTCTACGTTTACTAGAGTAGCACCGCCACGTTAAGGTTTATATGGAATGAAAAGCGTAGTATTAACCCCTCACCGTTTTAGAGGAGAACCGCTTATGAAAAAGAAAGTTATTATAATGGGTGCAGCAGGCAGAGACTTCCACAACTTTAACGTCTACTTCAGAAACAACGACGCATACGAAGTTGTCGCTTTTACTGCCACACAGATTCCAGGCATAGAAGGCAGAGTATACCCACCCGAACTAGCAGGACCAAACTATCCTAAAGGGATACCAATCTATCCAGAGGAGAAACTGCCAGCCTTGATAAAGGAGTACAATGTTGACGAGGTTATCTTTGCATACAGCGACGTTTCACATGAGTACGTGATGCACAAGGCTTCAATAGCCTTGTCTTGCGGAGCAGATTTCCGCCTAATGGGACCGAAGACGACGATGTTGGAGGCTAAGGTTCCAGTTGTGTCTGTTGGCGCTGTTAGGACTGGTTCTGGAAAAAGCCAAACTTCAAGGCAGGTTGCAAAAATCTTAAAGAACAAGGGCTTAAGGGTTGTTGTAATTCGCCATCCGATGCCATACGGCGACCTTAGAAAGCAAGTATGCCAACGTTTTGCGTCATATGAAGATTTGGACAAGCATAATTGCACGATTGAGGAAAGAGAGGAGTACGAACCACACATCGACAACGGCATAATAGTCTATGCTGGAGTTGACTACGAAAAGATTTTGCGCGAAGCAGAAAAGGAAGCAGACGTAATAGTTTGGGACGGAGGCAACAACGACCTACCATTCTACAAATCAGACCTACACATAGTTGTGGTTGACCCACACCGCCCTGGACACGAAGTCATGTATCATCCAGGCGAAGCAAACCTTCGAATGGCAAACGTTGTTATTGTAAATAAGGTGGATACCGCAGACCCGCAGAACGTGAAGCGCGTAAAAGAAAATATTAAAATGGTCAATCCAAATGCTATGGTTTTGGATGCTGCTTCGCCGATAACAGTTGATAAGCCAGAACTGGTCAAGGGCAAAAGAGCGCTGGTTATTGAGGATGGACCCACATTAACCCATGGTGATATGCCGTATGGAGCAGCGACAATTATTACGCAGAGGCTTGGCGCAAGCGAAATTGTTAATCCAAAGCCTTATGCCGTTGGTTCAATAAAGGACGCTTACAAGAAATATACGCATCTTGGCGGGATTCTTCCAGCCCTTGGTTATGGCGAAAAACAAATAGCAGAATTGAAGGAAACGATAGAGCGCACACCATGCGACATCGTGGTCATTGGAACGCCCATAGACCTTAGGAGGGTAACAACCATAAGCAAGCCAACCGTTAGGGTGAAGTATGAACTGCAAGTTCTCGGGCCAGTCTCGCTTGAACAGGTGTTAGAGGATTTCCTTCAAAGGAGCAAGAAACAATGAGTAATGAGGAAAAGGCAATTTCGAGGATAAAAATAAAGTTTGTAATCGAAGGGTTAGGCGAAGCAGAAGGTGAGTTAGTGCGCTTCTTGTCGCCTAGAACAGTGGACATGATAGTTAGGAAGCTTCCAATAGAGGGAAGGGCAGCCCTATGGAAAGAGGAAGTCTACTTTGAAATTCCAGTGAAGATGGGAGAAGAAAAGGCTAAAGGAACAGTCGAAAAAGGTACAATAGCCTTCTGGCCGATGGGCAGCGCAATATGCATTTTCTACGGAGAATCACAGCCTTACAGTCCAGTTAACATTCTTGGAAAAGTTACGAGTAACCTTGAAGTTTTCAGCAAGGTTAAGAGTGGAACAAAAATTAGGGTTGAACTAGTAGACTAGTGAGCTTTCGCTCCAGAGTTTCAGAAGTCTTTCGCATTCTTCTTTTACTTTTTTGCTGCGGCTTTTCCTTTTTAAGGTTTCTAGGAATTCTATGCGCTTTTCAACAGAACGCTTTTCAGCTTTGCCTCCATAATAGAGTTTGCTTTCAAGATATTCTTTCATGTGGTTTGCCTTTTGCACAAAAAGGCTTGCCGCGTCAACTGGGTTTTCTACGGCGTACTTGTTCGCCCATATTGCGGCTTCGGATTCCCTAAGTTGGGTTAAGCCGTCTATTTCGATTATGTAGTGGATGTATGTTCTCAAAAAATCGTAGTAGCCAGCGGTTTTAACGAGTTTGAGTGCTTCTTTGACTTTTTGCTTGAAGGTTTGGCTGCCGCGTGTTGTTAAACGGTGCTTGTAGCCTTTGTCGATTAACTCTTTGGCTTTTTTGACCTCTTCATAAGTGTAGACTCTTTTTGGAAACTCCAACTGGAAACCTAGTCCACTGGCTTGTATATTTTGATGTCGTGGTTTCCAGAGACAAGTTGCACTACGCCGTTTTCCTCAAGCTGTTCAAGAAAGTCTTTTGCCGCGCTGATTCTTATGTTGAAGCGTGTGGCAACCGTGTATGGCGTTAAGACTGACATCTTTTTCAATTCGCCTATTATCTTCTCGTTTTTTGGGTCTGGAGGAATTATGTCAGAAGCGCGCTTATCTTTTGACGGGGCTGCAGCTGCCTTTTCCTTTTTCTTCTTTTCTTTTTCCTCTTCATCCTTCTTTGCTTGCATGCGCTCCATTTGCTTTAGGCTAAGCTTCTTTTTTCCACCCATAGTTTTCAGCTTCCATTAGGAGAAAGTCTTCTCGCTGTTTTTATGGTTTTCTCATTCTAGGCGTACTGTGTTACTTCAACCTTATGCCTATTCTGCCACTCTTTTATCGACGTTCCAAGCTTCTTTTCTATTTCAGCCCTATGTATTGAGTTCATTGTGCAGAAGGGTATTATGCGCCCATCTGGTATGGCATAGTGGATAACGCATCTTTGCACGCGTTCTAGGTCGAAGTTGTAGGGGTCCATAAAGTGCATGGAAGAGAGCAAAATTGATTTTCTCTGCAGTTTGCCCAACGCCTCATAGCTGCCTTCCCTTAGGACGCCCCAAACATGCTTTCTTAGGAAGCTGAATTTGATGTGCCGTAAAGCTCCGACCAAGCGCAGTTTCGCTTTGTTCCTGTTCCCTTTGGAGGCGTCATCATATACTTTCTTCATTGTTTCGATGAATTTGTCCACGTTTCCATAGCGTGTTATTGGGATTATTTCGCCATTTTCAACGAAAAGGTACGTTGCCATGCCACAGTGTGGATGCGCCGTGAACTCCACGTACCTTTTGTCTTTGAGCGCTCCAACAGCTTTTGATACGGGCACGACTGTCGGCACTGGGTAGAAGTCTGAAACTTTGATTTTGCCGTTTGTTTGTTCCTGCACTAGACGCATAAAGTCTGGTATTGTGATGCGCATCTTATCGAGTTCAGTTTGCGGAAGCCTTCCACAGAGGGAAACTGGCTGAACGTTTACGCAGCGCACAACATCGAAGTTTTTAACTGCAAAACGTATTATGTCGCCGAGTTGGCTATCGTTCACGCCCTTAATCAACGTGACAACAAGGACTATGCTGTCGATTCCAGCTTTTCGGCAGTTTTCAATAGCCTTCATCTTAACGTCTAAAAGGTCTATTCCACGGATGAACTTGTAAACGTCTGACGTTAAACCATCAAACTGCAAGTAAACAGTGCTCATTCCAGCCTCTTTCAAGCCCTTACAATATTCGACGCTTTGGGCAAGTCGAAGTCCATTCGTATTAACTTCAACATGACGGAAGCCAAGCTCCTTTGCCATTCGAATAAGCTCGAACAAATCATTCCGAACAGTTGGTTCGCCGCCAGAAAACTGCAGCGCGGTGGCGGGCACGGGGTCATTTTTGCGGAGGTTCTCAAGCATTTCCCGAATTTCCTCTTTCGTTGGTTCGTAAACGTATCCAGCGGCTGCGGCGTTCGCGAAGCAAACTGGACATTTTAGGTTGCATCTGTTTGTGATGTCGATTATGGCTAGGGCTGTATGCGACTTATGTTGCGGGCATATTCCACAATCGTATGGACAGCCATTAACTGTTTTTGTGCGCGGATTTCCTAAACCATCACCATCATACCTAAGCTTTTCAGCGCGCAGATACTGTTCATAATCAGACCAGTAGAGGTCTTGAAAGAAGCCGTGTTCTGGACAAGTCTTCTTTATGTAAACCTTTCCGCCATCCTCAAATATTGTGGCGTCTATAACCTTTAGGCATTCGGGGCAAAGGCTCTTCGTATCTTTTATCACTTGCATGCTTTTCACGCATCACGAAACCAATTGAAGTTTGTAGAAAAGGGTAGGATATAATAAGGGTTTCCAAACTTTTCATAAGGTGATTAAGGGGAAACACTTTGCCAATAAGCGAAGAAACAAAAAAGGTTATGCGAGAGGTAGGGCTGAACACCTACGAAATTGACGCTTACTTAGCTGTTCTGGAAGGCGGACAGATGACGGCTATGGAAATAAGCAGAAAAGCGAACGTGCCATACTCAAAAATCTACGAAGTTTTAAACTCGCTTAGGGACAAAGGCTGGATAAAAAGATTTGAAACCAGACCAACAAAATACCAGCCAGTCGCGCCGCTTGAGGCAATAGCAAACGCTAAGCTCATGTTTGAAGAGAAATACAAGCTTTGGGAGCAAAAAATCGCTGGTGAACTGCAACTTTTGTATGAACGGCAGGAACTTGTCGAGCGCACAGACATACTAATATTGCATGGGCAAAAGGCAATAATGGCTAAACTTGAAGAAACAGTGCAAAAAGCCAGCAAAGAAATAATGGTTGCAGTTCCAGAATTCGCAAAAAACATGATTGCGTCCTCAGCCACACTTCTCCAAGAAGCATTGAATAAAGCTGATGTTGAAGTGAAGGTGATGGTTTCAGAAAAAATTGTGGACGAAAAGCTTAGAAAAATGGCGCGTTTTTTGGAGTTGCGCGCCAGAGACCAAATGTTCGGCGGAGGCATAATTGTTGATGGAAAAGAGGCTATGCTCTTTCTCGGCGAGGAAAAACCCAGCCTAGTTATATGGAGCAACCACGCTGGACTTGTTCGCTTTGCTAGAGAGTACTTCCAGTTCTTATGGGATTCTTCCCAGAAAATTTAAAATTGCGAAAAAGAAAGGGAAAATTAGGGAAAACCGCCTTTTACCTACCCATAACTTTTTTCGCTGCAATTTCAATGTCTTCTGCCTTTATGGTTTTTCTTCCAGCATGCATCGCAAAATCAAGAGCCTCTTTGGCAATTTTTATTCCAACTTCTTCCAAAGCTTTAGCAAGCTCTTTTGCTGCTGCTTCACTAACGCGGTCTGCCCCAGCTTTCTTGCATATTCTATGCATAGGAGCAACAGCTAACTCCAAATCAGCCATAAAGACTCCTCCGTAGCCTCTTTTTCTATTTGAAACAATATTTAACCTTTTCTTGTTTAAGGGATAAATTATAAAAGTGCACATGATAACGTAGTTTGCGTTAAAGAGGATGCTGCAATGAAGTTTGCTGATGCGCACATTCACTTGTCGGACGAGGAATACGCTAATTGTGTAGAGGAAATGATAGGCGAAGCGAGAAAAGCCAACGTTGTTGCTTTAGTTTCAAACTCCATGGATTTGAAGACAAGCATCGAAAGCCTAAGGCTTGCTGAAAAATTTGATGGAATGGTTTACGCTGCTTTGGGGATTCACCCGTGGAACGTTCAAGCCTTGACAGATGACGAACTACAAGAAGTGGTGAAGCTGATTTCTGAGCAGAGAACGAATCGAGTGGTTGTTGCCATAGGAGAGGTTGGGCTAGATGCAAAATATGAGAAGGTTTGGGCTAAGCAACTGAAGGTTTTTGACGAAATGCTGCATTTGGCTGAAAGGCTTGATTTGCCAGTAATAATCCATTCTCGCGGCACAACAGCACAGATTGTTGACATGCTTCCTTCATACAGCCTCAAGAAAGTGCTGCTCCACTGGTTCAGCAACCCAATAAGCGCGCTAAAGAAGGCAATTGAAAACGGATATTACATCACGGAGGGACCGCCAACAGTTTACTCCAACGGCATCCAAGATGTCGTGAGGCGAACACCATTAACAAACTTGTTGACAGAGACTGATGGCCCAGTAAGGTATTTTAAGGAGCCGTTTAATGGTGGGCGAACAACTCCCGCGTTAATACCAAAGGTGGTTGAGGCAATAGCGAAAATAAAAGGCTTAAGCGCTGAAGAGGTTGCAGAGCAAATAGCGAACAATTTTACGGAGTTTTTTGGAGTAAAGTTAAATTAGGGTTGTTTCTATTGAAGGTTTACTTTAACAAGCCGTAAACAGTGGTTTGAAATGCTGGGGGAAAATGCTGCTTGGGAAGCGTGCGAACAGAGCAAATCAAACGCATAGCCAAAGAACTCCTTAGACGTTTTCCCGATAGATTCTCAAACGATTTTGAACATAACAAGCGCGTGGTAAGCATGCTCACACAAGGAGCAACAATCAAAGTGCGAAACCAAATTGCCGGCTACATAACACATGCACTTGCTGGAATGGCCCCACCAACAAACACGGAAGGAAAGGAAAAGGGCGAGTAACATTATTAAAACACGACACCAAATTTTAAAACTGCATGAAGATGAAAACATGATGATGGACGCTTACAGAAAAGGTTGGGCGCTTAGGTATCTACGCGAGGCCAAAGCAGAACTTGAAGCAGCGAGGAAAATGCCTTACATGGCGCCAAGCCTCGTTGTTGAGGCTATTAGAAAAGCACGTAATGCAATCTACTACAGCCTAGGAGAACCAGCGTTCATAGAAATAGTTGTAAGAGAAACAGTGGAAAGGGCAAAGCCAATCGAAGACCCGTTTTTGCGTTTTCTCATAGGCATGGAAGAAATGATGCAACAGCTAACGCAAATGGAAGAAGTTGACGGAGAAAAGGCGATAAAAAGGGCTGACAGCCTAATCCAAGCAGCATCGGACATTGTAGAAACGATGACTGGAGAAAAAATAGAAGATTAAATGCTTGCTACTTGTTTTTGAGGAAATTCGCTATTCTATCCAAAGCCTTCTTAATGTTCTCAATAGAATTGGCAAAGGACAAACGCAAATAGCCCTCACCATACTTTCCAAAGGATGTGCCAGGCAGAACCGCGACACCAGCCTCTTTAAGCAAGCGGTCTCCAAATTCACGGCAGTTCATTCCAGTTCCAGTTATATTCGGAAAGACATAGAAGGCTCCGCGAGGCTTCTTACACGTTATACCCTTAATCTGGTTCAGTCCAGAAACTATGACTTCTCTGCGCCTTCTGAACTCGGCAACCATCTTTTCAACATCATCTTGCGGTCCCTTTAAGGCTTCAACACCAGCCATCTGAATGAAGGCGCATGTGCATGAGTTCGAGTTAATCATAAGTTGGGTGACTTTTTGGGCTACGTCTTTGCGCATGACACCGTAGCCAAGCCGCCAACCAGTCATGGCGTAGGTTTTGGAAAAACCATCCAAGATTATGGTTTTCTCTTTCATTCCTGGAAGCGACGCGATGCTTTCATGTTCGCCCTCGTAGATTATTCTACTGTAAATTTCATCAGAAAGGACAAGAATGTCATCCCTGTCAGCGATGCAGTCGGCTATGAGCTTCAAGTCTTCTTTGGTTAGAACGCCGCCTGTTGGGTTTTCAGGCGAATTCAAAATAATCATTTTAGTTTTCTTCGTTAACTTCTTCTTAAAATCTTCATGGTCAAGCCCAAAATCGTTCTTTTCCAAGAGCGGCAGCGGCACGGGTTTGGCTCCAACAAAATTTATCAGAGACTCGTAAATTGGAAAGCCTGGGTTGGGATACATAACCTCTTCGCCTTCGTTCACGCATGCGAGAATGCTGAAACACATGATTGGCTTCGCCCCTGGCGTTACAACAACTTCTTCAGGGTCAACCGCGATACGCCTAGTTTTAGAAATATATTCGGCTATTGCCTCACGCAGTTCGGGAATTCCAGCGGCTGGAACATAATGCGTATAACCAGAATAAAGCGCTTTAACAGCAGCCTCTTTAATGTTCTTCGGCGTGTCAAAGTCTGGTTCGCCAATCTCTAAGTGTATAATCTCTTTTCCCTGCTTTTCTAATGCTTTGGCTTTTGCGAGAACTTCGAAGGCTGTTTCCGTTCCAAGGGCATCCATCCTTTTCGCGAAGATAGAGCGCACACAAACCACCTTTCAATCGTGTAGAGGGTTAAAGGTAAAAATGAAGGAAGTATTTAACGATTGCAGTGCAGCAAACGCTAAACTCATGTCAAAACAGTTTTTTCAGTGGACGAACTTTCACCACGTCTGGGTTAACAAGGTTCGGCGGAGTTTTGCCTTCAAAGAACGCCACAAGATTTTCAGCAACCATTTCAGCCATTCTGCTCCGCGTTTCATAGCTTGCACTTGAAATGTGTGGGGCAACAACAACATTGTCAAGCTTCAAAAGCGGGTTATCAACTGGTGTTGGCTCCTGCTCAAAAACGTCAAGTCCAGCGCCAGCAATTCTGCCTTCTTTTAACGCTTCGTATAGGGCTTTTTCGTCAACGATTGGTCCGCGGGCGTTGTTGATTAGGTAGGCTGTTTTCTTCATTAGCTTGAGCTTTTCCGCGTTTATCAAGTGGTATGTTTCTTTCATGAGTGGAACGTGAATGCTGACGAAGTCTGATTCCCTCAAAAGCGTGTCCAAATCAACGCGTTTCGCGCCTAGCTCCTTCTCCATTTCTGGTCTTGGTATGACATCGTAATATAGGATTTTCATGTTGAAACCCTTAGCCCTCTTCGCAACAGCATAGCCAATGCGCCCAGCACCAACAATCCCCATGGTGGCGCCGTGAACATCCCTACCCAAGAACATGCTTGGATGCCACCCAACCTTCCATTGTCCAGTGCGCACGTATTTGTCAGCCTCTACAACACGTCTCGCAACAGCCATGAGCAAAGCCCAAGCAAAATCAGCCGTGGTGTCGGTTAAAACTTCAGGCGTGTTAGTCACGTATATGCCCCGTTTTGTAGCTTCTTGTATGTCGATGTTGTCGAAGCCGACGGCCATCTGAGAAACTATCTTCAGTTTTGGCGCGGCGTCAAAAACTTCTGCGTCAATTTTGTCCGACAAAAGCGAAACAAGAGCATCAACATTCCTAACCTTCTCGATTATCACTTTTTTAGGCGGAGGAGCATATTCAGGCCAAACCTCAGCGTCAAAACGCTCCTTAATTATTTTTAGACCTCTCTCTGGAAGTTCCCTTGTAACATAAACTTTCGGTTTAGGCATGGAAATCACCAATCGGGCGTTGTGAATTCTTTTATTAGTGAGCTGTTTATTACACTTACGCAACACAAGACGCTAAATCAATAATGGGCTATCGGAAATGATAAAGATAAAAAATATGGAGGAGCTCATCCAAAACGGCGAAAAAGAGCTTGACAAGAAGGCCAGAGCATTAGCCCTAAAAAGCCTCGAGGAAGCGTTAAATGCGGTTGACCCCAAACAGATAATATGGTCTAAGGTTTCCCTAAAAAACTCGACACTTTATGTTGAAAATTATTCATTCAACCTAAAGGAATTCAGAAACGTGTATGTTATAGGCGGCGGAAAGGCAAGCGGCTTGATGGCTGAAGCCCTTGAAAACGTTTTGGGCAACCACATTAAGGATGGCATCGTAAATGTTCCACATAACAGTGAAAGCAAAACGCGAATCATCAAAATCCACGGTGCAAGCCATCCAATTCCAGACGAGAAAGGCGTTGAAGGAACAAGACGAATGCTGGAAATAGCCGAAAACGCTGATGAAAAGGACTTGATTATATGTTTGATTTCTGGCGGTGGGTCAAGCCTCATGCCCATGCCTCGAAATGACGTCTCATTAGCGGATAAGCGGGAAATAACCGATGCCTTGCTGAAATGCGGCGCAGCAATAAACGAGATTAACACTGTACGCAAGCACATTTCAAGCTTTAAGGGCGGATGGCTTGCAAAAAAGGCTTACCCAGCAACAATAATAAACCTAATCTTGTCCGACGTTGTTGGCGACCCATTAGATTTTATAGCGTCTGGGCCAACAGTTCCAGATTCGACAACGTTCACGGACGCAATAAACGTACTAAAAAAGTATAGTCTCTGGGAAAAAGCTCCAGAATCCATACGCAAAGTTCTAACTGATGGAGAAAGAGGAGTCATTCCAGAAACGCCAAAGAAAGACGACGAAGCCTTCAAAAAAGTCTTCAATATTGTTGTTGGAAACAATAGGCTTGCGAGCCAAAAAGCCAAAGAATACCTCGCATCTCAAGGGTTAAACACGCTTCTGCTAACGGCAACACTTGAAGGAGAAGCCAGACACGTTGGAACAATGCTGTCCGCAATAGCCAACGAAATCGTAAAGAGCGGCAACCCAGTCGCGAAGCCAGCGGGCATAATTGCTGGCGGAGAAACAACCGTTACTGTCGTAGGCAAAGGTTTGGGTGGAAGAAACCAAGAAATCGCATTGTCAGCCGCAAAGAAGCTAAGCGGAATAGAAGGCGCCGTAATAGCTTCACTAAGCACAGACGGAGTTGATGGCCCAACAGACGCTGCTGGAGCAATTGTCGATGGAAAAACCATGACGAAAGCGCATAGCATAGGACTCAATCCAGAAAAGTTTCTCGCCGAAAACGATTCTTACCGCTTTTTCGCAAAACTTGACGACTTGATTTTCACAGGACCAACTGGAACAAACGTCAACGACATTTCAGTTATAATAGTCTTATAGCGCAGATTTGGAGGAAAGCATAGTGGCTGTAACGTTCAAATTTGTCGGTGCGTTTCGAAGCCTTTCTGGGAAGGAAAAACAGACACTGCAAGTTAGAAAAGCTATTTCGTTGCAAGAAGCGCTGTGGAAAATTGTGGAAAAAGAAAAAAGGTTAAAGAGGGCGCTTATTGACCCAGAACTTGAAGACCCTAGACCGAATGCGCTCATACTTGTGAACGGCAAGGAAATCAGCGTCTTAAAGGGATTGGACACCGTTCTGGTGGATGGCGATGAGGTTGTGCTAATACCAGTCATTCATGGAGGATAAGAATGGAGCTTTACGCGATAAAAACGGAAACCGTTAAGGTTGGCGACAACCTTGCCGAAGTTATTCTCGAATCTGTTAAGAAACAGAATTTGCAATTGCAAGATAATGACATTGTAGTTTTAACTTCGAAGATTCTGGCTTACGCTCAAGGGCGCGTGGCAAGACTCGCAGATATAAAACCTTCAGCAACCGCGCGTGAACTTGCAGAGAAATATTCGCTGCAGCCAGAACTTGCAGAGCTAATTCTACGCGAAGCAGAAAAAATCTACGGCGGCGTAGAACGGGCTTTTTTGACGCTTAAGGACGGCGTCTTGACGGCAAACGCTGGAATAGACAACAAAAACGCGCCTAACGGCTATGTCGCATTGTGGCCCCAAGACCCACAGAAGTGGGCAGAACAGGTTAGAATGGAAATTAGGCAAAAAACTGGCAAACACGTCGCTGTGCTGATAATTGACAGTGGCTTAACACCGCTCAGAAAAGGCACGGTGGGTCTGGCGTTAGCTGTTTCTGGATTTAAGCCCATAAAAGATTACAGAAAAGAGAAGGATATATACGGAAAACAAATACTCATCACCCAAAAAGCGGTTGCAGACGACTTAGCTTGCGCCGCGCACTTGCTCATGGGCGAGGCAGCGGAGAAAACACCGATAGTTCTAGTTAGAAACGCGCCAGTAGAGTTTGAAGACAAAAGTTACGGACCAAGGGACGTGATGATGCCGTCTGAAGAGTGCATTTTCATGGGAAGCCTCAAAACACATTAGCCACGTGACACTTTACCTTTAAGAGAAATGAAGATTCTATGCACTGGCAACCCTAGCAAAGCAGCGCCAAAAGCAATAAGCGTCCGCTCAACTGGATAAACAAAAGTTATAATTTGCCAATATCCTCTCAAAACATCCACAGTTGCAGTTACAGGCCACGAAATAAGCTCAAAAACCAATGACCCAGCAATTTGCCCCGCCAAAGTTGCCGTTAGAAAGGTTATGAAAAAGCTAAAAAGGGCTTTTGTGTTGGCGTTTGAATTTAGGTTTTTAAGCGCCAAAGATTGAATTGGCGAGACTAGGATTATGAAGCCGATTATTTGAAACCACAGCAACGGCGGGTAGAGCCAAACTGGACCAATAAGCGGGTAAAAACCAAACATGAAAAGCAAAGAAAAGTAAATGAATGCGCATGCGAACCTCCTACTGAAATACAATAATCCAGAACATAGTGCTGTGACTACGCCAGCGGCAAAGCCCATCGGAGAAAAATATGGACTAAAAAATAACGCGATCAGTCCGCCAAATAAAGTGGATAGGGCGCCCAAGTACGCGCCGAGAACGATGCCAACCACTGGCGCAATTATGTTTGTGGCTGTTATGGCTTTACTGAATAAGCCGACAACTTGGGAGAGAGGCAAAAAGGAGAGCATCGTGTATAAAGCTGCAAAAGATACAAGCAAAGCCAAGTCGTATGTTGTTAGCCTTCGCAACCGCATGTCCGCATCGCCACATTGTCTATGCGACTTGTACTTTGTCATTTATAAAGGGATAGTATTATCTTTGCCAGTTTAAAATACAAAGTTTGGGGAACAGCCTTGAAAAACCCAATAATCACTCTAACAACAGACTTTGGGTTAAAAGACCCCTATGTTGCAGAAATGAAAGCCGTGATTTTGGACATATGCCCAAACGCACAAATAATAGACATAACCCACCAAATAGAGAAGTTCGATGTGCGAATGGGCGCTTACATTCTAGCATGCGCAGCCCCATATTTTCCAAAGGGCACAATTCACGTGGCGGTTGTAGACCCAGGCGTTGGAACAAAAAGGCGACCGCTAGTCGTAGAGGCTGAAAAAGATTTCTTCATTGGACCAGACAATGGCGTTTTGGCTTTAGCCGCAAAAGCCCAAGGAATAAATCGCATATGCAAAATTTCGAATTGCGAATTTATGCTGCCACATGTATCTAACACATTTCATGGAAGAGACATTTTCGCTCCAGCAGCAGCCCACATAGCGAATGGTGTTTCTCCATCAGAGCTTGGACCAGAAGTTGATGATATTGTAGTTCCAGAATTCGTCAAACTTGTCAAGAAAAAGAACGCGGTCATAGGCGAAGTTTTACATGTGGACAGCTTTGGAAACATAATAACAAATTTCGGGGAAAAAGAGCTTAAACTAATGGGCATAAGCGACACCATCAATGTTAAACTCAAAAATAGGCGGTTGAAACTGAAGTTATGCAGAGCCTACGCGCAAACCCCGCCGAAACAGCCGCTAGCCATAATAGGAAGCCACAATTTTCTAGAAATATCCATCAACCAAGGCAACGCCGCTGAAAAATTCAAAGCAAAAACTGGAGACAAAATTACGCTCTACCTTGAACAGCAAAAACCTAGAGGGGGTAGGTCACTATTGGCTGTTTCCAACGCCAAACCAACATGAAATTCCTAATCAAACCTTATCGCTCTTAACCAAATCACGTAACCTATTAACGCCATCAATTTCTTTTATGAAAGCCGCCACACTTTTCGGGACAAGCTCTTCCCAACTCTTATTTTTCAGCATTCTCTCACGAATTTCGGTTGAAGAATAAAGCTTCCTCTCATAGAAAGGAATGTTTCTCACCTCATACCCGGCCTCCATGAAAAGCCTACGCGTCAAAGGCTCATTCGAATAAACAGTATCAAACTGCGGAGTATAACCCTCCACAGCGGAAACCCACATCATGTGCAAGTGCACGTCTGGAACTGGCACAATCCAAAATTTTGAATCTGATATTCCAGCCTCCCAAAGAGCTCTACGAATCATAACAAGCCTTTCACCCGCAGTGAAGGGATTATTCACGTTGTGACTGTATTGTGCGCTCCCAATAACAATGACTAACTCATCAACTTCCTTCAAAATATCCCTTATCGCGCCAAGATGCCCCAAATGAAAAGGCTGAAAGCGTCCAACATAAAGCCCACGCTTAACCATCAAACTCCCTTCGCTTTTCTGGTTTGTCCACCAAACATTTATCATTTACGATAAGCCAACCGCAAACACATGAGGCGAAAGACATATCACAACAAGACGCTAATGCATAAACGGTATCAAAAATGCAGAAAAAACCCACACAAAAACTTTTAGAAACACTCTTCAACAGAAAAAGCATCAGAAAATTCCGTTCAAAAACAGTTCCAGAAGAACACATCCAAAAAATTGTTGAAGCGGGTCAACGCGCCCCAAGCGCATGCAACCTCCAAACATACTCCATAATATGGGCTAAAGACGAAAAGATTAAAGAGAAAATTTTGGATGCTTGCGGAGCAAGCGGAATGAAAAACGTGCCAGTTGTCTTTGTAATCTGCGCAGACTGCCGAAGGCTACGCAGAACATTGGATTATTTGAACGCAGACCACTGCCTCAACCAGAAAGGAGGCTACGCCATCAAATTAATGAGCATAATTGACGCTTCTCTCGCGGCGGAAAACATGACCCTTGCAGCGGAATGTTTGGGTTATGGCTCCGTTTTCCTCGGCGCAGCACTTGCAAACAAAGAAGTTGTAAACATTTTAAAGCTGCCAGAAGGCGTCTTACCACTAACACTGCTGTGCATAGGCTATCCAGACGAGCAACCTCCAACAAGACCAAGACTGCCAATTTCCACAATTCTCCACATAAACGGTTACAGAGACCCATCAAACGAGGAAATAAAAAAGTTCCTAGACCACATGGACGCTGCACTTGAAAAAGAGGGTTACTACCAAAAATACTCCAACCAAAAACCAGATTTTCACTACTCAAACCACATACAACGCAAAACCGCCACAAAACCCATGCAAAAACTAGACGCCGAAATAAAGCTAATTCTGGAAAAGCAAGCTTTCGCCTAACTAGTTAAATTTTCCCCTTTAACATTGCTAAACACATTTTCAACTGGAAACAAAAGCAGTTTTCCACCATTTAGGAAAACCTCCCTTTCAGAAGCATAACCTCGCTTTTCCCGCTCCAAAATTTGAAGCTTAACATTTAAGCCGCCTCCATAACCGCCTAACGAAAAATCCGAACGAACAACCCTATGACATGGAACAAGAGGCGCAAAAGGATTACGCGCCATAACACGCCCAACAGCCCTCGGACTCCCACCCACTGCCTTAGCAATCGCCCCATAAGAAGACACATATCCAACTGGAATCATAAGCGTGGCCTCAATGACCCGCCTGGTATATTCTGGCAAATGTTTTGTAGCTAAAGAGAAGTTAAATGAAACATTCTTCCCATCATAAACATTCTTCAAAACAACAACCACGGCGTCGGCAAAATCTGATGTTTCCTCCGATTGTATAAAAGGAACATTGAACGGAATGCCTCTCAAAAGACTTTGCAGAGCACTTTGTCTACTAAAAGCAAATGTTGTAGCAAAAATTTCTTCGCCTTCAAAGGCAACTCCAAACCAGACCCCTTCAATTTCTTCAACGTAAAGATTTAACAATTCAACTTCAGCCCTTTCTGTTAAAGTGTGTAAGGTTGGCAATTATTTAGGCTATGCGGTATTGAAGATGAAAGACAACGTTGAAAGCTCAAGCTTGATAAATAAGATGTAAAATCCAGTAAGTTCACAATTAAGTTTAATAGGTTGCCCGAGTATATTCACGGAAAAGGTGAACACCCTATGGAAGGACAGCCACACTCACAGCGAAATGAATACTTATGGATTCCAGGCGCAACAACTGTTGGAGTCATATGCAGAGACGGCGTCATACTAGCCTCTGAAAAACGTGTTTCATACGGCACCTTAGTAGTCAGCAAAGGAGGAAAAAAGGTTTTCAAAATAACAGACCGCATAGGCGCCGCCTGCGCTGGACTAGTCTCGGACATGCAAATTCTCGTTAGAGAAGTTGAAGCCTTCGCAAACCTGTTTTACCTAGAAACTGGAAGACCAATTTCCGTAAGGTCAGCGGCAAAACTAGTTTCAAACGTGCTTTTTGAACAGAGAAGAGCGCCGCTGATAACACAAACAATCGTGGGCGGAATAGACGAAGAAGGCCCATCCATATACGTTTTGGACATCCTTGGCTCGCTCATATCTGAAAAATATGCTGTTGTGGGTTCTGGAACAGAAATAGCCATGGGCGTAATCGAAGACGGCTACAAGGATAACATGACCTTGGAAGAGGCAAAGGATTTGGTTGTTAGAGCAATAAAATCAGCCATAAGCAGAGACGTTATGAGCGGCGACGGAATAGACTTCCTTCTAATAACAAAAGATGGAATAAAGGAAGAATCGATAAAGTTTTAACCTTAACAACCTAGAAGGCTTACTGAAGCATCCATATTCGCAGTCTTCAGTGGAGAGGAAAATTGCAGTTTGAACTAGACCTAGAAGAAGGAAAATTGTTAGTGAAACTTGCACGTGAGGCAGTAGAAACATACCTAAAGACAAGACAAAAGATAAAGGCTCCAGAAAACATCCCAGAAAAACTTAGGCAGCCATGCAGCGTCTTCGTCACAATAAACCTACTCACAAATGGAGAAAAAGAACTGCGCGGCTGCATAGGATACCCATACCCCACAACACCGCTAATCGAAGCGATAATCGATTCTGCAATTAGCTCTGCAACACAAGACCCACGCTTTTACCCGCTCTCGCTGGACGAACTTGAAAAAGTTGTATTTGAAGTAAGCGTGCTCACGCCACCACAGCTGATAAATGTGGAAAAAACAAGCGATTACCCAAACAAAATCAAAGTTGGAAAAGACGGATTAATAGTTGAAAGAGGCATATTCAAAGGCTTACTTTTGCCTCAAGTCCCAATTGAGTGGGGATGGGACGAAGAAGAATTCCTATGCCAATGCTGCATAAAGGCTGGGCTACCGCCAGACGCTTGGCTCCTAAAAGATACAAAAATTCACAAATTCCAAGCCATAATTTTTGAAGAGGAAAAACCAAAGGGCGAAATTAAGCGCAAACTCCTCGGCGGGAAATAACCAAATGAAAGTTTACTTTGCGCCATGCGGCATCGGCTTAGGTCATGTTGGAAGATGCATACCAATAGCTAGAAAACTGAAAAATGCGGAAATAATGTTTTCCACATACGGCGTAGGCTTAAGCCAAGTTGAAAAAGAAAAATTACCATTCATAAAAGCTCCGCCGATAGGCTTTCAGGTTAAGCCAGATGGAACAATAGATTTTAAACAAACAGCAATCAATCCTGGACCGTTTTTGGCTTCTTTCACCCTTCTGGAACAAGTTAATGCGGAGATAAAAGCTATAGAAAGTTTCAAGCCCGAAGTAGTCGTCTCCGATTCGCGTGTTTCATCTTTGATTGCAGCAAAAATTTTGGGAATCCCCCGAATCTGCATTCTAAACCAGTTTCAAGTTATAATTCCAAGAAAGAAACGCTTTCTCCGTTTGGCAAGACTCGCCGACTCCATAACATTAACGCTCATCGGCAAAATTTGGACAAGCGGAAAATACGTTTTAATACCAGATTTTCCACAACCATACACCATATGCGCTGGAAACCTAAACATTCCAAAATTTTATAGAAAAAAGGTGAAATTGATAGGACCAATCTTACCAGTAAACCCAAATGAACTGCCGCCAAAAGAGGAGTTGCGAAAAAAGTTAAAACTACCAAAAGACAAGCCCCTAATCTTCGTTCCAATAAGCGGTCCAATCAGAGAAAGAGCATACCTAATAGGGATTTTAAGGAAAATCCTGCTTGAATTTCCAGAGGAATATGAAATAGTCATGTCGTTGGGTTATCCAAACGCTGATGATAAGCCAATGCATTATGGCAATTTGACAATTTACAAGTGGATTCCAAACCGCTTCCAATACTTGAAGGCATGCGATGTGGTGGTTAGCCGCGCTGGACACGGAACACTAACACAGTGCATATGCTATGGCAAACCAATGATACTCGTACCAACACCAAACCACACAGAACAAATCATCAACGCTAGGCAAGCCGAAAAACTCGGCGCCGCAGAAATTATCCAACAAGAAAAGCTGAGCAAGGAAAGGCTATTAAAATGTGTCGAAAAAATTTTGGCGAGCGAAACTCCACGGCGACTAATGGAAATACAAAGGGAAGCCACCAAATACGATGGACTAGAAAACGCCGCAAAAATAATAGCTGAAGTGGCTGGTGAAAAGCAAGTATTTTAAGCGAAAAAGCAAAGTTAAAAGTATGTTCATTCCACGCAAAATTTTGGAAAAAAAACTCCAAAGGATATTAGCCGAAGACTTGGGACAAGGCGACATAACAACAGCATCGACAGTTCCTCAAGAAAAAACTGTTGAAGCACAAATAATCATTAAGGAAAACGGAGTTGCCGCTGGAGTTGAGGAGGCAGAGACGCTTTTAGAAAGCCTCGGTCTCAAAGTTGAAACTTTAGTTGCTGATGGAGCAAATGTAAAGGCTGGACAAGTTTTGATAAAAATTCATGGCGATGCACGGACAATATTGACGGCTGAACGCACAGTCCTAAACATCCTCTCGAGAATGAGCGGAATCGCAACCACAACGCGAAGACTCGTAGAAGAAATAAGGAAGGCAAGACTCAAAACAAAAGTTGCTTGCACGCGGAAAACAGCGCCTGGACTCCTATACTTTGATAAAAAAGCTGTTTGGATAGGCGGTGGAGACACTCATAGGCTTCATTTGGACGACATGGTTTTGATAAAGGATAATCACATAGCAGTGGCTGGCGGCATCAGAAAAGCTGTGGTGAAAGCACGAGAAAAGGTCTCTTTCAGCAAGAAAATCGAGGTTGAGGTGGAAAATGTTGAAGACGTTTTAACTGCTGCAAAGGCTGGAGCAGACATAATCATGTTGGACAATTTCACTCCAGAAAAAATAAGGAAAGCAATAGCACTTTTGAAGAAGAAAGGCTTTTACGGAAAAATTCTCTTGGAGGCAAGCGGCGGAATATCGACAAAAAACTTCATGAAGTTCGCTTCAACAGGCGTCGACATCATAAGCCTAGGCGAAATAACAGCAAGCCCAAAAACTTTGGACGTAAGCCTAGAAATTGTTAAATGCCGTTTAGGGTATGAGCAACGCTAAAGCAAGGACTATAAGGTTCAACGTCGCGTGAGCCGTGGCTGATATTATGTATGAATGCCATCTATGATAGACATAGCCCAAAAACAGACCTAAAAGAAAAGCGGATATGGTCCAAATCATTTGCGGGTCGAAGTGCACGAAACCAAAAGCCAAAGAAGATGCAAGTGTGGCTACTCCAGAAGAATATTTGTGTCTTATGGCATTTTGCAGAAAACCTCTAAAAGTGAATTCTTCGCATATTCCAGCCAATGTTAAAGACGCAATAATTAAAAATAATCCATCAATGGAACTGCTCATTGCAACCACTTGCTTATTACTTTGTTCAATGGCTTCGCTGGGGCCAAACAACGCCACTAATATGTTGCTTATGAAGATGTCGAACAAAAGCAGCAGAGCGCCAACCGCGACGCCCAACGCAAGAGTTTTCAAATTTATTTCAAGCCCTATGTACTTTTTAATGTCAAATCTCTTGTAAATCATATAGCCAAACGGAACCGCTGCAATGAGCAGTTCCCCAAGCACCATAAAAATTCTTTCACCAAGTTCTTCGCCAAACAGACCAATAATAAAAACTCCTGAAAACAACATGAGTAGGAAACTTGTAGCTACCGCTAAAATGGCCATGCTAGGCGATATGTCTTGCGTCTCTTTTGTCGCTTTGTTTTCCATTTTAGTCCTTTCTTGCTATTTTTACTATTCTGAAACCTCTCGCAACTGGGTTTAACATTTCCGTGATATTAACCTTTTTTAAAACTCCTTTTTCGTCTTCTGCATATCCCCTAACATCATGCTCAGCAAGCATCAAGGAATAAAGGTAAACTTTTCCATCAGCAATTCTATGTTGACATTTCGAAGGCAAACCCAACAGAAATTCTTTATCTTCCTTTAACGTTTTTTCGCATGTATACAGAATTGCATGCGCGCCAGACGTTAGTTCCGCTATGCGCACGGGTATGCTCTCCTTTCCAATGGCTAGAACATCAACACCGTATTTTCGGGTAATTTCGCCAGCAACTCGCCTTATCCTTGGAAAAATCTTTAGGAGATGCCGCTTAGCTTGATTTGAAATTTTAATTTCCGAGAATTGAATTGGAGAAAGCTGCTCGAGAGAAACCGCGCCTAAAGACATGTCAAGATGCACAACATCCGCGTTAACTTTGCCCAGAAGCTCCATACAAAGTTCTGCCTCCCGAATTATCACTTCACGTCCATTTTTGGCATCAGCAAAAATTGGTTCAGCAATACTTAGTGTTGGTTCCCTATATGGCGGGTCAACAGCAACAGCGACTGTTGCAACAATGTAAATGGGTTCAAACTTGCTGTTTAAAATTGCCGAGGAGGAGTCTGCCGCAACAATTCGCAAGTGGTTTCACCCAGCATACAAATAGCACTTAAAGAATTTAATCTTTGATGTTAATCTGCTGTTTTCTTTAGGCGTAACCCCAAAATGAATATTTCTGAACTCTTGGCTCGACTCGCCTTCGGCTTTATAACACGCATAACCTCAAAGTGCCCGCCAACCTTCTTAATGAAGTCGTCGAGCATGTCGCCTTGAAAAACCTTAACGAAGAAGTTTCCATAAGGCTTTAGAGTTTTCTTTGCAATTTCCAGAGCATGCCGAGCTAGGTCTATTTGCCTTGCATGGTCAACCTCCCAAACGCCAGAAATGTTCGGAGAAGCATCCGAAATCACGACATCCGCCAGTCTAGGAAGCATACTCAAAATCTGCTCCACCGTTTCTTGTTCAGTTATGTCGCCTATTATTATGCGAATGTTATCTTCTGGAAAAGGCTCTATATGTTTAAGGTCTACACCTAAAACGAAACCCTTTTTCCCAACAATCTTTCTTGCAGCTTGAAGCCATCCGCCTGGAGCAGCCCCTAAATCAACGACAACATCGCCTTTTCCCATGAAATGGTATTTTTCCACTGCTTGCAAAAGCTTGTATGCGGCTCTTGAACGGAAAAGTTCTTCCTTTGCTTTCTTGTAGTAATAGTCTCTTTTCCTTTCTTGAATCCAAGCCTTTGGCAAAACTAATTATCACCTAAAAGTTTGGGCTCATCCTTTGAGATTAAAATGAGCCACTGCGTAAGTTTCTCGCATGTCTGCGGTGAAATTGCACTCGCTGGGTCGCATCTTGAGGAGTCTGGACACATGAGACATGGGCAGTCTGCTATTGAATCTATCGATGCTGGAAGCCTTTTTGGAAAAAGCCTATAGGTCCATCTTCCATCGCGAAGC
>JBNAWC010000008.1:0-35567 GCA_049700035.1 Candidatus Bathyarchaeales archaeon
AGACCTGTACATATCAAAGGAGGTAAACCCAAACCTTGTTTACGTGCTTCCAAAAGAGGGCGGCATCTTATGGATTGACTGTATGGTTATACCCACAGGCGCGCTGCATCCCATAGCCGCCCACGCCTGGATAAACTTCATGTCAGACCCCCTTGTGTCTGCATTAAACAGCATGTACATTCACTACGCAAGCCCAAATAAAATAACAGTGCAAGAACTCCTACCCTCATGGATTGCCTCAGACACAGCCATATACCCAACGGACAAGATGCTTGAAAATTTTGAAATAGGGCCAAAAATCTACACAGACGAAGAAAGAGAACTACTAGAACAGCTTTGGACAGAGGTTAAACTAGCTTCCTAACCCCTACTTTTTACTAAACCGCTGATAAAGCAAAGCCAAACTCATAGAAATTCCAAGAGCAATCGTGGTTAAAGCATTCAACTCAGGACTAACTCCCCCCTTCCTAGCCATAGCCCAAATCCTTAAAGGCAGAGTTTCAAACCCAGGTCCAGTCGTAAAAACAGTCTTATAAAAGTCGTCATAGGAGAGGGTGAAAGCCAACAAACTCGCAGCGAGAATACCTGGCATGAGAAGCGGCAAAGTTATCCTGAAAAATGTTTGAATCTCGTTTGCCCCCAATGTCTTCGCTGCCTCCTCCAAGGAACGGTCGAACCCAACCAGTCTGGCCCTAAGCACAACATAACAATAAGAAATGTCGTAGGCTATATGCCCTAAAAGAACCGTGGTAAAACCCAAGCTGAAACCCCAGCCTATCAACAAGTAGAAAAGAAGCAGGGTTAAAGCTTCGGCGATCTCGGGAATAATAATCGGAATGTATAAAATACTATCAATGACTCCTTTCCCCCGAAAAGAATATCTGACCATAGCATAAGCAGTAAGGATGCCGAAAATCACAGAGAATATTGCCGTCAGAGCCGCCACCACCACGCTATTATAAAGCGCTCCCCAAACCTCCGGTGTCTGAAACAGTTGAGCATACCAATCGATAGTAAAACCAGTCCAAGATCCAAGCAAACGCGAACTATTAAAGGAAAATAGTGTCATAACCATAATAGGCCCATAGATCAAAGCGAAAATAGCAAAAGTGAAAACTTTAAGGAAAATGTCGCCGAATTTCAAAAGGCCATCTCACCCCCACCATATCGCATATAAATTAACACAACAGCCAAAGTAATCGCCAACATAACAGTTGAAACCGCACTGCCAAACCACCAACTCCTAACTTTCAGAAACAGATCCCAAATCACGTTGCCAATCATATATTCGCTGGGGCCTCCCAGAAAATACGGAACCAAAAACTCGCCAACACAAGGCACAAACACCAAAACTATGCCAGCCGCAACACCAGGCATGGTTAGTGGAAGAGTCACATGGAAAAACGTCCTATAAGGACCAGCACCAAGGGTTTTAGAAGCCTCAATAAGGCTGACGTCAAGCTTTTCCACAGACGCATACAAAGGCAATATCATAAAAGGAATATAATCATAAACCATGCCTAACATTACACCCCAAATTGTACCCACAACCGAAAACCCCAACCTTCCAAAAACATACATGTCTAAAAGCTGAAGAATATTCATCAACGCGTAAATCCTCAAAAGAAAACTAACCCAGTAGGGCAATATAACCATCATCATCAAAACATTCCTATACCGCCTAGTCTTTATCGCAATGGTATAAGCCACAGGATATCCCAGCAGGAAACAACAAACAGCCGTTAAACCAGCAATCAGCAGAGAACGCCCAAGAATCCACATGACAGTGGGACTGAAAGACTGAAGATAATACTCAAGTGTAAAATTAAAGATGAAACGATAATATTTATCAACAGCCCCGACGCTGTAAAGCAAACTGATACCCATAGGGGAAAAGAAAAAAACCAACAAGTAACCAAGCGGCAATAACAAAAACAAAAATGGAATAATTTTTTTTCTCTTCCTAATTTTCTCAAAGATGCTCCCGGAAATGGACATACAATCACCTATTCCAGCGGAACAATTGTTGCATTCTCTTTAGGCCATCCAACTTGAACTTTATCACCAACTTTAAAATCAGCCAGAGAACTTTCAGCAACCTGCACTTGAGCCTTTAACTCAACATCACCCGCTAGCCGAAGCCTAAGATTGACGAACGACCCCACGTAAATGCAATCTTCAACAGTCCCGTCAAAAATATTATCCATATTTTTCAGCTTTTTTGCCACGAAAATTTTTTCAGGGCGCACCGACAAAAGCGCTGCTTTCCCAACAAACTCGCTGGGAGCATCAACCATTATTTTGCACGGCGAGTTTTTTACATCAAAATATCCGTCTGAATTGCATAGCCCCTCAACGAAGTTTGTCTCCCCTATAAATCCAGCTACAAACTTAGTCCTAGGCCGTTCATAAATCTCCCTCGCCCCGCCAATCTGCTCTATTCTCCCCTTATTCATAACGGCTATTCGATCAGACATAGTTAATGCCTCTCCCTGATCATGCGTTACATAAATGAAAGTGGTGCCAACAGTTCTCTGAATTCTCTTCAATTCAATTTGCATACGTTGCCTAATTTTCAAGTCTAACGGACCTAAAGGTTCGTCAAGCAGTAAAACCGTAGGCTCAGTTACCAGCGCCCTAGCCATTGCAACCCTCTGCTGCTGCCCACCACTAAGCTGTTTCACGTTTCTCTTCGCAAAAATTTCCGGAGGCATATCCATAACCTCTAGAATTTTGTAGATGCGGCTTTTGTACTCGCTTTCAGGAAATTTCTGCATCTTTAAACCGAAACAGATGTTGTCGTAAACGTTCATGTGAGGGAAAAGCGCAAGATGTTGAAAAACCATTCCGATGCGCCGCTTATAAGGAGGGACGTCGTTTACAACTTTTCCCCGAAGTTTAATAATACCCTTGGTTGGTTCTTCAAGTCCAGCTATCATCCTCAAAGTCGTAGTCTTGCCGCATCCGCTAGGGCCAAGCAGCGAAAAAAATTCGTTCTTGTATACCTCGAAAGATACATTATCCACAGCTACTACATCGCCAAAAACCTTCAGAATATCGATCAACTCGACTTCAGCGGACATTGTTAACCGATAGACATCCTTTAAAAGTACTCTTAAAAGTTTTACGCTAACAAATAAATAACAAAATTTCTTAGATTTCCGAAGCGAAAGCCATTCATTAGCGGTTAAAAGTACCCTTTTAAACCTCAAACATGTTGTGATGCTTAGTAAAGTAAGTTTTATTAATTTAGCTTAATTAAATCTCGACGAGGTTAAAGTTATGAACCGTTTAGGAGGATACTCTGGAAAGGTTGCCAGAGTGAATTTAACCAAGGAGCAGGCGAAAACGGAGAATCTGCGCTGGGAGTGGGTTACACAATACATCGGAGGCAAAGGCTTAGGCTTCAAATATCTGTACGAAGAACTTAAACCAAAGTTAAATCCTCTCAGCCCAGAAAACAAACTAATATTTATAACGGGTCCTCTGTCTGGAACAATAGCCCCTGCAACAGGCAAATATGCTGTAGTGACGAAATCTCCACGTACAAATACAATTTTAGACTCCTACTTCGGCGGAACTTTTGGAGCGCAGCTGAAATTTTCGGGATTTGATGCAGTTATAGTTGAGGGCAGAGCAAAAAGGCCTGTTTACATTTCAATAGATAATGGAAAGGTTAACGTTAAACCAGCTGAGCATCTCTGGGGAAAAGGAGCATTCAACACAATATCCGCCATAAAGAAGGATGAAGGAGACGCCAAAACCAGCGTTTTAGCGATAGGTCCTGCAGGAGAGAACATGATAAAACTTGCTTCAATAAACGTAGATGTGATATGGAATGCTGGACGCGGAGGAGCCGGGGCTGTTATGGGCTCCAAAAATTTGAAGGCTATAGCTGTGAAAGGCGACGGCAAGTTTCCAATAGCAAATGAAGAAGAATTTAAGAAAATATCTAAAGAACTTACGGAAAAAAGCGTTTTAACCGAAACTAACATTTGGGCGAAGACCGACGGAACCCCGACAATAGTGGACATGTCAAACACCGCGGGAATACTATTGACAAGATTTTTCGAAAGCGGAGTTTTCAAGGATCACGACAAAATAAACACCGATGTCGTTAAAGCTCACTTAGTCGAAGTGCGCGCATGCTATGCGTGCCCGCTAGCTTGCAAGCGACTAGTGAAAGTCGGCGATAAAATTGTAAAGTCTCCGGAATATGAAACGTTAGCGACGGCGGGTTCAAACTGCTGCGTCGGCGACTTCGAAGCCGTAGCTGAATTTAACAGCATATGTGGAGACTTTGGAATGGATACGATTTCAACAGCAAACACTATAGCTCTGGTGATGGAATTATACGAGTCTGGGATAGTTAAAAAGAGCATGCTTGACGGAATAGAAGCTAACTTCGGCAGCAGAGAAGCACTGTTGAAATTAGCTGAGAAAATTGGAAGAAACGAGGGAGTTGGAAGAATACTTTCAGGTGGCACGAGGGCAGTTATCCAGAAATTCGGAGTAGACGCTGAAAAATACGCTGTTGATGTTAAGGGTCTGGAGATACCGGGTTACGAGCCTAGAGGCACATGGGGCATGGCTCTGGCATATTCCACAGCTGACAGAGGGGCATGCCACCTTAGAGCATGGGCTGTTTCAGAAGACGCGTTTGGAAAGTTAGAACCCCGAACATTCAAGGAAAAGCCAGCTCTTGTGAAAAGACTGGAAGACATAAACAGTGTTAAATGGTCTCTGATAGTATGCGACTTCTGGATCATAAATTATGAGGAAATGGCGACGTTGCTCGCACCTGTCTGGGGCAAGCCAGTAAAGCCTGAAGAACTAAAAATGGCGGGTGAACAAATATGGAACTTGGGCAGACTCTTTAATATAAGAGAAGGATTTTCAAGGAAAGACGATAAGCTTCCTCCGAAATTCTTTAAGCAACCCCTTAGAGGAGGTCCCACGGACGGAGTTAAAGTTTCAGAAAAAGAATTTGAAAAGGCATTAGACGAATACTATGCGCTTCGCGGATGGGATAATAACGGCATACCAAAAGAAGAAACTCTAATAAGACTTGGTTTAACCAAATAACAACTTGGTAACAAAAGAGTTATAAGAACTATCTTGTAAGGAATCAAGCTTACCGAATGTGCGTTACGGAAGGTTCTCCAAAACCTATTTATGAGTCCACAACCGACAGTCACTTGGTGAGGGAGTTGTCTAGTTCCAAGGCTTTTGTGGGGCACGATTTTTAGGAAAATCGTTGAACAAATTTTCCAAAAATCAATTAAACAGTTGCAAAGAAAGAACCCAGAGGAAATTTTAGAACTGATCAAAGCTTTTAACAGGGAAAAACGCTCACTTTCAGCTCACTTAATGACAGATTACGGGCTGAACAACGAATTTGATCCTTTAAAGAGCGTATTAGCGCATAGACCTGGACCAGAAGTGGAATTGATCGATGAGAAAAACCCGTGGAAATGGCTTTTCAACAAAAAGTATGATCTTAACAAGGCTCTACTAGAGTATGATGCTATGATAAGATTAGTAAGACAGGAAACTGGAGCAAGCGTAATTTTTCTGCAGGACCCAGGTAAAGAAAGCAACGTGATCTTTCCGCCAAACCAAAGCTATGTGCGAGATCATGGTTTCATGACGCCTTATGGAGCAATTGTAGGACATGCCGATCAACCGAGAACTTACGAGGAAGACTTTGTAATGAGAAAACTGGTTGAGTTGGATATTCCAATAATATTCAAGGTTTATGGAACTGGAATGATGGAAGGCGGTGACGTCATATATCTCGACGAAGAAACGTTATTGCTTGGGCTTAGCTATCGAACAAATCTCACGGGTTATAGACAGGTTAAGGCTGTCCTGGAAGGTTTTATAGTTGAACGTGTAATCCCGGTGCGCCTCAGTCCAGAGGTCATGCATCTTGACACAGTTTTCAACGTCGCTTCAAGGACTGTTGCTGCCGTGTACCCTAAAGCGGTTCCAGAAAGATTCATAAAAACAGTTAAAAGAAAAGGTTTTGAAGTGGTAGAGGTTCCTAAAAGGGAAGCAAAAACCTTGGCTGTAAACTGGTTATGCTTAGCCCCGGGAAAAATACTTTTCATTGATGGAGAGGAGAAAATGAATATAACGACACGCAGAAAGTTGGAGAGGCACGGCATAGACATTGTGAGCCTAAAAATGCCGGAGCTTTTGGGCGGCGCCGGAGGGCCTAGATGTTTAACGATGCCTCTTTCCAGAAAATAGAAATGTTATAGGTTGAGGGACTTATGGGAAGATTGTCAACGAGAGACATTTTAACTTGCCAAGAGCTTTCTCAACAAGACATATGGCTGATTTTTGAAACAGCAAAAGATTTGAAAAATTCATACTATCGTGGCGAAAGACTCGAGCTTCTAAAGGGGAAAAATTTGGCGATGATTTTTGAAGAGCCTTCTACAAGAACTCGAGTTTCCTTTGAAGTTGCAATGAGCCAGCTTGGCGGACACGCACTTTACTTGAGACCTGGCGAGATTCACTTAGGCATGCGGGAAACGGTTAGAGATACTGCCAGAGCCTTAAGCAGATATGTCGACGCCGTAATGGCTAGATTGTTTAAACACGAAACTCTAGTTGAACTGGCTGAACATGCCACAGTTCCGGTTATTAACGGATTAACTGACTGGCTTCATCCGGTTCAAGCATTAAGCGACGTTTACACCATGTGGGAGCGTTTTGGAGATCTAAAAAAAATCAAGATCGCATTTTTCGGCGATGCCACAAATGTTGCAAATTCACTGCTAATTTTAACTTCAAAGCTGGGAATGCACTTCACTTTCTGCGGACCAAAAAAATATTGGCCTAAGGAGCGAACGATGGAATTGGTGAAAGAAAACGTTAAAGAAACAGGTTTAGCCCCAACTTTTACCGAAAGCATAGATGAGGCAATACGAGAGGCGAATGTTGTTTACACGGATCTCTGGTGGTGGGTTGGGCAAGAGCAAGAGGCTGAAGAAAGGGTAAAAGCTTTTACTCCTTACCAAGTTAAAAGCAGCCTCCTAGGGAAAGCGTCCAGAAACGCTGTTTTCATGCACTGCCTTCCAGCAAGCCGAGGAATGGAAGTAACAGACGAGGTTATCGATGGTCCTCAATCCATTGTGTGGGATCAAGCTGAAAACAGGCTGCATGTAGAGAAGGCAATACTGGTGCTGTTGATGACCTAAAGCAAAAATGTTAAAAGCTTTTAGGGTCTAAAAGGCTTCACTGAAGGAGGAAAAAGAATGGCAGTTTTTGCAAGAAAAGCAAGCGGATTAGCTAAAGAAGCTTCACTTTTCGATGCGTTTGCCCTCGGTTTTATGAATGGAGGTATAGGAGGTGGCTTATGGACAATGCACAGCTGGGGATTGTACACGTTCCCCGGAGGAAACATGGTGCTTGCCTCAATAATAACAATGTTTCTAACGGTTTGCGGCGTCTCGTTGGCGTGGGGAATCCTCGGCGGGTCAATGCCCCGAAGCGGAGGAGACTACGTATACAATTCTCGAGTAGTTCATCCAGCACTTGGAACGGCAACCAGTTGGGTTCAAGGAGTTTTCACACAACTTGCTTGGATGTGGCTGCTTGCTCCTTTAGTCGCAAGCCCCGGAGTTTCCATACTTGCTGGTGCATTGGGGATCCCATATGAAATGATTGAGTTTTTTGATACGACAGCTGGCATGTTCCTCGTAGCCACAATTGCAATGATAATAGCTTTTCTTGTTGTGTTATCCGGGCTTAAATCCTATCTATTGGCGCAGAAAATATGCTTCATCTTAGGAATGGCTGGAGTGGTTATAGGTTTGCTTTTAATAACTTTCACACCACAAGAAGTATTTATTGCCAAATGGGACGCTGTGGCCGCTGAATACGACTCCGCAAGCTATCAGGAAATGATAGCGTATGCGTCTGAGGCGGGTTACGCGCCAAGTACGTGGAATTGGGTTTCGACTTTTGGGTTAGTGCCAAGCGTGACATGGTCCGTTAGCTATGGTTTCTATATCGGTTATATTGGAGGTGAAATCAAGAGGCCGGAACGTAACATATTGATGGCTCAGTTGTTATCAGCGCTAGTGCCTAGCATGGTCTGCGCATGGGCTGGATACGTGTTTCAAAATAATTTAGGATATGAATTTATGGGCGCTGTCGCCTACGCAGACAATGAAACTCCAGAATGGTACGCTATGCCTTTCCCAGCCAACTGGGCAAACTTTGCAGCGCTTCTCACAGACAATATTGTACTTAAGTTTTTCATAGGCGCCCAATTCATATTCTTTAACTGGCTTTATCTGCCAATCTCCTTCATAGTCTTCACTAGAGTTCTATTTGCTCAAGCATTAGACCAAATTGGACCCCGTTGGTTCTTGGATCTTAGCCCACGATTCAATTCGCCTGTAAAACTGTACACGTTATTCTTCATACTTTCAGAGGCGTTTTTGACGCACTACTGCTTCTTCCCACAATGGCTTGGAGGAATATCAATAGAGGTGTTGGACGCCATTGTTGTTTGGGGAATAATCGGAATAGTATGCATGCTCTTCCCATTCGTCAAAAAAGTTAGGCACATTTGGGACGCTTCACCCCACCGGTGGAAAGGCCTAGCAGTGCTTTCCGGAATTGTGAGCCTAACCCTAACCACCATAATGGTTTGGGCCTTCTACACATCTCCAGCCATGGGAGGAATAAACTTCCAATGGTCAATAGTGTTCATCGCAGTAATAGCAGCAGCTGTCCTCTGGTATTGGGGCTGGCGCTTGAAGAGAGCTAAAGAAGGAATCGATGTAACACTAGCATTCAAGGAACTCCCGCCTGAATAGCCGATCCACAAAAACCACCTTTTTCTCTTTATGAAAACTTATAAGAGGGATCCGGTGTTTCTATTCCGTAAAGTTTAAAGTTAGGTGAATGAGAGCGATGGGCACTGTAAGAATATTTTTCGTCACTGATGTCCACGGGTCAGAAATATGCCTCAGAAAGTTCCTTAACGCCTTAAAAATCTATAATGTAGACGTTGGCATAATGCTCGGCGACCTTAGCGGGAAAATGATCAATCCAATAGTAAAACAGCCCGACGGTTGCTATACATGTAGTTTTCTAGGACAAGAGATAGTGGCAAAAACTGAAGAAGAACTCTTAGCCCTTAAGAAGAGGATAGCGATAACTGGCAACTACTGTTTCATTACAACTCCAGAGGAAGTGGCTGAACTAATCGCTGAAGGAAAAACCATTACTGGGAGAATAGACGCCCAAGTTAGAAAAATACATTTAGGCGCTGGAAAAGTAGAGGAATTGTTTAAACGTTTAGTAATAGAGAGGCTCAAAGAATGGGAGAATATAATAGAGGAAAAACTGAAAGGCACAAAAATAAAAATGTTCATTGCACCTGGCAACGACGACCTTCTCGAAGTAGACGAAGTACTGAACAGCTTTAAATGCGCAGTTAACGTCGACAACAAAAAAGTGACGATAAATGATCACGAAATGGTAACGCTGTCTTGGTCTAACTTCACTCCATGGGACACCCCCAGAGAATGCGAAGAAGAAGAACTGAGAAAGAAAATTGATAAGCTAGTGTCACAAATAGATGATATGGAGAAAGCGATTTTCAACTTTCACGCACCGCCATACGGCACAAATCTAGATCAAGCATACAAATTGTCAAAAGACTTGGTTCCTTCAGTCAGCGAGTTAATCAACGTTGGCAGCGTTGCAGTCCTTAACGCCATTAAAGAGCACCAACCGCTTTTAGGGTTGCACGGACACATCCATGAATCTCGAGGAGCACAAAAAATTGGCAGAACGTTATGCATAAACCCTGGAAGCGAATACTCGGAAGGAATTCTACGCGGAATAATCGTCTCCCTAGAAAAAGAAAAAGTTAAGAGCTTCCAATTCACGTCTGGATAGGGGAGAAAATTGTCAAGCAAAATCAGGTTGCCTTCAGAAATTCCCATCGAAGAGTATCCTCCACCTGAAACTTTCATAAACGAGGCGCTATCATGCGTCAGAGAAGCGGGCGATAAAGGCATAATACTTAGAATAATGGGCGGCATGGGAATATGCCTACATTCTGAGGAATGTAAACAATTATGGGAGAACTTGTCAAGACTTGGGAAAAAAGTTTTCACGGATATAGATTTTGCAAGCCACGGCAAATTCCGAGGCAAAATATTTGAATTTTTCAAGAGCAGAGGATACGATGTCGACAAGAAACTACACATGCATTATGGCATGAAGAGACACATATACTTCGGAGGAACAGTTCCCATGATTGAAGTATTCTTCGACAAACTGGAAATGAACCACACCATAGATTTCGACAAAAGATTGGAGGCTGACTCGCCGACTTTACCACTTTCCGAACTACTACTTCAGAAACTACAGATAGTGAGAATAAACGAAAAAGACATCAAAGATGCGATTGTCCTTTTAAGAGCCCACGACGTAGGCACCACAGATAAAGATACAATAAATCTTGAGGCTTTAGCTCGAGCAGGACTTACCTCTGATTGGGGATTTTATTACACCGCAACCACAAATTTGAAAAAAATAAAGGAATTCTCCAATGGATGCAATGTTTTAAACGAAAAGGACAAAAAAATTATCTGCGAAAGAATAGACAAGATCTCTAATTTCATCGAGCAAAAACCAAAAAGTTTGAGCTGGAAGCTAAGAGCCAAAGTTGGAACTAGTAAGAAATGGTACAATGACGTAGAAGACTGGATTTTCTTCCGATCAGAGAGCCAATAGCGGAAGCTGGCTATGCCAAAATTTTTCTCCATTGAAAAGGAAGAATTAAACAATTTATGTGATTTGATTATAACTCTTGACAGCGTACGGGCTTTTAGGCGGCCGAATCCTGAAGTGATAAAAGCTGGATTTCAAAAAACAGGAAGTAAAGAATTTACTGAAATGTGGAAAGAGATTAGGCATGACGTGGAGAAAATAGCTTACACTCCATTAAATATCGAAGGTTTGCCGTCTTTAATGAGGGTTGTTGCTATCCTTAAAATGCTTGTCCCGATAGCCTCATTTTTAATGATCTTAACGCTTGCAACACGCCTGCGTCCCTTTGAAAAACTTCTAGTTCCCCCATTCACGATATTCAAGGATCCCCTTGCTCTTGTGTTGACCACCACTTTTTCCCTCGCCACAATGATCGCATTGATGGCAACCGATTACACAATAAGGAGAAGAGTGATAAAATACGAAGAAAGCCACATGGACAAATTCAGCAAAGGAAGAGAGCGAATCAAAAAAGTCATAGAAAAACTTGTAGAGAAGCTCGCTAAGGAGCTGAAGAGGAATAAGGAAGACCCAAACAAGTACAAAATGATGCTTTTCTATAAATATAGGGGACTAAAAGTCGTTAAGGAGAAGAGGGGCAGGATTTTCAAAAGGAAATATCCCCTTTATGAGGTTATTTGCTCTATTGAATAGAAGCCTACTGCAAACATTTTATGCTGAACATTATTAGTGCATAACAGTTATAAAGTCAAATATTCGAGATATGCTTGCACGGAGGGAGGAAATGAGTTCAGTTTATGACGCTGAAATGAAAAGACTTATGGAAAGAACAAAACGTTCGGAACAAATTTACAGAGAAAGCGTTAAAGTAACTCCGTTTGGTGTGCACAGCAATTATAGGTTCTTCGAGCCCTATCCGCTATATTTTACTAGGGGAAAAGGCTCCAGGCTGTGGGACGCTGACGGCAACGAATACGTAGACTTTAATCTGGCCTTCGGTGTTCTCGTGGCGGGACATTCTCATCCTATACTGGTTGAAGCTATGAAGGAAAGGATAGAAAACAGCACAATTCTCGGCTTCGAGTTTGAGGATTCATATAAGCTGGCGAAGATGATATGCGAACGTTTTAAGGTTGACATGGTGAAGTTCTCATCCACAGGCGGCGAAGCCACAAGCTATGCCATTAGATTTGCAAGAGCGTACACTGGAAGGAAAAAAATATTAAAGTTTGAGGGATGCTATCATGGTTTCGGAGATAGCCTCTTAGTCAATGTGAAACCTTCAAAAGCTAAGGCCGGGCATCCTCGATTTCCAAATCAAGTTCCCGCCTCGCAAGGAATTCTGGAAGAAGTGGTCAAAAACACTTTAGTGGCGCCATTTAATGATTTAGAAGCTGTTGAAACAATCATGAAAGTCCATGGAAATGAAGTTGCAGGAATAATTTTAGAGCCAATACCCATGAATATGGGGTTTGTTGTTCCCAAACCAGATTTTCTAAAAGGATTAAGAGACATTGCCAATGAATATAACTCCGTATTAATATTCGACGAAGTAAAAACATGTGGAAAATTCTATAGCGGGGCCGCGGAATACTTTAAGGTTAAACCAGACCTCGTAACCATGGGAAAGGCCATAGCAGGAGGATATCCACTATCCCTTGTGGCGGGAAAGAAGGAGGTAATGAGCTGCGTTGTTCCGGGTGTAGTTTCGCATGCAGGAACCTTTAACTCTAATCCACTCTGTATAACCGCTGGAATAGTTACTTTGTCGAAGATTTTAACAGAAGAAGCAATGGCTGAGGCAACTAGACTTTCTGAAATGTTGGCCAAAGGCTATGATGACATCATAAACGACACAAAGATTCCTGCGATAGTTCAATGGGCTGGCACAAGTGGCACCATGCATTTCACAAAGGCCAAGAAGGTTGAGGATTGGAGGAGTTTTCTAACAACCGAAGTTGCGAGATGGATGCTCTACTTTATAATAATGCTAAACAGAGGAGTTGTGCCCATGGCTCCTGGACCCGACGAACAGTGGACAGTTTCAGTGCAACACACGGAAGAAGACATTAACAAGCATTTGGAGGTCTTTAAAGAAATCGCAGAACATGTCAGAAGACTTGACATGGAAATGCCAATGGTAGAAGCAGTCTAATTTCCATTTTTTATCACATTTTTCAACTATTTGAACTTCCTTAGATTATTGAGAAAGATGGATTGCAAAACTTTTAAATAAGAAACAGATTACTCTTTAACGATCAAAATGGAGTTTAGCAAACTTTTCTCAAGGAAAGTCAAGGCAATTGAGGTGACAACACCAACATCGATCTCGGAACTTCTCCATAAGATGGCGCAAACAGGATTTCAAGGTAGAAAACTAGCCGAAGTAACCGAAATCATAGAAAAAATGATCAAGGATAAAGACGTAACAATAATGATGGGGTTCGCCGGATCCCTTTCGACAGCGGGACAGTGGAAATTAGTCAACTGGTTTATTGAAAATAACTTTATCGATGTTTTAGTTCCTACGGGAGCAAACATTTCTGAAGACATTGTAGAGGCAATGGGGTTTAGCTACTACAAAGGCTTTCATTTAGTAAACGATAGAGAATTATTCAAAATGGGACTTAACAGGTACTATGATGTTTATGGAAGAGAAGACGACTACTTGAAGATGACAGAACTTATCGCAGAATTTATCCAAACACTTGACGAAAATTACAAATATTCTTCAAGAGAATTTCTGTACCTTTTCGGGAAGTACTTATGCAAAAAGGGAATTAGAAGCATTGTTGCAGTCGCCGCGGAAAAAAGGATGCCAATTTTCTGCCCGGCGATAATTGACAGCCCCTACGGAGATGCAGCGCTTATCGCTAAAGGCAGAGGTTTCAACTTAACCATCGACGCAGTAAAAGATTATGTGGAATTTATGAAGATAGCGGAAAAAGTCAAAGAAACTGGGGTAATATACATAGGCGGGGGAGTGCCAAAAGATTTTATCCAACTTTTCGCCGTAACCGCCGACCTTCTATATCCAGAGAGACAGATTCCCTACAGAGAAAAAACACCCAATCGCCGCAACATATCAGATGAAACTTACTACCCCCACAAATATGCTGTCCAAATAACAACAGACTCGCCCCAATGGGGTGGGTTGTCAGGATGCACGTTTGAAGAGGCAGTATCTTGGGGGAAGGAAACACCAGAAGGAAGTTTTGCACAATGCTACTGTGATGCAACAATTGCTTTGCCGATAATTGCGCATGCGCTGGCAGAAAGAATAAAAGGTAAGAGGAAACCAAGCGCTTTCCGCCTCGAGAAAGAATTTTGGCCTGCTTAATTTACTTAAGACATAAACTACCTAACCGCATCTTTTTTCTCATTGTCATAACAAAACTAGGGGGAATTAAGCCGTTTTACTGTATCCTCAAATATATCTAACCCTTCATTTAACAGCGCTTCACCTATGCTTAATGGCGGCAGAAATCTCACCACATTCTTGTAGGTTCCCGCACCTATTATTATCAAACCCTTTTTGTAGCATTCGCTTATCACTTGATTTCTTTCCTCCTTTGCTGGTTCCTTCGTCTTTCTATCTTTAACTAGTTCAACCCCCGCCATTAAACCAACGCCTCTAACATCTCCGATTATCTCATACTTCTCATGCATTTCTTTAAGCCTATTGATCAGAAGTTTTCCAAGCTTTTCGGCTTTACCAAGTGACTTTTTAACTTCATCGATAGCCTTTACCGCTGCAACGCAGCTGAGAGGATTTCCTCCAAAAGTCCCGCCTAATCCACCTGTTTGAACAGCATCCATTGTATCTGCTCTAGCTACTGTGGCGGCAATTGGAGGGCCACCGCCGAGGGATTTAGCCATAGTAATTATGTCGGGGATTACATGGTGATGCTCGACTGCAAACATCTTGCCAGTTCTGCCCATCCCGCTTTGAATTTCATCAACTATCAATAACAAGTTATTTCGTCACAAACTTTTCTCAACTCTGGCAAGAACTCTTTAGGAGGAACAATAAAGTCTCCCTCGCCTTGAATTGGTTCGACTATAACTGCCGCTGCCTCGTCTGGCGATAGGTGAACAGCAAAAGTGTCTCTGAGATATTCTATACATCTCATACCGCATTCCGGATATTCTAGCCCAAAAGAGCAGCGGTAACGGTAAGCGTAAGGAGTCCTATGAATGGCGGCGTCAAAATATCCGAAACCATATTTGTACGGATTAACACTACCGGTTAAACCCATTGTAATGCTTGTCCGCCCATGGAAGGCATACTCAAACGCAACTATTATTGATCTTCTAGCGTATTTTCTTTCAATTTTCACAGCATTTTCCACGGCTTCTGCTCCACTATTAATTAATACAACTTTCTTTTGGAAATCACCTAGGGTTATTGTAGCCAGTTTTCAGCTAATCTAACGTAGGGTTCATATGGCGTTACATGAAAGCACAGATGCAAGTATTGTTCTAGCTGCTCTTTCACGGCTTTTATAACTTCTGGGTTTCTATGACCAACGTTAAGACATGATATACCCGTTGCAAAGTCTATGTATTCGTTTCCATTCACATCTCTGATAACTGCACCTTCGCTTTTAGCCACAAATATTGGGGTAATGTTGTAAACTGCTTTAGGCACGTATTTCTCGCATAGTTTCATCAACTCAGCGGATTTAGGTCCAGGCGGTGTTACAATTATATTTGGAAGCTTATTTTGAGTCACATTCACACCTCAGCGCTTTAAATCTTATTATGAAAAGTTTAAAATAAAATTAGCTTTTTTCGGGATAATTTAACTTTAAATAGTCAATATGCAATAGGAAATGCAGGCTTTCAAAAACGATCAATTTTTCTGACAGCTTCAATTAACTTTTTCATGGATTTAGCGCCTAATTCTTTATCCACGCACTCGGGAGAGGTTAATTTTTCTAAAGCAGAAATCCAAGCTCTTGACGCAGTGTAATCGTGAAGGACGCGCGTTCGCTTCACTTCTATGGCTTTTTCTGGACAAACCTCTTGGCAAGCTCCGCAAAAGATGCAGAACTGCTCCTTAACTTCGATTTCTCCGTCTTCTGTTAAGGCTAAGGCTTTGCTTGGGCAGATATCTACGCATGCGCTGCAGTTTTCGGGACACAGAGTCTGAGTGAGTTGAATTAGGCCTTGAAAAGGTTTCGTAATTTCTATCGCTTCTTGTGGACATGAAGATTGACATTTCCCACAAAAAATGCACTTGTCAAGTTCTATGGAAACATCAATTATCTTTGTTATTCTCTTTTCATCGAGTCTTTCCGTTTTTATGGAGATGGCTTCTGTCGGACAACTTTCTTTACAAACAAGCTTACATGTAGGATCGCATTTCTCGACATTAACTGCTACCTTTTTTAGGATATGCGGAAATAGTTCTGTTTCAACGGCTGGGTTTACTTCTTTTCCATTTCTGAATATTTTTATCGCATTGAGTGGGCATAGGGCAACACACATTCCGCAAAAAGTGCATTTATCCGCATCAATGGTTATTGCGCCTTTCTCTAACAGTTTGCCTTCATGAACGATAGCATTTGAAAGTTTAAGCGCTTCTTTATAGCATACTTTTACACAGATTTCGCAACCAACACAACGGGTTTTGTTTAAAACCAAACTGTCATATAAACCTAGCAATCCTCTTTTTATGGTCAAACATTCGTTAGATTCGATTTTCTTTGTGACTTTACGAACCATCAAATCACTTGGGTTTACATTTCAACTTTCGCTTTAATAAGAATATTGAAGTTACAACATCTAAGGGATGGCGATATCTTTAATAAAATGAGGGAAAAACTAATGTTCCTCTAAGAACTTAGCCAGAACTTGGAGAGTTATGTTTAATGTTCGGTTATTCCGGAAAAATTTTGTATATTGAATTGGAAATCGACAAAGTTAGAAAAGTTCCCATTAACAATGAGTTTTGCGAAAAATACATTGGAGGCAACGGTTTCGCTATACGACTTCTCTACGATAACACTAGGCCTAGAATAGACCCGTTTAGCCCAGAGAACTCGCTTATTTTTGCTGTAGGCCCTTTTGCTGGAACAATTGTTCCTGGAAGCGGCAAATATATAGTTCAAGCTAAGTCTCCGCTGACTGGATTCATGGGAGAGTCAGTGTCTTCTGGTGCATGGGGCCCAACTCTTAAACGGGCTGGTTATGACGCAGTTGTGATAAAAGGACGGGCAGAGAAACCTGTATACCTCTTCATTGATGATGACGAAGTTTATTTTAGAGATGCGAAAAATTTGTGGGGGCAATATTCGGGACAAACATGCCAAATGATTGTGGACGAAATTGGCGATGAAAATGTCTGTGTGGCGGCTATAGGTCCTGCAGGTGAAAACATGGTTAGATTTGCGAACATAACAAATGATAGGTTCAGGCAGGCTGGGAGAACTGGAATGGGAGCTGTTATGGGTTCAAAGAACCTTAAAGCAGTTGCAGTTAGAGGCACAAAAATGGTTGAGGCCTATGACCTAGACAAGTTGATGGAAAAATGCCTTAACTTAAACGAAAGGTGCAAAGGTCCAAACGTGAAAAATTATAGGGATTACGGCACCCCAGCGAGTGTTTCTGTACATAACGAATTGGCTGCCTTGCCAACGAGAAACTGGCAGGATGCCACCTTCGAATTGGCAGAGAAAATCTGCGGGGAGTACATAAATAAACATCACGTTGTGAAAGCTGTTGCGTGTTCAGGTTGCCCTATAGCATGTGATCATTTAGTCAAAGTTGACAGCGGTCCCTTCGCTGGGGAGTTTGGAAGCGTTGAATTTGAAAGTATCTACGCTTTGGGTTCAGAATGTGGCATAGGCTACTATCCAGCAATAGTGAGGGCTGTAAATCTCTGCGATCAGTTAGGTCTTGATACAATCAGCACCGGAGTGGTGATAGGTTGGGCAATGGAGTGCTTTGAAAGAGGACTGTTCACAAAAGAGGATACTGGCGGAATCCAATTAACGTTTGGCAATTATGAGGCGCAACATGAGATCATAAGGAAGATAGCTTACCGTGAAGAGATTGGAAACCTGCTGGCTGAAGGCGTTAAAAAAGCTTCCGAAAAATTGGGTAAGGGATCAGAGCGCTTTGCAATGCACAACAAGGGACTTGAACTTCCCGGATACGATTTGAGAGGGTTAAAAGCTTGTGCATTAGGCTTCTGCACTTCAACTAGAGGAGGATGCCACCTTAGGTCAAGCATGTACGATTTTGACCTTAAAGGAAAAATTGACAGATTTAAGGCAGACAAGGAGTACGGAAAACTTGTCATGGAAAGGGAGAACCTTTGGGCAATATTTGAATCTTTAATCCTTTGCAAGTTCATGCGAGGAGCAATAAGCGCATATGAAGAACTCTCAGAACTATACACCTTGGTTACAGGAATCAAAATGCCTCCTGAAAAACTTAGAGAAGCAGGAGATCGCATATACAATCTAGAAAAGGCTTACAACATACGTGAAGGGTGGAAGAGAAGCGACGACTATCCTCCACCGCGAATTATGGAGGATCCAATACCTTCTGGAGTGGCAAAGGGTTCGCTTGTGAAAAAAGGAGAGTTTGATGCTATGCTGAATGCTTATTTTGAAGCTAGGGGATGGAGTATGGAAGGTATACCTACGAAGCGGAAACTTCTAGAACTTGGCTTAGAGGATTTAGTTGAAGATTTAGGAATAAAGGAGGATTAAGATGGCACAAACAAAGTTCATAGTGTCAGATCCGGAGAAATGCACTGGGTGTGGCCTTTGCGAGCTTGTTTGTTCAGCCGTTAAAGAAGGGGGATTTAACCCTATACTATCTAGAATTCGAGCGATCCGTGCAGAACCTTTTTTGAACATGGCCATTGCTTGCCGCCTATGTGAGGACCCAAAATGTGTAAAAAGCTGTCCCAGAAAAGCATTGAAAAGAGACGAGAACACCGGCGTGATCCTGGTTGATGCACAAAGATGCGACGGATGCAGATGGTGTATAGAAGCATGTGAATTCGGAGCAAACTTCATACACCCCATCAAAAAAATCGCAACATTCTGTGATCTATGTCAACATGAACCTAAATGTGTCACCTTCTGCCCCCAAGAAGCCTTACAACTTATGACAAGCGAGGAGCTTGGACAAAAAATGAGGAAAAAGGCTTTGATAAAACTTATCGCTGAAACTTAGAATCAAAGCGCTGCTAGAACTTCAAATGCATTGGAATCATATTTAGATAAAACGTGCCAGGGAGTTAAAAATGAGTAGGCTGAGGGAAAAACAAGTAAGGATTGGCGTTTATGTGTGTCACTGCGGCACAAACATAGCTGGAAGCATCGATGTAAAAAGGGTTGCACAATATGCTTCTAAACTTCCAAATGTCATTGTAGCTAGAGATTACTTATATGTCTGTTCAGATGCTGGTCAAGCATTAATTAAACAAGATATCGAAAAGCTCAAACTTAATAGGATAGTTGTTGCAGCATGTTCGCCTTCGCTCCATGAATTAACCTTCCGCGAATGCATAAAGGATGTGGGACTTAACAAATATTTGCTTGCAATAGCGAATATTAGAGAGCAATGTTCATGGGTACATGCAAACAACCCTGAAGAGGCAACATCAAAAGCAATTGATTTGGTGAAAATGGCTGTTTCACGTGCCAACTTGCTTGAACCGTTGGAAACCATAAAAGTTCCAGTCAATAAAAGCTGTTTGGTGATTGGTGGAGGCATCGCTGGCATTCAAGCAGCATTAGATCTCGCTGGAGACGGGTTCTATGTTTACTTGGTGGAGAGTAAACCAAGCATAGGGGGACACATGGCCCAATTTGATAAGACATTTCCAACGATGGATTGTGCCTTGTGCATATTATCTCCAAAGATGGCTGACGTTGCTCACCACCCGAAAATCCGCCTCTTGACAAACTCGGAGGTTAAGAAAGTTTCAGGCTACGTAGGCAATTTTAAAGTTGAGGTTGAAGTTAAACCACGATATGTTATAAGTGAACTTTGCAACGGCTGCGGAGACTGCGCTAAGGTATGCCCAATCGAGGTATCCAATGAATTTGACGAAAAATTTGGACTTAGAAAGGCTATTTTCATTCCGTTTCCTCAAGCTGTACCCTTAACTTATACCATTGACATTGACAACTGTGCTAGATGCTATAAATGCGTTGAAGCTTGTGGAGCAAAAGCCATAGACTTTGCGCAAAAGACTGAAAAGATCGAAATCGAAGTTGGAACAATAATTGTAGCAACGGGCTTCGACCAGTTTGATCCATCCATTTTAGAAGAATATGGTTACGGTGTTTATAGCAACGTGATTACTGGACTTGAATTTGAAAGGGTTCTCAGCCCCACAGGGCCTTCCAAAGGCATGATAGCAAGGCCGTCAGATGGGAAAATTCCAAAACGTGTCGCCTTCATTCAGTGTGTTGGATCAAGGGATGAAAAGACAAATCCGTACTGCTCAAGAGTCTGCTGCATGTATGCAACTAAACAAGCTCTGCTAGTGAAAGAGAGAATCCCTGACGCAGAAGTATTAATTTTTTATATAGATATGAGGGCGTTTGGAAAGGGATATGAGGAATTCTATAAAAGAGTCCAAAAGGAAGGAATACGCTATATTAGGGGTAAAGTTGCGGAAGTTCTTGAAAACCCCCAGTCCAATAATCTAATAATCCATGCTGAAGACACTTTGCTTGGAGTGACGGTTGAAGTTGAGGTGGACTTGCTGATTTTGTCGGCGGGGCTTATTCCAAATAGGGATGCAAGGATGTTAACTGAAATGCTAAGCCTTTCAAAAGGCCCAGATGGCTTTCTAAGGGAAGCCCATCCAAAACTTAGACCAGTAGACACCCTTGTTGATGGGATTTTTGTTGCTGGCACGGCTCAAGGACCCAAAGACATTCCAGACACGGTTGCCCAGGCCAGTGGAGCAGCCCAGAAGGCAAGTATTCTTATGTCAGCCGGCGAAGTTGAAGTTGAAACTACAATTGCAAAAATCGACGAGAATTTGTGCAGTGGATGCCTAATATGCGTTTCCATGTGTCCATTTAACGCTTTGGTTACTGAAGGAAAAACTGTAAAAGTCATTGAAGCTTTGTGTAAAGGATGCGGCTCCTGCTCCGCAGCTTGTCCAGTGAAGGCTATTGAAATGGCACAATTTAGAAGCGACCAGATCCTCGCCGAAGTTAAGGCACTTCTAACAAGGGAGTAGGGGGGGAAGTAAACGATGATTAAAGCTGCTGAAGCCTTCGAAGCTTTCAAAACATTAGACTTTAACGTTTGCATGCAGTGTGGAACATGCACTGGCTCATGTCCTATTTCCATGAAATCCAAGCTCAACCCAAGGAAACTTATGCTTGAAACAGCTTATCTTTTCCACTCTTTAACCACTTATCCTCCATTAAACATAAAGCAAAAAAACGAGATATGGGATTGTACAACTTGCTCAAATTGCTCATCCAGATGCCCGAGGGAAGCGAAACCTTTAGATGTTATAATCAGCTTACGCGGTTACCTCCTTGAACAAGGGTTGGTTCCGCAAAACATAGCGAACGTGTTGGAAGCAGTTTTTAAGTATGGCAATCCGTGGGGAATAGGTCGAAGTAAAAGGTCTGATTGGGCTCAAGATTTAAAAATAGAATATGCCTCAGAGAAAAAAAAGGCGAACACACTCTACTTTGTTGGATGCGCCGCTTCATATGACACCCGCGCGCAAAATGTGGCAAAGAACATTGCAAAAACGTTAAACTTGCTGAACGTGAGTTTTTCAATACTTGGAAATGAAGAAAACTGCTGTGGAAATGAAGTCTACTCACTTGGAGAGAAGGGACTCTTCGAAGAACTGGCCGAAATCAACCTTGAACTTTTTGAAAAATATCATGTGCAAGAAATAATTACAACTTCTCCACACTGCTTTAACGCTTTTAAAGTTAGATATAAAAAGAAACTTGATGCCACACATTACACATCATACTTTGCCGACCTAATTGACCGCGGAAAAATTAGATTCTCAAAAAAGGTGGAAAAAGTGGTGACCTATCACGATCCTTGCTTTTTAGGCAAACACCACAATATTTACGACGAACCAAGAAAAATTATAGAGAACATTCCAGGCGTAAAGTTTGTTGAAATGGATAGGTCGAGAAAACGAAGCATATGTTGCGAGGGTGGAGGGGGAAGAATGTGGTACGATATTCCGGGTGCACGTCTTTCAGAAAAACGCATTAAAGAAGCCCTTAGCTTAGGTGCGGAGGTAATCGCGACAGCCTGTCCATTCTGCATGTTAACATTGGAAGACAGCATCAAAACAATAGGCGCTGAGGATAAAATTCAAGTAAAAGACATCATGGAACTGCTCTCTGAAGCCTTTTGATGGGAACAGTGCTTTTAATAGCTGTTCCTTTCAGTTTTTTCACAACCCAAACCAGCAAGTTGTTAACGAAATGATCCGATGTTATGCCAAGTCCTTCAGCCAGCTTTTCAATTTCATCATAGAAAAAACCATCCAGCAAAATTTGTACAAAGTCTGTGTTAGCATATTTAACTATCTTTAAGACCTTTTCTTGAGGCACGGCCCTCAATATGTCAAACCGCAAAGTTGCACGGCGTGCAACTTTACCTTTACCTTTAGATAATCCTTCATCTACTTTTTTAAAAACAAAGGGATGAGGGCCGCCAACACCAGGTCTTTCCTTAAGGTTGTCAGGTAGATATTTCATCACCCATCTGTAGCTCATGCCAGTTTCCTCTGAAATTTTATAGGCAAGTGTTGTTCCACGTTTTACGCCTTCTCCGAGATATATTTCACCAAGTCTTTGCAGAATTTCCCTTTTTTCCTTAGCAGAGACTTTTCTTCGGCACACGTTGCTAATTAGCCTTGCAATAAGTCTATCCTTTTCAGATTCTATATGGTGAAGTTTAATTTTAGGCCAGTTTTTGTCAGCGGTTAACCTATGCGCTCCGTCAATAACGTTTCCATACTTGTCGAGAAGCACTGGGTAAAGTTTCCCTGCGCGTTTAGAGGTAAGCCTTAATTCAGAGGTTATTTCTTCATCATTTAACATGACTTCCCCCAGCCAAAATAGCAGCTAATTTAGTTATGCGGTCGCTTCTCTTCTTGCCCACTGCTCTAAATGCTTGAGGAACATCAGCCATTAAACCCTCTGAAAGCTCGGCAGCGTCAATGTAAGCTTTTCTAATAGTCTCTTCTATTTCCAGTGCAGACTTTAGAATGCTAACAAAACTGGCGTCTTCTGCTGTTTCGGTTTTAATAACATAATTTTGTGAGTCCATACCTTCCCTAAACGAGAAACATGCTTCCAAAGCGTCCGTTATTACTCCATAATAAACCCTTTGTATAATAGATTTGTTCTTCTCATTCTCCTTGGAGAAAGATTGGAAAATTTCCTTTCCTTCAGGGTATTTTCTGCTTAGTTCCTCGTAAAATTTTGCCGTTTCTTCTTCTAGTCTTGTAAGGAAGCTTATTACGGCGGAGGCTGTGTTTAGGAGCACTAGAACCACCTTTGAATGACTACTTTGCTCTCGGTAAAGAAGCGAATTGCTTCTTGGCCTTGACCGTGTAGTACACCAAAGAAGGAGTTTTTCATGCCGCTGAAGGGGAAGAATGCCATTGGCGCTACTATGCCAATGTTTATTCCTATGTTGCCACATTGAACTTTATATTGAAATTCTCTAGCCCATTTTCCACTGGAAGTGAATATGGACGCGGCGTTGCCGTAAGGGTTGCTGTGGATCATTTCAATTGCTTCGTCGAAACTTCTTGCGTTCATAATGCTGGCCACTGGGCCGAAGATTTCTTCTCTGCCAATCGTCATATCCGGTGTGACTTCTTCAAAAACTGATGGATTAAGGAAGCAATCGTGAGGCCAATCGCCGACAAGTTTTATGTTTCTTCCGTCAAGGACTAGTTTTGCACCTTCTTCTACTCCCTTTTCTATGAATTTTAGGACCCTTTCTTTTTTGCTCTTGTCACGTAACGGTCCCATTTGAACTGACTCGTCTAATCCATAGCCAACTCTGATTTTTGAGGCAGATTCCACGAAAGCGTTTACAACTTTTTTGTAGAATGCGCTGTATTCATGCTCATTAAGTCCTTCGCCGACGATGACAAGGTTGGCGCCAGACAAGCACCTTTGCCCTGTGTTACCATAGAAGGATGTCATACAGGCGGCTATGGTTCTTTCTAGATCAGCGTCGGGCATTACTAAGAGGAAGTTTTTTGCCCCTGCTTGAGCTATAACCCTTTTTCCCGTTTCACCGCATTTTCTATATATGACGTCTCTTGCTACTGGCGTTGATCCCACAAAGCATATTCCAACAATGTCTGGATGGTTTAGCATGGCTGAGACAACGGTTCTTCCACCATTCACAATATTCCATACCCCGGGTGGGAAGCCTGCCTCTTCCACTAATTCGGCTATCTTAAATTGGCTTAGGGGAACCTCACTTGACGGTTTTATGACAACACAATTTCCTGTGGCAACCGCATAGGGCGCAAACCATAACGGAATCATAAACGGAAAGTTGAAGGGAGCTATTATCCCGAATACCCCTAAGGGTTGTCTTATGACATATTCATCTATGCCAACCGCTATGTCCTCTAAATTGTATCCCATCATAAGCGATGGGATACCCGTTGCAACCTCAACGTTCTCTATTCCGCGCCGAGTCTCTCCCCTAGATTCATCGATAGTCTTTCCGTGCTCCATCGTTTGAATTCTACTTAATTCCTCAAAATGCTCCTCTAACAGCTCCTTCAGCCTGAAAAGACATCTCACTCTAGCAAGCGGAGTGGTTCTTCTCCATTCAGGAAACGCTTTTTTAGCAGCCCCAACAGCCTCATTCACCTCATCCTCTGTCGATAATGGAACTCTCGCGATGATTTTGCAAGTTGCAGGGTTTATTACATCTACCATTTCCCCTTTTGATTCAATCCATTCTCCGCCAATGTAATTTTTAATGGTCAAAACCTCTTTTATCGGTTCTTCAAGTATCGCCATCTGCACACTCCCACATCATTTAGAACTTGCCTCTTTTATTGCAGCGTCCAAAATGTTTAGCGCATTGTCGATTTGCTCTTTCGTAATAACTAAAGGTGGTTGAATTCTTATAACACATCCCTTAACGCCACCCGAACCTATCAGCAAACCCTTTTCTCTACAGAGATCTCTTATTCTTCTTGTTTCATCCGCCGCTGGAGTTTTTTTCGCTTGATCTTTCACAAGTTCTACGCCTATCATCAACCCTTTTCCCCGCACGTCACCGATAATGGGATACTCATCCTTCATCTCGTTTAGGCGCTTCATTATGTATGCGCCCTTCTCCGCAGCTTTCTCCGAAAGTTTTTCCTTCAATATGACATCTATATTGGCTAACGCTGCAGCAGCAGAAACTGGGTTTCCACCAAAGGTTGAAAGGTGATCACCGGGTTCGAAAGCGTTGCCTATCTCTTCTCGAACGATGCATGCACCCAATGGGAAACCGTCTGCTATGCCCTTTGCCAATGTCATTATATCGGGTTCCACGTTGTAGTGCTGTATCCCGAAGAGTTTTCCAGTTCTCCCGAAGCCTGTTTGAACCTCGTCCGCTATGAAAAGGATGCCATTTTCATTTAAGATCTCTTTTACCAACTTGAAGTACTCTGAAGGCGGGGGGATTATGCCGCCTTCACCCATGATTGGTTCAGCTATAAACGCTGCCACTCCTTTGCTGGTGCAATAGTCAATAGTACTGCGAATTGATCTAGCGCAGAGTAAGTCACAGTTCGGATAATCTTTTTCAAATGGGCAACGGTAACAGTAGGGAGGTGGCGCGAAGGCCACTCCAGAAAGATATGGGCCCATGTCATATTTTCTTCTGCTGGCTTGTCCGGTGACGCTTAAAGTGCCGAGAGTCCGTCCGTGAAAGGAGCACATTAACGCGATTAACTCATATTTTTTAGTGAATTTTCGGGCAAGTTTAATGGCGCATTCCACAGCTTCAGCTCCGCTGTTACCAAAAAATGTTTTCTGCAACTTTGGAGGGGTTATCTCTGCCAACTTTTCAGCCAGCTTTACAGTTACTGGAATATAATATACATAGCCACAAGCATGCACCAAGCGTTTGGCTTGATCAATTGCAGCATTTACTACTTCTGGATGACAATGGCCAGCGTTAACAACAGAGATTCCAGAGAAACAGTCTATGTACTCCTTCCCAGTGATATCCTTAATTATAGCACCTTTTGCCTCCGCAATTACAACCGGCTCTATTTTTGCCACCATACTTGTAATCATGTACTTGTTAGCCTTTTCTATTATCTTCTCCGGCTTCTCCACTTACAACACCAATATTCATATACCACAATGACTTTTTAAATTTTATCCAAATTTTTGGCATGAATTACAATTAATGTTCAATACTTAAGGTTCTAATCAATCTCTTATAATCAGTTTTTAAAAAGAAAATTTTTAAATCATATAGAACGTTAGAATAAAACAGCTGATTAATAATTTGCATTAAAAGGAGAAGGGGATAAAATAATGGACACACGATCTAGCAAAATTCTCGATGAAATAGATGCTGAAATTATTAAAATTCTACAAGAGGATTGTAGACTTTCTTTAGAATATATTGCCAACAAATTAAAAGTGCCAAAGTCAACCATCCATTACAGAATTAGACGTCTAGAAGAGGAGGGGATTATTGAAGGATACCACGCCAAAATAAACTTTGAAAAGCTTGGGAAAGACTTCCTAACAATCACCCTTGTCCGGGCCAAGTACGAACAAGGTTATCATGAAAAGATAGGGCATAAAATCTGCACAATTCCAGGGGTTTGGGGAGTTTATTTTGTGTTTGGCGAAAACGACTTCATTGTATTAACTCGGTCAAAAAATAGGGAAGACTACCTGCGAAAATTGGAGATTATAATGGGTATGCCTGAAATTGAAAGAACCAACACTTTAATTGTGGCGAAAGTGGTAAAGGAAGACTTAAGGGAAGATCTTAACTTCTAGTCAATGTTAAAACAGAATGAAAAAGAAGTGAAAGAAGCTGGCGATTTTAACTACGCAAGTTCTTTTTTGACAGTTTCGTATATTTTTATTCCTTTCCCCGCTAGTTTCCTAATAACAGCCTCTTTTTCATCCTTTGAAAGAGCCTCAGGTGGGACAACACCAGTGGACTTTATAGATCCCTCAACAAGCACTTCAGTGAATGCTTCTCCACCTACACCTACCAAGTAGGAAGTGGCTGTTGTCCCTGGAATTCTCTCGTTCGCCTCTTTAAGGGTCATCATCGAGATATACGATACTTCTAAATTTTTCCCCTTATCCTTACATTTTATATCTGTCACTATGCAACATATTTCATCCACGAGTTTTCCTTTTTTAATCAATTCTTTAATTTCACTCATTGAAGGTGGTTTCGGCAGTAAGGCGCAGAAAACATCGAAGGGCTTTACTTCAACATCGCCCACTTTAATTTTCTCGTTTTTTACCAGCCCAAGTTCGTATATGGCCTTCGCATAGGGCATGTAAGGTCCAGCCATTTTGAACTCTGCATACCGCAAACCTTTGATGAAACGGGCCATAATTGGAGGTTCTTCATGATAATGGTGGTAGCATGGTTGCGGTCCAAGCGGTTCCGGAAACACGTATATTTCTTCGCCGCTGAATGGAGGTACTCTTTTTAATACTCCGTCCTCGTAAACGTAGGCTTCCTGTATCATGTCATACCATAGAAGATCCGGAGTCCACGTTGAAACCAAGCTTTCACTTTTCTGAAGAGAGCAGTCTTTCATTCGCACTTCAAGAACTTGTTCAAATTTGTCGGCAGCGTATCCAGCGACGAGATCAGTTATTCCAGGATCCTCTCCAGTTGCAATTAAAGCGACCCTTCCTATGTCTTTAAACCCTTCGTCCATCTCAAGTGTTAATTCAAGAACTTTTTCAGTGGGTGCCCCAGGAGCATCGATACACGGGCCAAGTGCAAGACCTTGAAAACTTGCTCCTTCAGCCAAAGCTGCCTTCATTACTCTTAAGTCATAAATATAGGATGCTGAATTTATCACAAGGTCACAGCCTTTTACGGCTTTTTGAACTTCATCAGCTTTGTTAAGGTCTACGCGGCACACTGAAATTTTCTCGTTTTTAAGTGCGTCTTTAAGGGCTTTGGCGCGCTGTATATTTCTTCCTGCACACACAATTTCTGAAACTTTTTTATGTTTGGCAAGTTCATAGCATATAACGGAGCCTTGAGCCCCGTAGCCGCCTAAAACTAAAATTTTCAACTTAACACCTCATAAGCAGAGCGGAAGTTTTTCAGAATATAATTTAAATTTTGCGTTCAAAGCCATGGAAAAACAAGTTTTAATGGAGAATTACAAATTAAATTGCATAGAGTAGAGAAAAGAAACTTTAAGGGTCTGTTTGTCCGAAGTTTGCCCCTAGGATTATGGCGTCTAGGTAGTTTACTACTTTGTCGTTGTTTATGTCTGCATTTGGGTTCCAATTTGGGTCACTTGGTTTGGAGCCGAAGGCTGCGCCTAGCAGAATGCCATCTAGATAGTTAACAGTATTATCGCCGTTTATATCTCCTCGAATACTAACATATGCTGTTCCGTCGGTAAGGGTGTTGTCTTCAATGTCTTTTTCGCCTTGGACTGGCCATGCGTAAGTCCAAATTGTATAGTTGCCTTTAGTAAAGCCATAAGTGTTCCATGTGAAGGTTAGGGTTGCGGTTTCTCCGCTTTGGAGGGTTGTGGTTTTTGTTTCTATTTCGGTTGTGTTTGCATATAGCGTAACGTTAAAGGTTTCTGTAAAGTCGCCTTTGTTGACGACTGTAACGTTTATGTTCATCGAATAACCTTGTCCAATAACTGTTTTGAGAGGTGTTACGTCAGTTATTTTTATGTTATGTACTCCACTTTCAATTGTGACGTTAATATGCATGGTGTTGTCTGCTGGTTCATTGCCGATGAGTGGTGGGGCAAGCGATACGTTCACATATATTGTATAGTTTTCGATGTTAAGTCCTGTAGTGTTCCATGAAATTTGCAGAGCTAATTCTTCGCCTCGGTTGAGATTGATGGAAGTATTGTTGGCTAATATCGTGACGAAACATTAACCACCAGTCAGTTGAACCATCGGAACTTACAACAGACGCGATGAAAATGATTGCCATAAAGTCCAACACACTTATAATGAGCAGCATCACCATCGTTAAAGAGGCAATTTTCTCTTTCACTCTCTTTCCTCCCTTCTTCACCATTATTTCTCAAGGAGAAGCCTCAGATTCTATACAACATTTTCATCAAGGCTTTAATTCGCAAAGGCAGAGGAAAGCCCATCAAACATTGTATAGGAAGTTAGCCTTCTCATTACACAAATAATTCTACTCCATAAACCCCTTAAAAATGTTGTGGAAAAGTTACACTCCAGCAACCCTCCAACTAGATTTAAATAAATATTCACCCAAAATCTCTATCAAAGTGCGTTTAAATGCTAAAATTCCACAAAGAAATACTAAAGCAATTTGAACCAGTCGGAAAACACGCAAAAATCATACTTTACGGCTCATTAGCCAAAGGAAATTATAGGATTGATTCCGACATAGACCTAGCAATAATAACAAAAAACAAAAAATTAATGAAGCAAGCTTCATCCGTCGCCGACAAAATACTCGCAGAACAAGGAAAACTTATAACCCTCAAATTCATAACTGAGGAAGAACTTGAAAAGGGAAAAAGCCCGATAATAGACGAAATTAAGAAAGGGATTGTGATTTACAATGGAGGAAAGCGTTAAAGCTCGAATAAAAGAAGAATTGGAAGCTGCTAAAGCAAGATTAAAAGCAGCCAAGCTCCTATTCGAAAAAGGCATGATAGAAGACTCCGTTAACAGAACCTACTACGCATTTTTCCACGCAGCCAAAGCCATGCTCAACGCAATAGGATACGACGCAAAAACCCATTCAGGCCTACTATCAGAATTCGGACTAAGAATAATAAAAACAAACTTATTGGACAAAAAATTAGGGCAATACTTCAGAAGAGCTTTTGAAATGAGAGAAAGCAGCGACTACGAAATAGGCATAGTATTTAGCGAAGACGAAGTAAAAACACTAATTAAAAACGCAGATGAATTCATAAAAAAAGCTCAAGAATTCATAAAGGAAAGAATTTAGCTTAACTCTCAACAATCTTCTTCAATTGTTTCTGGTACATTTCTATTATTTCGTTTGTTGTTGTTGCGTCTTCAGCAGCCTTGTCTATTCGGTAATTTCCTGTAAATCTTGGGAAGCGTATGGCTAAACCGCTTCCTTGACGTATGGTGTTCATTGCGCATGTGTGGATGGGGCTTAGAGTTATTTCTGCGCCTAATACTTCTATGACCGTTTTGGGTTCGAACCAGACATCCGCCTCGATAAGCGAGTTTACTCTTGGATGTTTGTGCGGTATAACGTGTTTTTTCATTATTTGTGGAAGTTTTGCCAAGTCTTCGTCTGTGAAGCCTGTTCCGCATTTTGTTACGGTTTCGAAGGTGTCGTTTTCTGGGTTGTATGCTGCCAATAGTAGTGCGCCGTAGGTTCCTGCGCGTTTTCCGCGTCCGTGGAAGGCTCCGACTATGACTAGGTCTACGGTGTCTGTCATTTCGCTTTTGTAGTCCCGCTTGTATTTTATCCAGAGCCAGCCTCGCGCACCTGCTTGGTAAATGCTGTCTTGGGCTATTGATTTGCACATTAATCCTTCGCAGCCTTCTTCTATGGCTCCTAGAAAGAAGTTTTCCAGTTCTTTGACGTTGTCTGTTATTAGGTATTTGGCGACTTTTACCCTATCGCCTTCTTTCACTGCTCTTTCAAGGGCTTTTCGCCTAACAGGGTAGGGTTCAAGGGTCAAGTCTTTTCCGTCTATATATAAGGCGTCAAACATGAAAAGCGAAACCGGATATTCTTCCATGGCTTTTTCTATGCCGTATTTGCGTCTGCGGTGCATAAGCTCCTGGAAGGGGCGCATTTCACCGGTGTCTGGGTCTATGGCTACGCATTCAGCCTCCAAAATTGCGCTTTTAGCTGAAACATGCTGTTTTAAAAGTTCAATGGCGTCGGGGTATTGGTCTGAAATGTCTTCAAGCCTTCTTGAAAAAAGTATGATTTCGCCGCCTTTCTTGTGGGCTTGAATCCGTTCGCCGTCATATTTGTATTCGGCTATACATTTTCCGCCGAGTTTTTCGAGGATTTCTTCAGGTGAGGAAAGCCTTTCAGCCAGCATTGGCCTTATGGGTTCGCCGACGATGACTTGGAATTTTTTAATTCCGTCAAGTCCTTCTTCGGCGACTATTTTGGCTACTCTTCCAAGGTCTGAGGAAATGTTGTAGGCGCGTTCTATGAGTTCTCGGGTTTCTTTCCCTCCGCCGTAGGCTATTGCCAAAGCGTCAAGAACAGTCATGTCCGCAATGCCCAAGCGAAGGTTTCCAGTGACTGTTCGCATTATGTATTTGGCTTCTTTTGGTGTAGCATCCGCCAAAAGCCCAGCTAATAGCGAAATCTTCGCGTCAATTGCTCCGGAACCCGAAGCCCTTGCCATTTTGTCAAAAGTTTCGTAAACTCTTTGAACTTTTAGGGGTTGCTGGAAAAAGGTTACCTGCCTTTTCTCGGCTAGAAACTTTTGGGATGTTTCGCCAATATCTCCGCTTTTCTTCAAATCCTCTTCAATTTCGCTTTCTCTTCGCCCAGAAGCCCGTGCAAGAGCTTTTATGGCGAGTCTTTCAGCTACGCCTATTTCCAGCTTAACAAAGTCTGGGTAGATTTTTCCTTGAGTTAGGTAGACAACTTTGTCAATTATTTCTTTAGGTGTTCTTTTAAGGAGGTCTACTAGCAAGTCTGTCATTTCAAGTCTCTTGGTTGTAGCCTCAATCTTTTCGTAGGCGTCGGCAATTTCAGAGTAGAGCAAAATTAACTCCTCACGTTGATTAGGGAGTCATCCCTTAATATTAAGTTTAATGGAAAATGCAGTTCAAGACTTGTAGAGGATTTTGCCCTTCTCCAAAACTTCCAAAATGAAGGGGTTTCCTAGGCGTTTCATCTCCTCAAACTCTTCAAGCGTATAACCTATAGGCTCAATAGGTATGCCAAAAGTGTTCAGTTTCATTAATGTTCCTATTCTGTCGAGGAAGTCTTCCTTAAAGTCTGCGACGACGATTATGTCAACATCTGAGCCTTCGTTTATTTCGCCAGTTGCAAACGAACCGAAGAGAATGACGAGATGTGGATTAAGCTGCTTGATAACTTTGTCTACGTAAGCGTTTATTTTCTCAAGTACTTCTTCACTTCTTTCAATATTGACTCTGCGTAGTTTAAGCATCTTTCAGCAATTTCCTCCGTGTAATACTTATAAGCTGGCCCCTTCGGATAAAAGTTCGGGTATCTTGAACCAATGTAATGCCTATCAAGCTCCCGCCATAATCAACAAACTTTCTGAAGCCCTTATCAATTTTGGAAGCCTCTTCTAACAACTCAGTAATGGAGTGCGTTATCAGAGCTCTGTAACCCTTTGAATATAAGAAACCCTTCAACGCCTTTCCGGCTGACTGCTGAGCGAAAAAGGCGCTTGCATAAAAATTCCCATCGTCCAAACAGTCCTTAGCCGTTTTAAAATCGGCTTCTGCCTGGTCCAGCCACCTTAAACCTTCTTCCAAATTGCTCATAACAACCACAAAGCAATTGTCAGTTTACAGATTAATCTTTTTCCTAAAGTAAGTTGCGTTCACATGGTGTCAAGCTCTTTTAGCAATTCTGCTAATCTTTCTATGGCGAGTTTCCAAGCTTTTTCACCCTTTTCCTTGGAGGCTTTTGTTGGGTCGCCTATTACGCCTGTATTGCTTATCTCTTTTGTTCGGAAAGCCCACGAGACTTTTGGACCAGCCTCTTTTAACCCAATTTTGGCGTATTTTGATTCTGGAAGGGTTAGCTGCGGCTTTGAAATTCTTTCTTTAACAACGGAGTTTTCACGGTTAGCTAGGGTTGTTGAGGTTTCAAACTCTCCGGCATGGGCGTCATAGGGCGTTTCTATAAACTTTTCTATGAAGTCTGGAATGAGGCTAACAGTGTCTATCGCCACAAAGGCGTCTGTTTCAGCTTTAATTCTTTGGGCTGCTGCCTCTAATGCTGGAGTGTTTCCGCCGTGGCCGTTCTCGAAAAGTATCTTTTTGAATCCATGTTTTGTGAGGCATGCGCCGACTTCGTAGGTTAACTGTTCAAGGGTTTGAGGGGTTAATGTTAGTGTTCCGGGAAAGTCTATGTGATGCAGAGAAACGCCGTAATAAATGGGTGGAGCCACAAGGGCGCACTGCGCCTTTTCAGCAGCTTTTAGAGATAACCAAAAAGCGTCGTAAGCGTCTGTGTCCAGCGGTAAGTGGGGACCGTGCTGTTCGCAGCTTCCAACGGGCACTACGGCAACGTTATGTGCTTTTAGAAATTCTTCTACATCGCACCATGTTAGTTCGCCTAAATAGTAGCTTCGCATTTTCATAAGCATCACTAAAATGTTTCATGATGAATTATGTGTTTTAAGGCTCTTCGGTTTCTCGGCGAAGGAGCTTCAGCGGCATAACCGACTGGTATTATGGCTACTGGTCTTATTCCTTCGGGAATCTTTAGAGCTTCTCTTGCTTCGTCTTCGCGGAAGGCTCCAACCCAGCATGTGCCCAAACCTAAAGCATAAGCCGCTAAATGAATGTTCTGTATAGCTGCAGCAGTGTCTTGTATACAGTAAAGGGTTCTCCCTCGCACACCATAACCGTGTGCAGAACGTTCCTCATCCGCACAAACAACGATGACGACGGGAGCCTCCTCAATAAAAGACTGCCCTAAAGCAGCCTTAGCCAGTTTTCTCTTAATTTCTGGTTTTCGCACAATTATAAACTCCCATGGTTGAATGTTTCCAGCGGAAGGTGCCCACCTGCCAGCATCAATAAGTTTTTCGACAGTTTCTGGTGGAACGTCCGTAGCCTTAAAGTCTCTTATGCTTCGCCTTCCCATAATAGCCTCGAAAACATCCATAAACTCCACTTCCATATCTCAAAATAAGCGGATAACCTTGATAAAATTTACAGTATAAAAGCTTAAGTCTAACAAACTTATGTGAAACTATAGCGATTGTTATGGAAGAGAGGAAGCTAAAGAAAATTGAAGAAAAAAGTCTGCCTTGGTTCTATAAGTTGATTTTGAAAGTTCCGGGAACAGGTTTCCTTGAAAACGCGGGCGGAGTTTTCTGGGGGATTCTAGTGCCAATATTTTTGGTGGCGGAATTTTTCTTAAGCTTTTATCTTGTCTTGTTTTTCCCTTTCCCCATAAATCTTATTTTAACTTTGGTTATTCCAGCTTGCCTCTTCGTAATATTTGTGAAAATTTCCCTTGAAAGATTCATTAACTGGTGGAATGCAATGTTTGGAGAAAGCTTCGAATGGAACGTGGAAAAGACGCTGGACGAATATATTAACCTTTTAAAAACGAAGAGGAAAAAGAACTAAGGTATGCTGCTTTCTAAACTTGTTTGCGTTATTTTGGCGCTTAAACGGTGTAATAGCTAGGTATTTTAGGTTGTTTAACATTTAGGCAAGTTTAATAAAATATCATATCTAAAAATATGGAAGGCGGATGGGTTGGATACTGAGGAAATTATAGATTTATCCTTAAAACTTGCTGGGTTAAGGGAGGTCCCAGAAGACAGTGCCATTTATGTTGGAGGTAAAGATATCGGAAAGGTTTTGTTCTGCATTGATGCTGGCGTTTCAGAGCTTTGGCTTGCAAAAAAGTTGGGCTATAATGCTGTAATCGCCCATCATCCTATAGGGGGGACAGCGGTTCTGAATTTTCCCCAAGTTTTTAGGAGACATATTCAACAGATGGTGGATGCTGGAGTTCCAGTCGAGGAAGCAGAAAAGGCTGTAAGTAGAAAGTTTGAGCAGTTGAAGGTGGAAGCGCAAACACGAAATTATGCACATGCCGTTGATTTTGCAAAGCTTCTGAAAATGCCTTTTATGAATATTCACACGCCTCTTGATGAGATTGGAAGAAAAAGAATGGTGAGCAAGATAAACGCCAAAGTGAAAGGAAACTCTCGAGTTGGGGAAGCGGTTTCTGCGCTTATGGAGTTTCCAGAATTTAGACATGCCCTCACAAAAATCGAGATTTGCCTAGGGAAAGGTGAAAACATGGCAGGGAAAGTTGTTGTTTCCCATGCAGCAGGCACTAACGGTGGTTATGAAATTGCCAAAACCTATTTTGCACACGGTGTCGGAACAGTGATATATATTCACATAAGCGCGGCTGATTTGGAGAAGTTGAGAGCAGAAGGCAAAGGAAACCTAATAGTCACGGGACACATCGCAAGCGATTCTTTGGGCATAAACCCCTTCATCCACGAGTTAGAGGAAATGGGAGTTTCAGTAACTAGAATTGGAATAGTGGAAGGCTGAGAAAAATAGACCGTTTTCTCTTCTTCATTTTAGGCGACTTGCGCCCATGGACTGGCAAAATCCTAAAATAGTGTGTGCCGTTTTGTTATTTTGGATGATGAGCTTGAGAGTCAATAGAGCTGGTTTAGGCTGTGATATGACTCGACGGGCGAACTGACACGAAGAATGTTGCGTGTGGCAAACTAATTTCTGATATTTAGTTAAAGTTTTGATATTTTGTTATGATTTGTTGTATGTTGTTTTGCGGCGTAAGCCTTTAAATATTATTTAGTAAGATATAATAAACAAAGGAAGTGTATCCCTTGA
>JBNAWC010000009.1:0-34260 GCA_049700035.1 Candidatus Bathyarchaeales archaeon
TATTTCATATTCTAACAATTAATCAAATTTAAACATATCATTTACGTTTTCTAAAGAGTTTAACACCATCAATATCAGTTACATAATCAAATCCAGATTCAATTAACATTTTAGCATCATCTACGTTTTTAGCTACTGCACAGCTATACTCATCATTACCAAAACTAATTAATTGGGTATATCTTAAAGTTGTCCTTAAATCTTTATGTCCTAATAAACTTTTTACGTAAAGTAAATCTTTAGTGCGGTAGTATTCCATAGAAGCCCTAAAATGTCTAAAATCATAAAGTCTTATAGTTTTAATAGTTGAGTCTTGAAACTTGTTTGCTACTCTATTACGCACTATACGATAACTTTCAGAAATAGAACTTGATTTAACTGGAAATAACCTGTCATTTACGCTAAGTTTCTTCATAACAACATAGTTTTTCAATATAGCTAAAGTTTGAGGTTTAAGTTTAAGAGTTCTTCCCATACAGTGTTTAGCAGAAGTAACAGTTACCACTCCAGAATCCATATCTACATCCTTAACCTTTAACCATGTAACTTCTATAGGTCTTAATCCTAAATCTTTAATTATTGAAAGTATAAGAGCCAATCTTTTAGAACAGTTAGCTATAATCATGTTGAGTTTTTCTTCACTAGGAATCTTAGGTAGTTTATCATATCTTTCATAAAAAGGTTTATTCCATGATAAATTATTGGCTTTACAGTAAATAGCATAAGCCTCAATCAGTGATTCTTTAAATCCATTAGAACAGTTCTTTTTACTTATGAAATCTTTAACAAGTTCTGGATTATCTAAACTGCAATATTTAGACAAGTGTTTAAGTCTTTTACCAGTAGCTTCAATAGTTGATTCAGCATAAGCATTCCTCTTCATAAACCACAAAGTATTCAAAATCTTATTATTGGGGGATGCATAAATCAGACTGGGGGATGATGTAGCCGTCCCAGTCTGATTTATGCGGATGAGGAACTCATGACGGACAGACCCCAAAATAAAGCCGTTTACAAGCGAAAGCGTTCCTGCAACTTCTTTTTACGCTTAAGCCCAAAAGCCAAAGCCAAAACCAACTCCGCAATAAAGCCGCCTATATGCGCAAAGTACGCTACTCTACCATAAGGGTCAAAGTACGCGTAAGCCCATTGTAGGATGAACCATATGCCCAAGAAAATGAATGCTGGAACTGGCAATATCGCATAAACAAACAGCGTCAAAACTATGGCTTTTGGGTAAAGTATGAAGTAGGCGCCTAAAACGCCAGAGATGGCTCCAGAAGCACCAACAACGCCTTCAGCCAAATCTGAAGTTACTTGTAAGCCTATAAGCTGGTAGAGCAAAGGCGCATACAATGTTACAAGTATGTGCGTGAAGCTTGCGGCTAATCCGCAGACAAGATAGAAGATTAGGTAGCCAGCATGTCCAAAAACGTCTTCAACATTATCGCCGAAAACAAAGAGGAAAAGCATGTTTCCAAAAAGGTGAAACCAGTTCGCATGCATAAACATTGAAGTAAACAATGTAAATAATCGCTGACCATGGAGAACATCGTCTGGCACCATGACAAAAGCGCCATTTTGAGCATCCGTTCCAGCCATTAAAACTGCAATTTTCTCATCAAAAACTCCTATTCTTGAAAGCCAATAAACGATGAAAATTACTATGTTCAAGATTATCAGAAAACGGTTCACATGCGGCGTCGTCCTAGACCTATTCCAATCCCTAATAGGAAGCAAGCGAAACTCACTGGGTTAGTGTAAACGTCTAAAGACTATTTAATCCTTAATTAGTCAGTAAGCTAAACACTCAATCATTCTCTCGCATGTCAAACACTCATCTGGAATAGGCGTGTTCTTTGGACGCTTCCGCAAGTACCCAAGAAAATGCTTACAACCAGCACTCGCCTGCTCATCAACACGCCTAGTCTTCTCAACAATTGCATGGCTTGTATGACTTTCTTCTCTTTCCTCGCTGTGCCTACGCTCTTTAACATTAACCTTTGAAAGGCAACGCGGACAAGCATAATAAACATGAATACGACCGCCAGAAGAATCCGTCGCCAAAAGAGGTCTCTGAAAAGTTTCGTGACATCCGCTACAGCGATAACCACCCAAACCCAAATCTTCATAGCCTATTCGAAGTGCGCTTAAATTTTTTTCCATGATGTTTACCTCTTCGCAACATATATCGAAAATATTGATATTTAATAAACCTTTTTGCGTACATATACAACAAAAAGACACAAAACAAAAACGCGCAAAATGGGCCCGGCCGGATTTGAACCGGCGACCAACAGGTTATGAGCCTGTCGCTCTAACCTAGCTGAGCTACGGGCCCTTGTGCCATCTAATATGCTTGTTGGAATTTAATTTAAACGTTTTCCGCGTTTAAGGGTTTAGTGGAAAATTTAAAAGGCTATTCTGCAAACAGTTTATGTCTTGGAGAAAGGAATTATGGAGCTAAAGGTTTTCACTTTACCCACATGCCCAGTATGCCCAGTTGCCAAAACAATTGCGGCTGAAGTTGCGCAAAAGTTTGGCGTCGCATTTAGAGAGGTGAACATGGCAACCGAGGAAGGCCTAAAAGAGGGATTAGCCTACCAAATCATGAGCACGCCAAGCATAACCATTGACGACGAAGTTATAGCCAAAGGACGCCTTATCTCCAAGGAGAAACTTGAAGAAGAAGTAAAAAAGCGAATAGAAAAGTGGAAGGAGCGAGCCGCCACAAGTAGCAGCATATAATACAGTGGAGAATCTTCTTGGAAGTCAAAAAGGCCTTAACAGTTTTCCATTACGCTGAAAAAATAAAATCAAACCTAATTTTGGCTGCAAAGCTTTTAGAATCTTTAGGAAACATGAAGCAAGAGGAGCTTGCTGGCGCCGAGAAAATGTTTGCCGCCTATTTGAATGCATTTATTTCTGAAGTTAATATCGCGGCTAACGCTTCTGGAGTTAAGGAATTCAGGGACGTAAGCGCAAAACTTGATGAAGCTGCTGAACAAACGTTAAGGCATGAATATTCTGCGGCAATGAAGCTCATTTCCGAAGCCATATCTATAACAACTACAAGCGGTAGTGGCGCCGCAGAAGTTTTGAAGGAAAATAACCTAATCTAGCCTTGCGTCCTAATGTAGTGGTAAAGGTATTCCTGCGCATAACCAGCATAATCGCCGAAATACTTTCTCCCAAAAAGGTTAAGTGCACTATACTCTGAAAGCGTTAAGGACTTTTTGCTGGACAATTTCGCCACAAAATCTTTTGAGAAGTGGTGTGCATAAAATTTTAGGATAGCACGCCTTATCCAAACATCCACGGGGAAAGCCTCAAACTTTTCTAGAGCAAATAGCAACACGCAGTCCGCAACCTTGCAGCCCACACCTGGAAAACGCAAAAGTTCACTTTTAGCCCTCTCATAACTAATTTCTTTAAGCTGCTTAAAATCAAAGTCGGTTTCGCACATACTCTTCGCTGTTTCATACACGTACTTTGCCCTATAACCAAGACCACACTCCAGCAATTCTTTAACTGACGCCTTCGCAATTCTTTCCCTTGTTGGAAAAGCATAAAATTCCATTCCGTCGAAGCGTACTTCTTCTCCAAACCTTCTTGATAAGGCTTCAAGCATTCTTCTAATTGCTGGAATGTTTTTGTAAGTTGCGCAGACATAGGATATTAGGCATTCCCATGACTCTTGGCGGATGATGCGCAACCCCTTTGAGGCTTTTATTGCGTTTTCCATGTGTTCGTCTTTGCAGATTCTACTGTAAACCAATTGTAAATTGTCATTCAAACCAAAATAGCTCTTCACGAAGTTTTCGTCAACATTTTCAAATTCAAGCCGTTCACAGTCTTGTCGTATTTTAAATGCCTTATCTCCAACAACACCGTACCACCATTCGCCACGCCTAAACCATCTGAAGGCTTGACCACAACAAAGCGTAACATCCAAATTGAACGGATTTGAAGATTCTAGCGTTATTTTCATTCCTATTTTGGCTCCCGCTGAATATTCTTGCGCATAAATTTCCAGTTATGCGAAATTTGAAAGCCAAGTTTCCGCAGAAGACTCACCGAAGAAATGTTTTGTTCAACAGTGTATAAGGCAACAGAATCGTATCCACGCATATATAGAAAGTTCATTGCACGACAAGTTAGTGCACTTGCAAGTCCCTTACCGCGATATTTCGGAATTGTCGCCGCTGGACCCATGTAGCCCCTCTTTCCGCCATAGTATGCGTTGTACTCTGTGTCTGGTCGCGAAACAACAACGGAAACTATTTTGCCATCGTCATCCGCGACATGTATCCATTCTTCATTGAAGGGCGGATGCTCATCCTTCCAGCGCTGAATAGCGCCTATGCTGAGTCTTTCCCAGCCAAAACCAGCATTAACAGCCTCAACAAACGCTTTTTCCTCATCTGGTTTTAGGCTGCGGAGCACTATGCCCTCTGGAACTTTCGGAATTGGCTTTAACCCATCAAGCTTCGCGACCATGTGGTATAATCCGCCTTCAGCTTTGTATCCGCGTTCAACCCACTCGGTGATTTTTGGGCTTTCAGCATCAACAGCCGTTGAAACAGCGGAGCCTTTAACTTGTTTTTCAATCGCGTTCACTAATGCGTCTTCAACAGCCCGTTTATTCGCGGTTTCTTTTGCGGCAAGCCACTCGATTTCCTCGCCCCAATGACCTTCTTTGTAAGAGGCAACGCCCAAAACTTCGCCTTTCACCTCGGCAACAAAGATTTTGACGTTTCCACGTTGAATCCAAGAGCGAACATCATCCTCATGATAAGGAGTAAATTCATAAGCTCCTCTATAAGCATGGTTAAGCAAATTAACGATGGTAGGCAAATCCCTCTCGCTGAAGTTTCTAATTTTGATGTTGCTCATTTTCGCTATTGCACAAGGTTGGAAAGGCGTAATAAACCTTTACTTCGGATGGAAAATTTTAAGCGCAAATAGATTTCCTTGAAATTGAACGCTTTTTCCTAAAAAGCTTGTTTTCTGGTTTTTTGTTTTCCGTGATTATGTATACAAACACATTCGCTTTTGGAGTGCCGCTTTCATCTATTGCAAAGTTGTTGTGGAAAGAGTTTAAATAACAAAACCCTACATTTAGCGTCTACTTTGGTTATAAAAGCACTAAAGTTTGTAGCGTGAAAACGAATGAAATGTCCCTACTGCGGCTCCGAGAGCATCAAAACCCTTGAAACAAGGGACTCGCCAGACAACACCGTTAGGAGACGTAAGGAATGTGCAGACTGCGGAAAACGATTCACAACCTACGAGTATGTAGAGACAATCGAACTTATGGTTAAGAAGAAGGATGGAAGACTTGAAAGATTCGACCTAAACAAAATTGTCCGCGGTCTCCAGAAAGCATGCGAAAAAAGACCCGTAACGATGGAGCAGATTCGCGAGCTTGCAGAACGCGTAAGACAAGATTTAGCGAGACTTGGAAAGGAAGAAGTTAGCTCGCAGGAGATTGGCGATTTGGTTATGAAGTATTTGAAGAATCTTGACCGTGTTGCATACATTAGGTTTGCTTCAGTTTATAGGCGGTTTGAAGAGCCAGAAGATTTCCGCAAAGTGCTTTTAGAGGTGAAAAAATGAAGTTTGTTAGGAAACGTGATGGACGTTTAGAGGCGTTTGACCAGGAGCGAATAACAAACGCCATTTGGAAAGCCGCCAAGGCTGTTGGCGGAAAAGACCGTGAACTAGCCAAAAAACTAAGTGATAAAGTTGTTGAAATACTCAAGCAGCGGTTCGGAGAGGAAGGCGTCCCAACAGTTGAGGAAATCCAAGACATTGTCGAAAAAGTGTTAATCGAAAATGGGCATGCACGCACAGCCAAAGCCTACATACTCTACCGCAAGCAACACCAAGACCTAAGGGAGTTAGCTTCGCTCCTAAGCTCAGCAGACCTCGTCGACCAATACTTGGAGATTGAGGACTGGCGCGTAAAAGAAAACTCAAACATGAGTTATTCGCTGCAGGGCTTAAACAATTACCTCTCATCCACAGTCATAGCCAAATATTGGATTACAAGGATTTACCCGCCAAAAATCGCGGATGCACACTTTTCTGGAGACATGCACATCCACGACCTAGGCGTTTTGGGACCATACTGCGTTGGATGGGACATTAAGGACTTGCTGCTTTCAGGCTTCGGAGGAGTCACTGGAAAAATTGAGAGCAAACCAGCAAAACACTTCAGAACAGCCCTAGGACAAATAGTAAACTTTTTCTACACGCTTCAAGGCGAAGCGGCGGGAGCACAAGCCTTCAGCAACTTTGACACTTACTTGGCGCCATTCATATACTATGATAAGCTAAGCCAAAAAGAGGTTGAACAAGCGCTTCAAGAGTTCTTCTTCAACATGAACGTGCCGACCCGCGTAGGTTTCCAGACACCGTTCACAAATGTTACGCTGGATTTGAATGTTCCAGAGTTTATGAAGGATGAACCCGTGATTATCGGCGGACAAGTTATGGAGAAAACCTACGGCGAAATGGAAGAGGAAATGCGAGTTTTTAACACGGCCTTTGCTGAAGTTATGAGTCAAGGCGACGCGAAGGGCAGAGTTTTCACGTTTCCAATACCAACATACAACATAACCAAAGATTTTGATTGGGAATCACCAATATCGCAGAAAATCTTTGAAGTAACCGCAAAATACGGAGTGCCATACTTCTCAAACTTCATAAACAGCGACATGAAACCAGAAGACGTTAGAAGCATGTGCTGCCGCCTAAGAATAGACAACCGCGAACTCCGCAAGAGAGGCGGCGGATTCTTCGGCGCAAACCCGTTAACTGGCTCGATAGGCGTTGTAACGCTTAACATGCCAAGGATTGGCTATTTAGCGAAAAACGAGGATGAGTTTTTTGAGCGTTTGGAGGCGCTTATGGAAATAGCGAAGGACAGCCTAGAAATAAAGCGTAAAGCCCTAGAAAACTTCACGGAAAACGGGTTATACCCATACTCTAGGCGTTACTTGCGCAATGTTAAGGAAACTTTTGGAAAATACTGGAAGAACCACTTCTCAACAATCGGGATTGTGGGCATGAATGAGGCGATAATGAACCTTTTCGGCTTCAGCATTGCCTCACCAGAAGGTCTGGAATTCGCTGTAAAAGTGCTCAATTTCATGCGCGAAAAACTTGCAGACTTTCAAGAAGAGACTGGAAACATTTACAATTTGGAGGCAACACCAGCGGAAGGCACAAGTTATAGGCTTGCGCGCATAGACAAGCGGAAGTACCCAGACATAATTGTGGCGAATGAGCGTTATCTCTCTAAAGGCGCGGAACCGTTTTACACAAATTCTTCGCAGTTGCCAGTTGACTTCGAAGGAGACTTGTTTGAGGCTTTGGAACACCAAGAAAAAGTGCAGACGCTCTACACTGGCGGAACAGTATTCCACATATACTTGGGCGAAAGGCTACACTCATGGAAATCCGCTGCCGAGCTAATCCGCAAGGTAACGTGGAGCACGCGTCTGCCATACTTCACCCTGACGCCGACGTTCAGCATCTGCCCAACACACGGCTACACAAACGGCGAACACAAGCAATGTCCAATATGCGGGGCAAAATGTGAAGTCTACTCGCGTGTGGTTGGCTACCTACGTCCAGTCGACCAGTGGAACGATGGAAAACAGGCGGAATTCGCCATACGCAGAACTTTCGACAAATCCGTTGTCATGGCTGCTCCAGCAATTACAGCGTGAAAAAGGGAAAAACCAGATGAAGTTCAGCGGAATCCAAAAAACAAGCCTCATAGACTTCCCAGAAAGAGTAGCAACAGTGCTTTTCACGCCAGGCTGCAACCTGCGCTGCCCATACTGCCACAACTGGCGCATCGTCGTAGACCCAAAACCGCCTTTTCTTCAAGAAGAGGCTGCGCTTAAGATTCTTGAAAGCCGCAAGATATTTGTGGACGCCGTGGTTGTGACTGGCGGCGAGCCAACAATGCATAAGGAGATGCCGCGATTCCTAAAGAAGCTTAAGGAGAGAGGTTTCACGGTTAAGCTTGACACTAATGGTTTTTATCCTCAAGTGCTTGAACAGTGCCTCGCATACGTGGATTACGTTGCCTTAGACGTGAAAACGTCAATAGAGAAATATCCAAAGTTAGGGGCAAAAAACGTTGAAGATTTGCTACACACAATAGAGATTTTAAAAACTGGAAAAGTCGAATACGAATTCAGAACAACTGTCGTTCCAGGATTTGTGGACGTTGCGGATGTACATAAAATAGGCGAACTTGTTAAAGGCGCAAGAACATTTGCCCTTCAACAGTTCATTCCAGACAACGCGTTTGACGAGAATTTTAGGACTGTTAAACCGTACCCGCCCACAACAATCGCCGAGTTTGCAGAAACCATTAAAAAATATGTGGGCAATGTGGTGCTGCGTATTTGAAGCGTAAAGTTTAAAGGTTTAATGGCTGGTTAAGGTTTCGATTGCCCTAGAAAAGGGGTTTAAAATTTGAGTTTGGAAGAAGAAAGTTTAGAGGAAAGAAAGGCAAAGATACTCATAAAACTTAGGAGCTACAAACTAATTAAGAGAGAAAAATATGAAGATGTTGTCGGCTTTTTCGTTGAAATTCCAAAAGAGAAGGAAAAAGCAATAATATGGTGCATCCCAGAGGACAGCGCCGTCGGAATAACAGCAATAAACCGAATGCAAAAAGTCATGAAAGAGGAAGGCATCGAGAGAGGAATAGTAATCACTGGCGGAAGATACACACATGCCGTTAAGCAAGGCGCAAAAAAGAAAAAAATTGAACTCCTGCCCAAAACCTTTCCAGCATTCGACATCTTTGAACACAAAGTTGTCCCAAAACACGAAATACTAACAGAAGAGGAAAAAGAGCAACTACTCGCACAATACAAAGTTAAGCCATACCAACTTCCACAAATAAAAGCTTCAGACCCAGCTGTAAAAGCCATAGGCGCCAAACCAGGCGACATACTACGCATAATCCGCAAAAGCCCAACAGCAGGCGAACACATAGCCTACAGATACGTGGTAGAATAGCCTTCTTTCATAGTACCCCGGAACATATTCGTCTCCATTGCTACTTTTCTACATTTGAACGCAAGTTCGCAAGATAAACTGCATTAAAAATTTCTGGTGAGAGCTTTAGCCAAATAATCTTCGGCACGTTTATAATCCTCAAGCAGTTTTTTGCCATGCTTTGTTAGTTTCGCGCCTCCTCCGCCAAATTTGCCTCCTCTGTAGGTTTCTATCACTGGCTCGCCTAATGTTTTTTCGATTCTTTTTAGATAGCTCCAAACATAACGGTAGGACATGCCAAGTTTCTCGGCAGCCTTTGAAATTGATTTTTCCTTTTCTATCTGTTCTAGGATTTTGGCTCCGCCTTTGCCTAAAACTGGTTTTCCTTCGTATTCTATCCATATTTTGTATGAAATTTTGCTCTTTTTTATTGTCATCGGATTCTTGTTTGTGGCATTAGGTTTATAAGTTTAAATCGATATGATTAGGCAAACACATCGCATCCGCGAACTAAGGAGGCTGCTCAAGGTTACTCAAAACCAAGTTTCAGCAACTAAAGCGTTTGCAGCTTTATTTTTCAGTTTTCTAATGGGTTTAGCCGCTGGACTGATTGGCGTAGGCGGAGGAGAATTTCGCATTCCAATATTGCTCTACGTGATTGGACTGCCAATAATTGCAGCAGTTGCCGTGAACCTTTTCGTGGGACTGCTTACCGTTATTGTCTCGTTTTTGATACGTTTTCAATTGGGGCTACTGGATGCGCATGCAATTAACGTAGCTTTAACAATGTCTGTTGGGTCTATCTTTGGGAGTTATTTGGGAGCGGCCTTAACTGGAAGGGTTAAGGAGGACTCTTTGAAAAAGGGTTTAGCTGTTCTTCTAGTCATAATCGGGTTGAAAATTGGGCTTGAACCATTCGTTCATACTCCACCATTGTTTGAGTTCACTTTGGGCTTTGTTGAAGAAACCTTTTTGGCGGCGCTTGTCGGCGTGGTTATAGGCGTAATTTCTGGATTGCTCGGCGTCGCTGGAGGCGAATTCAGAATTCCAGCTTTAATCTACGTTTTTGGCTTTGACATAAAAGTTGCTGGAACGGCAAGCCTTCTCGTTTCTATACCCACGGTCGCCACTGGCTTCGTAAAGCATCGTCAGATGGGTCACATAAACAAAGGCGCCACAGTGATAGCGGTTATAATGAGTATAGGCTCTGTCGTCGGCGCATTTATTGGGGCATCACAAGCGGCAGTTGTGGAAAAGGATGTTCTGAAAGTGCTTTTAGGTGTAATCCTCATTCTAGCAACTGTTAGAATGGTTAGTAAGCCGTAACAAAATTTAGGAAGAAGCCGCTTTTTCATTAGCCAATTCGTAGAGAATTACTATGGCTTCGCCGAGTGGTATGCCTAACCTCGCCGCCAATTCTTGGGGCGTTATGTTTGGCTTCTCGTGGAGTATTACTTCCCGCGTGTAAGCCTTATGACTTGCATACAAAACTAGCGCATGAACAGTTTCCACAAGTATGGGCCAAAGTTTCTCTTTTACATATTCTTCTAGGCTCATGGCTCATCAAATAATTATATGCACATTGGTAAATATGCGGTTTGCTCCTTTCACCGCAAAGTATATTTCTCTAGAAAAGTGATTAATGCCTTTAAGTTCGGAAAAGCAAAAGCGAGAAGTAAACCATGAGAATTGGGGCTGTCATCTTCGACTTGGACGGAACAATAGCAAGCTTTAACATAGACTATAGGGCGGTTAGGGCTGATGTTCGAAGTCTACTCATAAGGGCTGGAATGCCAGCATCAACGCTCTCCGTAAACGAGAGCATATTTGAAATGTTGAAGAAAACTGAAATCTTCATGAAGAATAATGGGCAGTCTGAAAAGGCAATCGCAAAAATACGCAGTGAGGCGCTGGAAATAGCGGAGAAATACGAGTTGGAAGCCGCCAAATATACAAGCCCGTTTCCAGGAGTGAGAGAAACATTAAAGGCACTGAAGGATATGGGCTTAAAAATCGGGTTATGCACAATAAACAGCGAGAAATCCACAGAGTTCATACTAAAAAGGTTTAGAATAATGGAATTCTTCGCCGCAGTAACACCGAGAAACAGCGTGAAAAACGTTAAACCAAACACAGAGCACCTTGAAGCTACATTAAAAGCCTTGGGAGTTAAGCCTCAAGAAACAGTGGTTGTAGGCGACAGCGCAATCGACATGAAGTGTGCAAGGGATTTGGGCGCCATAGCCGTTGGCATACCAACTGGCATTTCAAATCCAAAAGAACTGATAAATTCTGGAGCAAACTACATCATAACCTCAATAACAGACTTACCAACGCTAATAGGTTATATAGAAAAAAGCAGCGAAGAACAAAGCGAATCTCAAGCTGGCTTAAAATAGTATCTGGGCCATTGGGGCCATTCTTGTGTTGCCGCGCATGTGCCAAAATCAATTGTTAAGGGCATTCCTATTCTTATCTGTTCTATGGCTGTTCCTCTAATCATTCCTGGAATTTTCACGCCATTTTCAAGCTCGACTATGCCAACGGCGTATGGAGCCATCCCCTGGAACTGTGTTGGAGCCACGTATATGACCGTGTACGTTAGGAGTTTGCCCTTTTTTGGAAGCTCAACCCATTCAAAATCTTTTGAGTAGCATTTGTCGCATAATGGTCTTGGCGGTAGGTGAATTTTTCCGCATTGTTTGCATTTGGCGCCCATAAGCTTTCCTTGGAGAATATTCCTATAGAACTGTTCGATTGTGAACTGGGATGTTTGTTCGCTCATCCGCTCAACCTCTCCTGTAAATGTGAACAACCGCTGTGGCGCCTGAACCCCCAACATTGTGCGTTAACCCTATCTCCGCATCTTCAACCTGCCTCTTCTCCGCCTGACCAGCCAGCTGCAAATAAATCTCGTAGGCTTGGGCGGTTCCGGTTGCGCCAACTGGATGCCCCTTAGCCTTTAATCCGCCGCTTGTGTTCACTGGAATTCTCCCGCCAATCTTGGTTTCTCCACTTTCAGCTAGGGCACCGCCTTCACCTGGCTTGCATAATCCCAAATCTTCGTAGGCTATTATCTCGGCGATTGTGAAGCAGTCGTGGACTTCAGCCACATCTATGTCTTCTGGTCTTACACCAGCCATTTCATAAGCCTTTTTCGCAGCTAGTTTCGCAGCCCTAAGCGAAGTGAATTCTTCTCTTTCATACATGCCTATCGTGTCGCTTGCTTGTCCACTTCCAATAATGTGGATTGGCGTATCCGTGTATTTTTTGGCAAGCTCTGGCTTCGTTAGGATTAGACAACTCGCGCCATCAGTAATCAAGGAGCAGTCGTAAAGCTTTAGGGGCCAAGCTATGACGCGCGAGGACAATGCGGTTTCGAGGGTTATTTCCTTCTGCATGTGCGCTTTGGGATTTAGGCTTCCGTGATAATGGTTTTTGACGGCTATTGTAGCCATCTGCCCTTCTGTAGTGCCATACTTGTGCATGTGCGCCGTAGCCATCAAAGCAAACAAGCCTGGAAAAGTTATGCCATGCCACTGTTCGAATGGGAAGTCTGAAGCCATAGCCAAATATTCCGTAACTTCAGGCGTTGTGCGATGAGTCATCTTTTCAACGCCGCCAACCATGACAACATCACATAAACCCGATAGAACAGCGTATATTGCGGCTCTCAATGCAGCGCCAGAAGAAGCGCATGCGGCTTCGGTTCTTGTTGCTGGTATATGCAATAGTCCAGCCCAGTCAGCAGCAGTAGCGCCCGTGTGTCCTTGATGCTCGTAGGATTCGCCCATATGCCCAACAAACAAGGCTTGAATATCCCTTTTAGGGTTCAGATTTGGGCAGCGTTCAAACGCCTCTTTTGCTGCTTCTGCGAATAGTTCCCTTGCGTATAAGCCTTCACGTTTTCCAAATTTTGACAGCCCAGCAGAAACAATTGAAACTAGGGGTTCGCCCTTCAAGTCTGAATTCTCCTTTAAAGACTCGCGTTTTGAAGAACTAAATAGTAACTTTAACAAGTATTTAAATTTCTTCAATAATATCTCAAGTTTTTCACGAAAGTTTTATGTGAACATGCTTCCACATTATTAGGCTCTAAAAAGGTAAAAGGAGAAAACGTCATGAGTGAAGTTGCAATTGTTGGTGTTGGATGCGTCGGCTTCAGACCAATAACTCCAGAATTGTCCTACAAGGAACTGATGTATGAGGCAGCCGTAAAAGCATACGAGGACGCTGGCGTTAACCCAAGAGAAGACATTGACGTTTTTGTAACATGCGCCGAAGATTACTTGGAAGGCTTCAGCATATTCGACGAGTTTGTACCAGACCAACTGGGCGCGGCGTTGCGCCACTTATTCACGGTTTCTGGCGACGGCATGCTCGGACTGGCAACTGCCTACATGCTCATCAAAACTGGCCAATTCGATACCGTTGTCGTTGAAGCCCACAGCAAAGCTTCGGATATTCTAACCTACATGGACATTGTTGCCTTCGGCTTGGACCCAATATTTAACAGACCATTGGGCGGACATCCTTACTACTTGGCTGGAATGGAAATGAACAGATACATGTATGAAACATGCACAACGATGGAGCAATGCGCACAAGTGGTTGTGAAAAACAAGAGAAACGCTTTGCTTAATCCTTACGCGGCTTATGGCGCAAAAACGACCCTCGACCAAGTGTTATGTTCTGAAATGCTCTTTTACCCGCTGAAAAAGTTGGAAATAGGCACTCCGGCAGACGGATGCGTTGTCATGGTTTTGGCTTCAGAAAAGATTGCGGAAAAACTCACAGACAAGCCAGTTTGGGTTAAAGGCGTCGGCTGGTGCACCGAAACACCGAGCCTAGAAACGAGGGACTGGGCTAGGGCAGTTTACACACGATTAGCTGCTGAAATGGCATACAAACAAGCAAAGATAAACAATCCATATAGGGAGATTGACTTCGCCGAAATTCATGACATGTTCGCATACAAGGAACTTCAACACATGGAGGCACTGAAAATCTGCGGTTATGGCGAAGCTGGAAAAATAACAGAGGAAGGCGTCACAGCTTTAGAAGGAGAGTTTCCAGTAAACCCGTCTGGAGGTTTGCTTGGAATGGGCTACGGTCTTGAAGCTTCTGGCATGCAAAAGCTTCTGGAAACGGTGCTGCAACTGAGGGGCGATGCTGGTCAAAGGCAAATACCAGACGTTGAGGTTGGCTTAGCCCACACTTGGCGTGGAATCCCAACGGCAACTGGAGTTGTAGCCGTATTAAGCAATGTTAAGTGAGGTGAAATTGGAATGTTTGGTAAGAAAAGAGTGGCAATTGTTGGTGCTGGCGTTACACTCTTTAGGAGGAACTTAAAAGAAACGGGCAGGGAACTGTCCTACGAAGCAGCAAAAACAGCCCTTGAAGCGGCTGGAATGGAACTACACGACATCCAAAGCGTGGTTATGGGTTCAGCTCCAGACGCCTTTGATGGAGTGCACATGAAAGGCGAATACTTAGCTGATGGAGCAGGCGCCTACCACAAGCCGTACACAAGGGTCTTTGTCGGTGGTGGAACTGGAGTTTTCACGCCTTTAGCGGGCTGGTGGCATGTAGCCTCTGGGCAGTTTGACACTTGCCTTGTTGTGTGTGAGGAAAAGATGTCCTCTTGCCATCCGCATCCGCAGTACGCCTTCACAACAATATTTGACCCGATACTTGAACGACCAATAGGAATGAACTTAATCTGGATATTCGCCTTGGAAATGAACAGATACATGCACAAGCACAACATCAAAAAAGAGGACATAGCACTCGTCTCTGTCAAGAACAAAAGAAACGCCTTAGATAACCCGATTGCCCAATTAGCTGCAAACATAACAGTTGAGGACGTCCTAAACTCGGAAATTATGGCTTGGCCAGTTCAACGTTTAGATGTAAGCCCAACAAGCGACGGTGCAGCAGCAGTTGTTTTGGCGTCAGAAGATGTTGCAAAGGAGTTTACGGACAACCCCGTTTGGATTGATGGCGTAGGCTGGTGTATTGATTCGACGCATTGGACAGACCGTGACCTTTACTATCCAGATTATGTGGAGTATGCCGCCAGAATGGCGTACAAGATGGCTGGAATAAAGAACCCACCGAAAGAAATCGACGTGGCTGAACCCTACGACCCATTTGACTATAAGGAGCTACATCATATGGAAGGCTTGCTCTTATGCAAAAAGGGCGAAGCTCCGAAACTGACACGCGAAGGCGTAACACAAAGAGACGGCGACCTACCTACATGCCCATCTGGAGGACTGCTTGGCTGCGGCAATCCAATAGCGGCAGCTGGACTTATGAAAGTCTGCGAAATTTTCTGGCAGCTCCGCGGCGAAGCTGGAAAAAGGCAAATTCCAGGCGACCCAAGAACTGGCGTAGCTCAAGCGTGGGGAGACTTGATGCAGTACGGTTCTGTTATCGTTTTGAGGCGTTAGAAAGGGAATGTGAGAATATGAGGTACTATAAGAGTGAGGAGATTGAAACGCGCGATTTGAAGGAAGGAAAGGTTCCAGTTGAAAAGTTTAGACCAAAGGCGAAGTTTGCGTGGAGTGCTGGCATAGCGATAAGTAGGTTCCTTGAAGAGCTTAAGAATGGGCGAATTATCGCGACGACATGTAGCAATTGCGGGCGCATAATGGTTCCGCCGAGGATTTATTGCGAAAAATGCTTCAAGCCAACTGACGGATGGAAGTATGTGAAGGACACTGGCGTTATCAACACTTTTTCAGTTTCGTTTCTGGCTGCGGATGCAAGCAGACTTAAAGAACCTATCGTTGTGGCAATTATAAATTTGGACGGCGCATCTGAGGGGATGGGCATAGTTCACAGAATCGAAGAGTACGGAGACTGGAAGGAAATCAAAATAGGAATGAAAGTCAAAGCCGTATGGAAGCCTCCAGAAGAGCGCACTGGAGCCATCACGGACATAGCCTACTTTAAGCCCGTAAAGGAGTGAAAGAGCCATGAGTTTGGAGAAAATAACTAACCCGTTCAATGCGCGCCATTGGATAGGCCACATGGAAGCAGATTACGTTTACACTCTTGGTGTTGCTGGCGAGCGTTTCTTTAAGGAGATTAAGGAAAACGGCAAGATAATGGGCGCTAAGTGTCCAAAATGCAATGTCGTGTATGTTCCGCCGAGAATGTACTGCGAAAGGTGCTTTGAAAAACTCGAGGAATGGGTTGACGTTGGCAAGAAAGGCGTGGTGTACACTTTCACAATCGCTACAATAGACGTTAACGGGGAAAAACTTGCAAAACCAGAGATATACGCGCTCATAAAATTTGATGGCACATGCGGCGGAATAATCCACAAAATAGGCGAAACAGACACCGTCTACATAGGCATGGAAGTCGAAGCAGTGTTTAAACCGCAAAGCGAAAGGAAAGCCTCAATAAACGACATAGCCTACTTCAAACCAGCAAAGTAAACCCCTCAAAATCCTCCATTTTTATTCCACACAATAAAAATGTCTATTTTGGACTGAAAACGGAGCTAAATTGGATACTTCCTCTAGATTTTCCAGTAGTCCAAAATACGATGAACCCTTAAAGGCGACTGATGGACATCATGAACAAGTTATATGCGATTTTCCTGTTCCTTTTTCACTTTAAAAGAATTTATAATCCATGGTAAGGTCAAAACGAATCCAGCGGGGATTGTCATTTGACTTAAAATTTGCATTCTAGCCTTCGGAGCTATGACGAGAAACACTTATCCCTCAAAGTTTATTTCGACAAAACTTGGATTTGGATTGCAAAGAACTAGTGAGACATTTGTCATTTTTGTTGGCGTATATTCAAAAGTGATTTCGCCATCACTTATGTCACTTTTTATTGCAACTGTTTGCGGGTTTGCCTCCACAAACTCTTTTAGATACGTTTCGTTCCAAAATTGGATGGGTTCAGTTTCATTTATCCAATTATAAATGGTTTGACCGCTTACTTAAAACTTAAGCCGTCCACTGCTGTCACTTTACCATAATGCTCCACTAAATTTTCAGCTGTGATTAGGGTCATGGTTGCCGCCCATTTACTCCTATTAGGTATATCCAAATTTATACCAGTTCATAATAAAGTTTGCTAACGCACCCTGTAAGTCATTAAGACAAAGAAAATTGGATATCATTTTGGGCTGAAAATGTTAGGATATCTAAAAGTTTCAAGTGCCTATTAACGTTTCAGTTTCGAAAGAAGCGTTATTATGATGATGGTTATGGCTATGATTATTGCGCTTGCCTCTGTTATGGTTGCAATGGTTTGGTTTGTGCCTTGCTTAACTGCGATGCCCACAAAAGCCCATATGACTACAAGTCCATAGGCTAAATCCTTCCTTGTTACCACGACGAGCAACGTGATTAAGAGGGCGATTACTGCAATTAGCGTAGCCCAAGTTTCTGGGCTTATTCCAAAACCATCCCAGTTAACCGAAACCAGTGCTGTAGCCACATTCGCTATTGAAGCAATTGTAATCCATCCCAGATAGACGCTGAAGGGCGCATGAAAAGCTATTTTCTCACGTAGCGGAACCGTAGACTTTCCTATGCCTAGGCGGAGATAAATTGCTATTAAAGTGGCTAGGAGCAGAAAGATAACGACAACAGAGAAAATTAGGTATTCAAACTGCCATAGAAAAATCCAAACAATGTTTAACACGCTGCTTGCTATAAACAAATAGCCAACCTTTTCCCTAAACTCTTTTACTTTTTGTTTTGGAGACGCTTGATAGAATACAAAGATTCCGAGTAATATGTAGATGATTCCCCATATGGAGAAAACGTAGCCCGCTGGAGTTATTAAAGTGGGGTTTGCATCAGAAATTTGAGCAGTGTTTTTGCCACCGATGATTGTGGTGCTGCCAGCCAATCCATTCACAATAACCATAACAGCGAAAGCCAAAATGTTTAACAATTTCAAAAAGCTAGAATCCGCTTCAACCACATAAATCACTCAATTATTTTTCTGTTCAACTATTATTTAAAACAATCTACATCACGCGAAAACTATCTAGCCCTTCAAAACTTTCGCCACTATGAACAGCCTTCATTGAAAAATCAACATCCTCTAAATTAATTCACGTTCAAAAATTCTATGATTGTTTCGTGGCTTGTTTAAGAAATAACTTTTTAGGTTTGACGCCAATATTTAGTTCAAAACTAGCCTACGCTAAGAGGGTTAATGCGACATGTTTGATAAGCGGAAAATTGAGGAAATAGCCAAAGAAAGGGAACGTTGGGAAAGAACTACTCTGCCGAACTGGATTAAGCAGTGTCCAGAAAGACAGAAAGAATTTCGCAATCACTCTGGCATCGAGATAAAGCGTCTCTACACGCCAGAAGACGTTAAGGAAATGGATTATATGCGCGACATCGGCTTTCCAGGCGAATACCCATTCACGAGAGGCGTACACGCAACAATGTATCGCGGGCGCCTGTGGACCATGCGCATGTTCGCTGGTTACGGCACAGCCGCAGACACAAACAAACGCTTCAAATACCTATTAAGCGAAGGCGAAACTGGCTTAAGCACGGCTTTCGACTATCCAACAATTATGGGTTATGATTCTGACCATCCAATGGCTAGGGGCGAAGTAGGCGTCTGCGGCGTAGCCATATCATCACTGCATGACATGGAAGTCCTATTCGACGGCATACCATTAGACAAGGTTACAACTTCAATGACCATAAATGGTCCAGCAACTGTTCTGCTCGCCATGTACGTTGCCGTAGGCGACAAACAAGGAGTTCCGAGAGAAAAGCTTGGCGGAACAACCCAAAACGACAACCTGAAAGAGTTTTTCGCCCAAAAACTGTGCATTTTCCCACCAGAACCTTCGCTTAAACTTTCAACAGACATCATCGAATACTGCGCCAGACGCTTGCCAAAATGGAACCCAATAAGCATAAGCGGCTACCACATACGCGAGGCAGGAGCAACAGCACTTCAGGAACTGGCGTTCACACTTTATGACGGAATAGCCTACGTCGAATCCACATTAAAAAGAGGCTTAAAAGTCGACGACTTCGCTCCGAGGTTATCCTTCTTCTTCGCGTCACACAACGACTTCTTCGAAGAAATAGCCAAGTTCCGCGCAGCACGGAGGCTGTGGGCTAGGATAATGAAGGAGCGCTTCCACGCCAAAAACCCGAGGTCAATGTGGATGCGCATGCACGTGCAAACTTCGGGCTGCACACTAACAGCCCAACAGCCGCTAAACAACATTATACGTACAACAATTCAGGCGCTTGCCGCAGTTCTTGGCGGAACACAATCACTGCACACGAACTCCTTTGACGAAGCCCTATGCTTACCAACAGAAGAATCCGTGAGAGTTGCCCTAAGAACACAGCAGATAATAGCCTACGAAAGCGGAGTTGCAAACACTGTTGACCCGCTTGCAGGCTCCTATTACGTTGAGGCTCTAACAAATGAAATGGAGGAGAAAGCCATGGAGTACATTCAAAAAATAGATGACATGGGCGGCGTCATACCTGCAATAGAGAAGGGTTTCTTCCAACGGGAAATCGCGGACAGTGCGTATAGGTATCAACGCGAAATAGAGGAGAAGAAGCGCATAATAGTGGGCTTAAACGAGTACACCATTGAAGAGGAATGCCCAATAGAGCTCTTGAGGGTGGACCCGAAGGTTGAGGAAGAGCAGGTTGCGAGGCTGCAAAAGCTAAAAAGGGAAAGGGATAACAGAAAAGTTAAGGAAGTCCTTGAGAAACTTCACTACGCAGCACAGAAGGATGAAAACCTCATGCCAACAATAATTGAGGCGGTGAAAGCCTACGCCACACTAGGCGAAATAATGGATGTGTTGCGTAAAGTTTACGGAGAATACAAGGAATTAATACTAATCTAAAATGGAAGGGGCGAAAAATCAATGCAGAAGAAAATTAGAGTCTTAATTGCGAAGCCTGGTTTGGACAGCCACGACAGAGGAGCCAAAGTTGTGGCAAGAGCCTTAAGAGACGCTGGAATGGAAGTCATATACACTGGTTTAAGGCAGACTCCAGAACAAATAGTTGAAGCAGCGCTGCAAGAGGACGTTGACGTAATAGGCTTAAGCATACTTTCTGGAGCACATAAGGCATTGTTTCCAAGGATAATGCAGCTGCTAAAGGAGAAGGGCTTAACAGACGTCTTGGTTTTCGCTGGCGGAATAATTCCAGAAGAGGATGTGCCAGAACTGAAAAAGATAGGGATTAAGGAGGTTTTTGGGCCTGGAACCCCAACGGAAAAGATAATTCAGTGCATTTTGGATTACTGTTCAAAAAGAGCATAAAGATGTGTAGCAATTGACAAAAACGGAAGATATAGTCAAGGGCGTCCTATCTGGAGACAGTAGAAGCATAGCAAAGGCAATAACAATAATCGAAAACAACGAGCCAGAAGCAAAAGAAATAATCGCGTCGATTTACCCGCACACTGGAAAAGCCCATGTGATAGGTTTAACTGGTCCAGGTGGCTCTGGCAAAAGCACTTTGATAGGGAAAATTGTGCGCGAGTATAGGCGGATGAGCAGAAAGGTTGGCGTTGTTGCAGTAGACCCAACAAGCCCGTTCACTGGTGGAGCATTTTTAGGCGATAGAATTAGGATGCAAGAGTTAAGCACAGACCCAGAAGTCTTCATTAGAAGCATGGCTACGCGCAACTACTCTGGCGGAATCGCGAAAGCAACAAGCGATGCTGTGAAGGTTTTGGACGCTGCTGGAAAAGACGTGATTATTGTAGAAACTGTTGGCGCTGGACAGTCTGAAGTTGAAATTGTGAAAGTAGCGCAAACAATAGTCGTTATACACGCGCCTGGACTTGGAGACGAGATACAGGCGATAAAGGCTGGTTTGATGGAAATCGCCGACATATTCGTTGTAAACAAGGCTGACCGTGAAAATGCTGACAAGGCGGTCATCGACATTCAAGCGATGCTGCAGTTAAACAACAAGGAAAAGGCGTGGAAAATTCCAATAGTTAAGACTGTTGCGCTTACGGGTGAAGGCGTTCCGCAATTAATTGAAAAGATTGAGGAGCATAGAAAATTTTTGGAAAGGGAGAAGCAGCGTGAAAAAGCCTTGTTGAAGGCTGAAATTGAACTTGTAGAGGCTATTAAAGACAAGGTTGCACATTCAATAATTGAAGAGTTGAAGAAGGAAGGAAAATTTGGGGAACTTCTCGAAAAAATTGTTAAGAAGGAAATAGACCCCGCATCAGCCGCTGAAAAATTTCTCAGAGAAAAGTTTGGGAAGGCGTAAACCGTAAATGAACAGAATAGACAGAGGACTTGTTCAAGTTTACACTGGGAATGGGAAGGGCAAAACCACAGCCGCTTTTGGTTTAGCCCTAAGAGCCATAGGAAGGGGCTTAAAAGTTTACGTGATACAGTTCATTAAGGGCGGATTTGATTACGGCGAACTCTACATTGTTGATAAATTGCCAAACCTCACGTTGAAGGCTTTTGGGAGGGGCAAGTTCATAGTGGACAAGCCTTCATCAGAGGATATCAAAAGCGCAGAAGAAGCGCTGTCACTCGCTGAAAGCGTCGTGAAAAGCGGCGAATATGATATTGTAATTTTAGACGAGATAAATGTTGCGTTAAAATTGAAGCTGATAAGCCTTGAGAGAGTTTTAGAGTTAATAAAAAATAAGCCGAAACACGTGGAACTGGTTTTAACTGGGAGATACGCTCCAAACGAGATAATAGAGGTTGCGGACTTGGTTACGGAAATGAAGGAAGTTAAACATCCGTATAACAAGGGTTGCCAAGCCAGAAGGGGAATAGAATTTTAAGTTTAAGGGGCTAAAAGCGTTTTCTCAAGAGCTTTCTAAACATGCTTATTCTCCTTTTTGATTCTAAGGCTCGCTGAAATTCTGGCTTGAATGGGTGCGTTTCGCTTTCTAGAAGCTCCGCCAGCCTCGTGTAGTAAGCCTCAAACTCCTCCATATTATTGCTCTTAAACTTGAAAATTGGAACGCCCACTGGCGGGGTTTCCCACCTTTCATCCCAAGCGGCGACTGGTGTTGCATCTCCAAAAAGCGCTATGTTTCTCTCAATTATTACTTCTCTTTCAACGTTGAATAGGATAACCAATCGGTTTACATTTTTGACATGGGTCATTAGCAAAAAGGCGCGTGTAACGTTATCTGGTGCTGTTGAGTCTATTACGACACTGTATCCCTTCTTTAGCAGGTAATCGCGTAGTTGGGCAATTATTGAATAAACGAGGAACTCGTCTCTGCAGGGAGGTGCTTCGTTAAAAAGCATTGTTCTTAATTCGTCTACGCCTATCCGCGCAAACTTCTTGTTTTCCGCGACCAAACGGTTTGCAAGCATGGTTTTGCCAGACTTTGGATAACCACTAAGCACAATATTCCATAAACCCTTAACCGCGCCCATACACACCGCCATTCTAGTTTAACCGCTTACATGCAAATAAGATTAACATCACCAGCAAGATTTTTCTCAAACAAAAGCACATAATTAACTTGAAAAACATGACAACCCATGGTGTTGGCGAAGCATTTTCTGCTGGTTTAGGCTTAGCTATGGGGCTAATGATTTCGCAGTCCATGTTTCAAATCATGCAACCGCAACAAAGAATCGTGAAGCAAGTCGTGGTTTGCTTGAAATGCGGCGGCAAAAACCCAATTGAAAACAAGTTTTGTGGACACTGTGGAAAAGCATTGTATCCGCCAACACCAATTAATTGTCCATCGTGTGGAACGCCGATGCCGCCACACATGAAGTTTTGTGGAAAATGTGGCTCTCCACTAAAAGAAAGCGTTAAAACAAGAAAAAGAAGGGCTAAAAAAGGGCTTTAGGCTAGTTTTTCGCCGCAGTTTCCACAGAACTTTGTTCCAGCAGGATTCTTCGCGCCACACTTCGGACATGTAACTTCAGCGCTAGCTGGCTGAGTTAATGGCGAACCGCAGTTGCCGCAGAACTTCATTCCAGCCGGGTTCTCAGCCTTGCACTTTGGACAAATAACCTTCTCTTGCGGAGCCAAGCTTGCACCGCAGTTTCCGCAGAATTTTGTTCCAACGGGATTTTTCGCACCGCAGCTTGGACAAATAACCAACTGCTGCGCTTGCGTTTGTTGCATTTGCTGCGCCATGATGTAAGGCATTGTTAAGCCCATTCCCGCGCCTAAGCCTGCTGCGGCTGCACCTCCGCCTTCGCTTCCTTTGAGTTCTGTGGCGGTTTCCTTCATGTACTGCATCATCATTGCTTGGGCGCCCATCCCAGACGCGAATCGTCTGGCTTCTTCTGGAATCTTTACGCCTTCGAAGACGCAGTCTATTACTTTTAAGCCTACTCTTGCGGCTTCGTTGCTTATTTTAAGCGTAACCTTATCCGTGGTTGCGTCAACATTCCGCACAAGAGTGAAAATGTCGTAGTTTGCAAACTCGTTTATTATGCGCTCATTTATGAAGCCCCTAATGTAGTTTTCAACATCCCTCGAAGTACTTGCGTTCCTATTTCCAAAGAACTCCGTCACAAAAAGCTTCGGGTCTTCAACCTTATAGAGCATGTAACCGTAAAATCCAAGCTCCGCCTGATACCTTATGTCTCCGCTCGGCGCGGAGTAGGCTGTTCCGCCGAAGTTTGCCCTAAATTGGCTGTTACTTACAAAAATAACTTCACAGTCGAATATGTCGCCTATAATTCGAAGCGCCTTCAGGGCGCCAGTCAAAAGCGGAATATTATTACTTGTTATTGTGTGTCTTCCAGGACCGAAAACGTCGTAGGCTTTTCCGTCGCGGAAGAAAACTGCCCACTGGTTCTCTTTAACTATGACCTGGCTTCCATATTTCAAAGTGAGCTTTGGAAATCTGCAGGCTATGTCTTCTGGTCCAGCATAATCCCATGAAACCCTTTCAATAACTGGCATTCTGGCTTACACCTCCATTGGTCTAAACTGTTTTTCTCTTTCATCCCATTTAGACTCAAAACCAAGTATTAAGGATTTAATGTTCCTCGCTTTAGAGGCAGCTTCAGACCAGTTTTCCGCCTGGCTGTCCTTGTACAAGTCGTTTATGGCTTCGATTATTTTCTGAAGTTCTTCGCTTACCGCTTTATCATAATTGAAGACGCGGGCTAGTTCCGTTTCTCTTATATGCCCTTTGCGGTCCATAAGCCCAGCATAACCGTAATCAGCGCGGTTGACTTTCTCTGCAACACGGTCCATTATCTGTATAACCTTTTTGAAGTCGTCTGTGGCTTTTCCAGCGTTTAAAGCCGCCAAGTATATTTCTTCCCATCTGTGGCGCAAACTCCTAAAATCTGCGTAGTAGGAATTCCGTAGTTTCTTGTCCAGTTCCCTCATGTCCTCTTTTGTTGCGTAGCCCAAACCGAAAACATTTTGGATTTTCGCGAGTATTCCTTGTCTATCCTTAACCTTTTCTATTGTGTCTCTTTCCGACATTTTCAGCTTCACCATTCCTATTTGATTTTAAATAGTGGCCTTCCCCCACCTAAAACTTTCCCCTCGCAACCATCGATGGCTACAACGTAGTTTTCGCCACCCAAAGTGTAATGGACAAACCAAACTGGAGCGTGAACTAACTCCATCTCGCCCATAACAACATTTGTATTACACGTCTCAAGCATGTCCACTTTTCCACAGGCAATCAACCGCTCTTTCGCATCAACCTCAGCTCTGATTTTGGCTTTGGCTTCTTCCTCGTTTAGTTCTATGTTTAGGAATTCCGCGTCTTGCGGTATCTTTCCAACGTCGAAGGGAATTTTCCTCGCGGCTGGCACGTCATAATAGTTTATTTCGCTTATCATTGTCCGCCTAGCCAAAGTAGGCCAAATATAAGTGTTCGAAAAAGAATACGCGACTGTTTGTGGTCGCCTGTCCTTCTGCTGGGTTTCAGCATAGGCTTTTACTCCAGCAAGAACAAGTTTTCCAAACTTTGCTAGTCCACTTGAACGTTTATCCGTGACAGCCTCTTGTGCTTGGTGGATTTCTCCCATAATTCCAGTTCCAGTTACTCCTCTGAAATAGGTGTTTGTGGTTACTTGGCAAACCCAGAATGGCACATAACGCAGCTTCACATCTGTTATCACGGCTTCTTTTGAAACGCCAACTCTGAAAACTCCTTTATCCATATATTTCTTTGCGGCTTCGACGGCTTGCTGGGAGAACAAGCGATTCTCCAGCATACTGTGCCGTTTTACCTCTTCCCTTGTTGCCACAGTCATGGTGAAACCGCAATAACGGCAAGTTACAACCAAATCCTCATGCGACACACTTAACGGAGCGCCACATCTGCTGCAGTTTGTTGGTAAAGGCAAGCTTGACGGAGGTTGTGGCATAGGCGTAGTCGCAGCCGCTGGCATCTGACTCATGGTTGGCGTGGCTACAACTTGTGGGGCTGGAGCGGGCATTGGCGGTGGTGGTGGCGGTTGAATTTGTTGTGGTTCGCCGACTTCGATTTCTATGGTTTTGCTTGTCGTGTCTGGTCTGCCTTTAACGGCTATTACGCCTTTAATGCTCCATGTAAGCTTGCGGTCGCCTCCCTTGTAGGTTAGCCACGCGCTTGTTGGAAGCTTGATGCTTATTGGGAAGGTTTGTGTTGAACCGCTTGCGATGTGGATGGAACCGCAAACTGTTGGCTTTTCAGCAAAATGCGTAACCCTGTTCCAAACTTCACTTGTAACCATGCGTTTACTTGCCGAATCGTATTCGTTTACTCTGCTCTTAATTTCTTCGACGCATTCTATTTCGCACCGTATGCCGTCAGCGTCAAAATCTTCTTCTGAATTGACTACGAGTTTGCCTTCAAGGGTTTCGCCTGGACTGAAACGCCATTTTGCAAGTTCCAGAGAAATTGACGCTTTTGGCGGGGTTAGCTTTTTCTTTAAAAAGGACAATGTTGGTCCTCCACTTTGTTATGAAACGTTAGTCTAACGTAAAAGGTTTCTCTTTTCTTATTTGGTTATTAGTGGGTAAACCTCCTTCTGCACGTATTCTAGATAGCGTTCTTTATCTGTTAGGTTGAATATTGTGACTGACGCGTCGCGGGTTATGCCAACCACGTAGCCGTATTCCCTAGCCCTTGCAACGACATACCAAAGGTCGCCGTGCTTGCAGTAGTCTTCGAAAAGCGAAGTGTTGATTAGGTCTGGTCCATAAAGCGAAAGCTTATTCACGTTTGGGATGTCAACATTATCGAAAAACGTTATCTTCGTGTCTTCAGGATTCTTCAAGTGAAAATCCCTTAAAGTTTCTGGTGGGATTCGCGCCTCAACTATTCCGCCAACCTTTTCGAAAAGGATTTCGCTGAGCTTGTTTGCTATAAAATTGGCTAGACGCTTCTTCTCAACAACAGTCAAAAATGTGGCTCCGCCATGTTCTGCGAAGCTGAAGAGGGCTTCAACAGTGCGCGGCAAAAGCGCCATCTTGCCCCTATGAAAAACGTGAATGACATAGTCATGCGAGTAAATGCCTCGAAGCCCACCTTCTTTTGAGAGAAGCCCAACAACCTCACTAACAAGCGTAAACTTGTAGTCGCCCTCCTCATAAGGTTCTTCAACGCGGTAATCCTTAAGCCTAGAAGCAACCTCAGCCAACGAAAGTGGCTCCGCAAGCCTAAACACTTTACCAGCAACAACCATCTCGACATCGCCAACAAGTATTTTATGGGCTTGAAGAATAAAGTTTTGCGTTTAAATATATGCAAGGTATGAGTCCAAAATTATGTTAAAAAGCTGGTTAGCCCCAGCCTCTTCTTGCCTAATTGTTTTAATAAGAGTTTTTATCCTCTATTTTATACTGCAGTAAGGAAGCAACGAGGAAAAGTAGGGCAGATGCTCATCAGCGAGGTAATCCTTGAAAACTTCATGAGCTACGAGTACGCTAGGGTACCCCTTAAACCAGGCGTAAACGTGATTTGCGGTCCAAACGGTTCTGGTAAATCCTCGCTTTTGCTGGCTATTTCCGTAGCCTTGGGACAGTCTTACACTGAACGTTCTAGAAAATTGAGCGACTTGATTCGTTGGGGAAAAGACCAAGCCCGCGTCACACTAATATTGGATAATGCAAAGAAAGGCGGAAGGCGTCCAGTTCCAAAATTTAACAAGGACCAGATTTTTCTTACGCGTGTTTTGCGTAGAGATGGGCAGTACTGGTTTGAGTTAGAGAATAGAGCGGTTACAAAAGCGGAGGTTGATAGGTTCCTTTCAAAGCTCGGCGTCGACCCGAACAACATGCTTATAATTATGCACCAAAACATGGTTGAACAGTTCACAGTGCTCTCGCAGCAGGAAAAGCTGCGCATGGTGGAGGCAGCCGTTGGGCTCGAGCCTTTCCGCGCTAATGTCTTGGAAGCACAGAAAAAGTTGACGCGAATTCTAAGCCAAGAAGAATCTATAAGCAAGCTTTTGGAGTCCGCTGAGCAGACGCTTAATTATTGGCGAGAACAGTATGAGCGTTATCAAGAGAAAAAGCAGCTAATGACGAAGAGGCGGTTTTTGGAAAGAGAGCTGGCGTGGGCAGAAGTTGCCAGAAAAGAAGAGGCAATAAGCGGTTTGGAAGCCGAAAAAAGAAGGTGGCTAGAAACTCTAAGCCAAATCGAAAGAGAAACAAGCGATGTGGAAGAACGCCTAAACACGCATCAAAGTGAACTGGAAAGGCTGAGAAGCGAATGGAAAACATTGTTTGAGGAGCGCCTAAACCTTGAACGCGAAAAAGCTGGAAGTGAAACCACAATCGCCATTTACGAACAACTCTTAAAGGAAACATCAACGTTTGAAAGGTTTTCTAAAGAAGGCTTAAACCCAACCGCACAAGAGAGCAATGCGCAGTTTAAACTTTTAAGAACTGAAAATCTTAAGGAGCTTATACAAAGCTTCAGCCAAAACCTCTCAAAGTTGAAGGGCAAGATAGATGAAAACCAGTTGAAAATTAAAAGCCTAGACGAAAACATTGAGAAAGTAGGCAGCCAAGTTTTAGAAAACCGCGTTAAGCTGGCTTTGCTCCAGTTCCGCCGTGAAAACGTAAAAAATGACTTGGAAGAAATCGAGCAACAACTGAAAAGTGCACGGACACAGTTAAACGAAGCCATAAGCCGCGCAGAGCAAACTGGACCAAGAATTGCAGTTGTCAAAAGTGTAGGCGAAATCTTGGATGAGTTAAGAGTTACGGACGGGCATTTAGCTGCGCTTTCAAACGTTTCCGAGGACATAGAACGCATGTACGAGTCCTACTCCAAACTGTATTTGGAGCTAAAGGAAAAGGCTAGGCTGGTTGCAGAAAACAGGGAAAAAGCCCGAGAAGAAGTTAAAACGAGAATGCAAGCGTGGCGAACAGTCATCCAAAGCCTCCTTGACCGCGTAAGCTTGGAATACCAAAAAATCCTAAGCCAATCCCAAGCCGTAGGCGAAATCAGACTTGTCAACGGACACGACATTGAGGCTGCTGGACTAGAAATTCTAGTGGGCTTTAAGGGTGGAAAACCAGTTCCATTAGACGCCTACACACAAAGCGGCGGCGAAAGAACAACAGCCACAATGAGCTTCCTCTTGGCGCTGCAACAGCATGTCCGCTCGCCGTTTAGGGCGGTTGACGAGTACGACATTCACATGGACCCGAAAAACCGCGAGTTAATTGCTAAAATGCTAATATCGATGGTTAAGGATGCAAACGCCCAATACATTGTTATCACGCCAAGCCAAGTTACATTCGCAAAAGAAGATGTTAACATTATTACTGTGCAGAATGTTGAGGGTAAGTCGATAATACGCGAGGTTACCTAATGCAGTCTAAAAAAGAGCGAATAAAAGCTGGTAGGGAGAAGCTTCAGCGGATAATCGAAATGTGCAAGTCCGTTGAGGAGCGCTCTCTAGACCCGTTCTTGATTGACGTGGACGATGTTATTGCGACAATTAAGGAGTATTTTCCAGAGTGGGAAATTCCAGAGGATTTGTGCCTCGATGCTGAAACAATCCATCACATAGCCTCGGTTATAAAACTGCAAAGTGAATGGGTTAAACACCGCTCAACATCGCTTTACACGGACCCATTCTTGCTAGAGGAGAAGATAAGGCGAATAGGAAAAGAGGAAATCGTTGAAAGCTTCCTTCACGCTTGGCACCCAACAGTCGAATTGGAGCAAATCTCGCTCAACAGTCTAGCAGAGGCAATACGCTACTGGGAAAGCCTACTACCACTAAAAGAAAGATGGAAAGAACTACTACCGCCAGAAATCGAGGCGGGCAAGGCAACACGCAAAGAACTTGTAGAACAGAGAATCTTACTGGACAAGGCTTTCTCCGAGGAACTGGAAAACTTTTGGCGCGAACTTAAGGACAAAACCGCCGAAAGAGGCAAGGATGGAAAGGTGAATTACTGGGATTTTATCATGGCAGAAACATACGAACAAACAGTCCATAGAGCTTTCATGACAAGTTTCCTAATCACATACGGCTATGCAACATTGGAAATCCACCCACTAGAAGATGAAATCTTCATAAAACCCTACGAAAAGCCCCCAGCCAAACTCGGAAAGAAACAACTCGTTTCCGTGCCCATAGCAATCTCGCCAGAAGAGTGGCTCAAACACAAAGGAGAACGCCTAGAATGAGCAAACGCAAAGCCTACTACGCAAGCAAAATGAAAAGGGCAGCCCACATGCTATTCTACAGAAGACACAAAAAACCAGGCGTAAAAGGATGGGAACTCCGCAAAGCCCTAGGAGCAGACTACCCGAAAGTCCTAAAGCTTCTGGATGATTATTTGAAGGTTTTAGATTTACAAGTTAAGACGGTTTTTGAAGAGGAAAAGCCGAAGGAAAATCCAACATTGGAAGATTTAGATAAAGCGCGGTTCTACATAACACTGCGAGGCGAACTAACGCCAAAAGAAGCAAAAATGATTGGATGGAGAATAGACGACCTGGCAGGTTTAGCAATAGCCATAGCCTACATAATATCAAAGAAAGGAAAAGCCCCGAGAAAAGAGGTTGAAGAACTCTTACGCGAAAAGCTTCCAGGATGGAAAGTCGACATTAACATTGACCGCTACATTAGGTATGGCTATCTAACGCAAGACGAAAGCGAACAGCTTTATCTGGACTGGAGAACACGCGCTGAAGTGGACCAAAAAGCGCTTATAGAGATGCTCTTGTCAAAGTAAAATGCAGACGTTTATTTCCTTATTTTGTGGTAGATGAAGGCTATAATGTCAATTATTATTATGACTGTTAAAATTAGGAGTGGAGTTTCCAGAAAATGAGTGAATATGAAATCGTCTTCAGCCCTTGCAATACCAACCAGTGCGAAAAGTAGAAAAGCCGAAAATAAAGCCAGAAATGTCCGCTTTTTCATTTTGACTTCTCCCGAGCATTTAGGTTATGCTCACGTTTTGTATGTCAAAATACCTTTTAGCCAAGAAGCGCAGTCTTTCAGCGTTTCTACCGTTCTTTCCGATGGCTACGCCTTTATCGCGTGGGTTGACGGTAACAACGGCTATCTTCTTTCCGTCGGTTCTTTCTGTGAGCCGCACTTCCTTTACTGTGGCTGGTTTTAAAGCGTTTTTTATGAATTGCACTGGATCTTCGGAGTACTCGATGATTTCGTGTTTCTTTCCAGTCATGGACTCCAATGTGCGGATGTTTCTCCCGCCTTTTCCGATGGCTACGCCTATTTGTCCCTCATTTACAACGAAGATTACGCGTCCCTGTTCCTCGTCGACTATGCAGTCTTTGACGCTTGCGCCTGTTATGCTTTCAAAAAGTGCAATGTAACGCATTTCCGTGCTTGTGATTTTTATTCCGCTTGTCATTCGCCGCCTCCAGCAGTTTCCTCTTTTTCGCCCTTTTCAGCCAACTCAAGTATTTCAGAGTCACCTGGTTCTCTTATACTTAACGCTGAAATAACATAAGGTTTTCCACAGACCGCAGCCAAATCCGTTGATGAACCCTTATAGATTATTAATGGCACATTTGAAAGTTTACAGTAGTATTCGATGTCTTCGCGTATATTTTTCGGACAGTTTGAAGCCAATATTATCATTTTAGCCCTTCCAGTTTTGGCGTTGTGTATGGCTGTGTTTGCGCCGAAGAAGACTTTGCCAGTTTTTACTGCTGTGGCTATCGCCTTGTCTATGTCTATCATTTCTCGTTTTTCCTCCCCATCTCAAACGTTGACATGTATAACTCGACGAGTCCAGTGCCTATGGGTATTGACTGCCCCACTATAACGTTTTCAGTTACACCCTCCAACGGGTCGCTTTCGCCTTTAACTGCAGCATCAACGATGTTTGGAACTGTTATTTCGAATGCGGCTCTAGCCAAAACGCTTGATTTCTTTCCGCTTATGCCATGCCTTCCTATCTGCTGCACCTCGCCCGTGGAGGTCATCATGTCCGCGACAAGCATTACGTGGCGGACGTCAACGTCCAAACCTTGCTCTTCCAGAACGCCTTTAGACTCGCTTATTAGGGCGTTTCTGGCTGCCTCTATACCCAAGGTTTTTGCTATTTCGTGAATGTTGTTTGTTGTTGTCCGCGAGGTGTCCACTCCATAAGTTTCAAGAACTTTGGGCAGGTTTGAGCCGTCTGTTCTTATAAGCCATTCTCCCTTTTCTTCGGTGACGAGGACACGCTTTATGCCTGGAATACCCTTAATGTAGAACTCGGATATTTTGTCCAGTAGTTTTTTGAGGTTTTCCTCCTTTTTGGGTTTCACGCGGATGGTGTTGCCTTTAACTTTTATTGTGCAGTTTTGGATTTGCAGTTTCTCCTTAAGCTCTTCGAGTGTTACGCCCCTGTCTTCCATCATAACCTTGTTGAGTTCCACGACTATTTCGCCGTGGACGGTATCCTCGTATATGGCTCGTGCCAAGTCCTCCAGTGTTGTGTGGACTATGTTTCTGGCGATTTTAACAGCTGCTTCTCTGCTTTTTCTATGTTTTTCGGTTAGGTATATCGTCATTATGGGCGTTGATGGAATCCTTCTCGCGTCAACAATTTCTATTAGCCTCGGCAATCCCAATGTTACGTTTTGTTCTCTAACACCAGCGTAGTGGAAAGTCCTAAGCGTCATCTGTGTGCCTGGCTCTCCTATTGATTGGGCGGCGATTATGCCTACGGCTTCGCCTGGCTCCATTTGAGAGCGTTTGTAGTGCTCAACTGTTAGTTTTACGGCTTTGTCAACGCCTTCTTTGCTTATTTTTGCCTTTGACAAGCTTTGTTTAAGTTCGTCTACTAGTAATGGCGTAAGCTGGTCTTCAACTTCCTTAATTTTGTTTTTGATGTATTCGGCTTCTGCTGGTTTGCCTTTGCCAGTTGCTATTCTTATTTGGTCGACTAGTCTGCTGACGTTAACGGCTTTTCCATGGTCGCTCTTTGCTGGGTCAACTCCATCCTCGCCATATTTGAACTGGATTATGTCTCCAGCAGAGTTCCTAACCGTTCCATCATATTCTAGGCGTATGTGCTCTAGAGCGTTGATTAGTCGTCTTTGCATGTAACCGCTTTGCTGCGTCCTAACAGCGGTGTCGACTAGGCCTTCACGTCCGCCCATGGCGTGGAAGAAGAATTCAATGGCGTCAAGTCCCGTTTGGTATGAGGAGTATACGAAACCTCTAGCTCTTGGACTTGGATCGCCAGCTTTGAAGTGTGGAAGGGCGCGTCCTATGTATCCTCGCAGTATTCGTTTGCCTCGCACTGACTGCTGCCCAACACATGCGCTCATTTGTCCAATGTTGAGGCTTGAGCCTCTTGCGCCTGTTCGCGTCATCACTATGCCAGCATTTTCAAGTGTAAAGTCTTTATCCGCTATTTTGCCAGCTTCATCTCTAGCCTTTGCTAACTCGTTCATAACGTAGATTTCAAAGGATTCTTCAAGCGTCTGCCCTGGAAGTGCAGGTAATGTGCCGTTTCGATAGCTTTCTATTAGTTCTTTAACTTTCTTCTGCACTCGTTCCATTGTTTCCTTTATTTTGTTTTCAGCTTCTGGCGATAGAACAAGCTCTTGGTATGAGTATGTGAAGCCGCGCATTGAAATAAAGAGTTTCAGAAGCCTTGTTATCTTGTTTAGGAATTCCCTTCCAGCTTTTGTTCCATAATCCTTTATTATTCTGTGGAGGAGGCTTTCGGATTGTTCAGCGCCTATTGAACGCCTATCTATCACGCCGCTTATTAACTCGCCATTTTTCACAACAACATAAGCGTCATGTGGACAATTTTCCTCTTGACATTTGGCGCATCCTTGGCAAATTGTCGCTTTCAAGACATAATTGAAATCTTTTGGTAGGAAAAGACTGAAAATTTGTTTGCCAGTCCAAAGCGGCTGTGGCTCCTTCACTTTTGGTTCTGGCAGTGGTCCATCATAACCTGCTGCTGCAAGTAATCTGCCAACCTCGCTTTTCGTTAAGTAATTGTTTTTTCTTGTGAATAGGTAGGATGCTGTTATAAAGTCTCTTATTGCCCCAATTATTGGACCGCCAAACCGCGGTGAAAGTATTTGGTCTTGAACTTGCATCAGCATAAGCGCTTCTGTGCGTGCTTCTTCGCTTTGTGGTATGTGTAGGTTCATTTCGTCTCCGTCAAAGTCCGCGTTGTATGGTGGACAAACGCAGAGGTGCAAACGGAAGGTTTTGTATGGCAAAACGCGAACGTAATGCGCCATAATGGACATTCTGTGCAGTGATGGTTGACGGTTAAAGATGGCTATATCTCCATTTTTAAGGTGTCTCTCAACAACATAGCCTGGCTCCAAAGCCTCAGCAATTTTTGTTCTATCCGTGACAAACTCAAGCCTTATACGTTTTCCATCTGGTCTGATTATGTAAAGTGCGCCTGGATACTTTTCTGGTCCGTTTATGACAAGTTTCCGCATTTCCTCAATGTTCCATTCTGTAACTTTTTCTGGCACGGACAAGCGCATGGCAACTTCTTGTGGTACGCCAACCTCGCTTATGTCAAGGTTCGGGTCTGGCGATATTACTGTTCTCGCGGAGAAGTCAACACGCTTTCCAGAAAGGTTGCTTCTGAACCTTCCCTCTTTGCCCTTCAACCTTTGCGAGAGTGTTTTTAGGGCTCTTCCTGAGCGGTGTCTTGCTGGCGGTATGCCCGACGCCTCGTTGTTGAAGTATGTTGTAACGTGATATTGCAGTAGTTCTGAAAGGTCTTGAATTATGAGTGTTGGGGCTCCAGCGTCCATGTTTTCTTTTAGTCGTTGGTTTATGCGTATTATGTCCAC
>JBNAWC010000010.1:0-33017 GCA_049700035.1 Candidatus Bathyarchaeales archaeon
CAGCGTGCTGCGCCATAGCCCAAACATTTCTTATGCCAGATACGGACATGTATGTTATGTTGATTAGCCAGCCGCTCATCCACTTGTGTTTTGCAATTTGTGATGGTACGCCGGAGCCAGCTGCGGGTGCGAATGCATCTCTGTCGCGGTATTCAAGTCCCACGTTTGTGCTGCTGTCTATCATTTCGCCGAACTTTGAAAAGCCTATCTTTAGGCTTTTGTCAACTTTGAACGGGTATAACGAGTAATAGTCCGTGTTAAGTACGCCGTTTACTGTCATGTACCAGCTTGAGGGGTCTGTTGCCTCCGTTGTTTTTATGAAGAGTGAGGTTGTTAGGATTGTTGCTGATATTGTTGCGATTAGCAAAATTGATAGTATTTTCTTTCTTCTTTCCATTTTCATTCCTCTTTTTGGGTCAATGTATGAGAGCGTGCCAACGTTTATTAAAAATTTTTTAGTGGCTCTGACTCAGATTTAGAATAAAAACCAAAGCAATTGTTCAAACAAAAAACAAAACTAGCCAAAACGTTTCGAATTATTCAAAAACCTAAACCTAAAAATCAGGGATAAATATCCAAAAACAGTTGAAAAAAGTCGCATCTTACTGGCGCCACCCTTTTTCCCATAATCCAGAAGAATCGGAACCTCTTTGACAGCACAACTGAAACGAACCGCTTTCAGCAAAAGTTCAAGGGAAGCAACAAAACCCTCAGATTCAATAATCTTATCTCTAAAAGTACGGCACAAAACCTTAAGCAAATGCGCCCTAAAACACCTAAACCCGCTGGTTGCATCCCTAACATGCAAACGAAACAGGCTCCTCACTAGAAAGTTAATTCCCTTGCTCAAAATCACCCTATGCAAGGGGACATTCAACTGCCTTCCACCATCAACATAACGTGAACCAACAACTATGTCAGCGTCAACAGCAGAGTTCAACATATCAAGAACATGCTTAGGATTATGCGTATTATCAGAATCCATAGTAACAACAAAATCGTCATCACACGCCAAATTTGCAGCTTCAACAAGCCCAGTTCTCAAGGCAGCACCCAAACCCATGTTTTTGCCATGCACCAGAACCTTGATTGGATACTCTGTTGAAAGGTCCTTTAAGATCTCTCCAGTCCTATCATAGCTCCCATCATTAACCGCTATAACCTCATATTGAACATGCGCCTTCAAAGTTTCATCTATCTCGTGAATGAGTTGCTTAATGTTTTGCTCTTCGTTAAAGCATGGCAAAACCACGTAGCACTTCATTTTCAGAGCCACTTGTCCGTTTGGTTTTCGGAATGGCGAAGAAAAGAGTTTTAAGGAGACTTCAGTTTCCGACTTAGAACAAAAACTGTCAGTTCTTTCTGAAAAGGAGAATTCTACCAAAAGAAAGAAAACTCAACGGCGTCTCAGCCAAGCGATAATCTATAAGACCAGCTAACAAAGCGGCAGCCCACGACAAAAATGATAAAAGACCAGCGGGAACCCATCTGTTCTTTGAAATGAAATAGTACACCCTTTTGTTGAAAGACGCAGCATAAGCCCTTAACCCAAGAAGCGTTATGGGAAGGGACAAGTCAACAGCACGCCAATAAACAAGTGACGCCCCAGCACTTTTAAATTCGTCAACATACTGCCGCATAGTTCTTATTTTAAGGTATCTTGTGCGTTTTATTACGGCTACGTTTGGAGCAGTTTCAAAAAGCAGCATGTAACCGCCAGTTCTTGTCACTCTAACTATTTCACGAATAGCCATACGCCAACGCTCATCATCATGTATATGCTGCAGCACCGTTACACAGTTAACAAAGTCATAAACAGCATCTGGAAAATTCAGTTTTGAAACATCCATCACATAAAAAGCTACATTGCGCAAGCCATGCTTTCTAGCGTTCTCCTTCGCCAACAAAACCATTTCTGGACTTACATCAATAGCCGTTATCGAACCAAACTTATCTAAAAAAATCGACCATTTTCCAGGACCACACCCAACATCAAGAATCTTCGCAGACTTATACAGTCCAACAACTTCATTCAAAACCTCCAGTACAAAATCATACGCCCTCTTATCAGCATAATCAGCAAGCCAATTTCTCGCAACCTTTCTCCACTTTTCAATGCGACGCCACTTCTCGAAATCTCTTGCCTCCAAAGCTGCATAATCCCAATATTTCTCTAACTTGTCCTCTTCCAAAACGCAAGCCTCCTCAAGAAACTACGCTTACAAGTGGTTATTGCAAAAGCAGATGCCAAAATGAAAACCGAGATAAGAGTGGAGATGGAGATGATTAAGCTCATATCAGCATAAAATTGACCAACAAAGTATATTGTTATGGTAAATTGGCCCGTCCTGTTTATAAAATAACTATTAACAACGGAATAAGCAAGGTGCGGAGAAACCACTTCACCGTCAACAAAAGCTCGCCATAATGAATCATAAGTATCTGAAAAAATCAGCGTAAACGCTTCATCAGAGCTAACATACGCTTTAAAAAGGCATGAGTTCACCTTTTCATAACTTACGGACACTCCATTACCTTTTGAGGAAAACAAGTCATTTAATGCCAAGCGTTCTTCTCCATCTCTAAGCGCGTAGATGACAAGACTGTCAAGTTCAACAAGTCCAGACCCACCGATGCTTATTTGGTGTTCTCCTTCTTCAAGATGGAACGGCCCAATTTCACACCATTCAACAGCACCTATAGATTCATTGCGTTGTATTGTGTAGGTTCTGCCATCTAAATCAAGATACAGTTTCCCATAGTTTGGACCTTTTGAAGTTCTTGCAGCGAGCATATAGTTTCCGCTGAGTGGCACTGTTATATTTGTGGAAGAGGTTGCGCCAGGTGAGTAAGTTTGGATTTCCCATATGCTCACTAGACCGTGAATCGAAAACTCTGTGACTAAAATTCGAAGCTTGCTTGTTTCTACAGGCTCTGCGAAAATGTGGGTTCTTTCAAGTGCAGTGTTGTCGGTTACCTCTATTTGGGTTACCCATTCCACGCCATTCCATGTTTGTATCGAATAATTTTTTGCGTAGGCATTTTCGAAAAGCAGTCGAACACCAAGAATTTGCTGTGGCGTGTCCCACGTTAGCTCTAGCCATTGCGGAAGCAGATCTTTTTCAGAAGCCCATCGTGTGTGAACATCATTATCGTTCGCATATTTCGCTTCGAACTGATAATCGCCTATCCAGCTTGTTGAACTCGCATTTACAGAGGCAAACGGGGCAACATTCAAACCATAACATTCCGAACGAACCATATATCCAACATTTGGCTTTAGAACCCAAGTCCAACCGCCACCTGAAGAGTTTAGGAAAAGGTTTTCTGCTTCATAAAAACATAGGATGCGCCCAGAGAAATCCCGTAAGGTTTGGGTTATCGCTTCTATCTTTGATTTGAGTTCAGAGGGCTTAATGAAGGCTATTGCGTCGATATCATTGTAGCCCGTTCCATCATTTTCCAGCGTTACTAAATGCCTTCCCTTAGCCAATTCAAGCCTCGTCACATTAACCCATGAAAGTTCAGACCATAATTGAGCTTCTGCACGGATTTCTCGGATTGGTTCCCCGTCAACGTATATGTTTAGTTTTCCACGACAAGTTGCAAATCCAATTCTTAACCAAAAATCGTATCGCCCACTCTCGCCTACTTCAAAGGGAATATCAATTTTGTTTTTCCCAGAAGTCGTCAGAGTATCACCGCTAAAGGTTAGAGCACCTAAAATTCGCCATGAAGAACCCTTTATCCAATAAGCAGTATGATTTATGCTTGAAACTCCATAATCCCCAGCGAGGATAAAGTTCTCCTCGCCAACGTAAGAAAGCAACGCCAAATCCAAAACGTCCAAGTTAACAAAACTCACCGCTTGAAAATTATCTATTGATTCTAGTCCAAAGGAGTCACTATCACCGGGTATGGACGCGAAAAACAGTGCAGTCTCGTTTAGACGAAAACCATCAATTTTGCAGAGTGCATCAAAGGATTCTAGTCCACCAACAACAAACATCGAATTGGTTACCGCAAAAACTCTTGGGACTGCGTACTCATTTTGGAGGATCAACGCTGTATCGTTGTAAATGACGTTGTAGCCTTCTTGATTTAGGAAGAACTCACGCGTTTTATCAGTCACATACGGCGGTATTACTATGTACTTGTAGGCGAAAGTCCCTAAAATCTTGAAAAGGTTGTCTGTTAAATGCTCTCTTGCAAGTCTAAATCTTAAATGGTCAACAAACTTTCGCGCTCTAAAGTTCCAGCCGCCATCTTGAAGAACTGGCTTGTCATGTATAAATACGCTGTCAAAGCCTATGTCATGTCCCCAGCCAAGCGTCGTCTGCATAGCGCTTGAGGCGAAATCCGAATATTTATCTGGCGAGACTAGCCATTCATATGAACTTCTACCAACAGAAACCACTTTATAATCGTCTTGTTGAAGCGAAAGCCACTCATAAGGAGCTAAATATTGCTTTGGCGGCGTGTAAACTTGTAAACCATGAAGGAGAAAGAAGGAACACGCGAGAAAGCCGCCAAGAAAAATGAGTATTAAAAGGATCACGCTTATGAAATGGATAAGCTTATGCACTTTCTTCAAAAGGGTGTTGAAGAAATCTAAAGAGAATACGACGAGTTTGTTTTTGGAAAAATTGCCAACCTTTAACCGCATCTTAAACAGAAACTCAGTTATTTTGGCATACTTCTTACTTTTGACGTAATCTGTTAGGTAAGATGTTAAAAGTGAAGTGAAGAAGGCATGAGAGAAAATAGCCATTACAACCCATCTGTTTGCCGCCCTAAAAATCGCAAAGTGCGTAACATTAACCCAAGCCCAAATAAAAACTTGCCCGAGAGGCGAGTATGGCCCCTTCGCAACAAAAATAGAAATCAGCATAGAAAATACAAAGAAAATGGTATAACGGTCTCTGCGCACAAGAAGAGTGCAATAGGAAATGAAGAACAAGATGAATAGAAGATTGTATAATGAAAAATCGGTTATTCCCATCTGCGTGTAAACATCTAAAATGTTGTTGTAGCCCCATTTTTCAACAGCTCTTAAAGTGAAAGCGTCAAACAAGTTTGGGTAACTGCAAAGATAAGCGTCTTCTAACGGGTATTCATAGGAAGGATGAAAATATGGCGATCTGACGTTGGTTAGGAAAGGAATTAGGAAAAACGCTGAAAGCAAGAAGACTAGCAATGCTGATGGGAAAGCAACTTTAAGAAAACGTAAAAAACGAGTTTTCACAGTTTCTGTTTTGACTGGATAAAATGTGAAGAAAACCGTGAATATCGCTAGAAAAACACCGTAGATAACTATGAATTCTGGATGGAAACTTGTTAGAAAAAGGCTTAGGCTTAAGGAGAGTACAAGAATATCTTTGGGCTTACCAGTTTGCAGCGCCTTGTCCAACGCCATAAAGATTAGCGGTGCTAATGCGTAACTATAGATTATGTCAACGTGGGCTTCTGTTAACTGCGAAAACAGCCATTGATTTAGGATGTAAACCAATGAGGCTGCAAGTGACGCAACATGAACCTTCGTGTAGCGATACGCAAACAGGTACATGGAAAAGCCAGCAGTCACGTATGACAAGAACATGAAGACTTTAACTGTCCATGAAGGGTTTCCGAGAACATAATGTAGGAGCATCAGAAAAAAGTCCATGAAATTTATTCCTTCAACAAAGCCGAAGGAGTATGGACGCCACATCAAAATCCATCTAAAATCTTTACCATACAAGTAGGCCCTTGAAACAAAGCCGAGAACATCGCCACCTCCAGGCCATTCATCAGTGAATAAGAAATTCCTGAAAATCATTGTAGCAATTGCCACAATTATTAAGATGTTCAAAAATGGGGTTCTGTTTTTTGCTGAAAAGCTTTTAAATGTTCCAAATTTGCATTTTCCGAAAAATGCCTTCGCCATACTGAAGGAGACTCCTAGAAAGTAGGCGGTGAATTCAAAAGTTTTCATCAGGTAAAAACCTACTGCTGAACTAAAGTTTTTGTAAAATAATTTGGTATTTTTGATAGATGTTAGGCGTAAGGCAGCATATCTTCTAATAGTTTTCGTTGGCTCTCTCTTTATGAGCTCAGGAATTGTCTCGCCATAATGATAAGCTTTGAAAAAAATTTTACTTAATGTTAGCTTTCCTTCAAAATGGATTATCTCATGGTTTATTCTATCAACATAATAGCCTTTTTTCCTTAACCTTTGAAAAAACTCAAAATCCTCGCCGCATACGAGTCCCTCATCGTAGCCGCCTAGCTCGAGAAAAACGCTCCTTCTAAAGAAACGCGGAATTTCCATCAGCTCACTATTTGCAGACAGGGAAATTTTCTCCCTTTTCCTTAAGTCGCCAAATAAACCGTGACCAACATATTTTTCTGGTATAATTACAGCATCTGTGCCTTTATGTAGACATGATTCCACGCAAGCCTCAACCACTTTAGGGCGTAACACCATATCCGAATCGATGAACAGAAGAAAACTGCCTTGAGCTTTTTTCGCAGCGTAGTTTCTCGCTTCACTTCTTTCCCATCAAGCAGGAAAACTTTTGCCTCAAGCTCTTCTGCTATCTTTCTCGTGTTGTCACTGCTGTATCGGTCAACTACTAATGTTTCAATTTTTTTGTAAGTTTGTCTTTTGATGGATATGATGCATTGCCGTATGTTGTTTTGGGAGTTATACGTGGGTATTATGACTGAAACAAGCGGCTGCAAGTTTGGCTTTTTCACTGAGGCCTCCTCGTTGGAGTGTGCGGGACGTATTGTTTATGAATTTTCTTTCAAAAATTGAACATTATTCAGCTTCAGAACACGAATAAAACTATTTCTTCAAAAAATCGAACCTTTTCTGCCCTCTGTCACTCTCGCTTAACATATAAACTTCTGAAATTTCAAATGTTGCTCCACACCCCTTGCATTGAACGTAAGCTTTGTCAAATTTCACTCCCAGCCAGAATCCTTGAAGGGAACCACATTTTGGGCATGCTTTGAAGCGGCTTAAAGCCCTCTCAATTTCCTGAAGCCTCAACTCTCCAATCTCCAAGATAATTATTCAAAGCGAAACTTATCTATTTTGTGCTACATAGAAATGCGCAAAACGAAAAGGGCATACTTATCTAGAAGATAACAGATTGTTGACAACCATGAAGGTGCAGGCGTTCGTTGTTGGCAAATTCTACACAAACTGCTACATAGTAATATGCGAACAAACAAACGATGCAATAATTGTCGACCCAGGTTTTGAAAGCAACGCAGAAGCAGAAGAGGTTTTAGGGTCAATAAAAGCGAACGACCTAAACTTGAAACTAATCGTGAACACGCATGGACACCCAGACCACACATGCGGAAACGGAATCGTGAAGGAAACATTTAAAGCGCCAATACTCATTCATAGGCTCGACGCCCACATGCTAGGTGAGATGGACAGAAAAATAGCTAACTTTTTAGGCTTTGAAAAATCTTCGCCACCAGCCGACAAACTTCTATCCGACAGAGATCTGCTGAATTTCGGAAAGGTTACTTTACGGGTTATGCACACTCCAGGACACAGCCACGGAAGCATATCACTTCTCGGAGAAAAAGAAATTTTTACTGGAGACACGCTATTTATGGGTTCGATTGGGAGGACAGACTTTCCTGAAGGCTCTGAACAAGAAATGAAAGAGTCTTTGAAAAAATTGGCAATTTTACCAGACAACTTTGTTGTTTACCCTGGACATGGACCTACAACGACAATAGGGGAAGAAAAGCGCACAAATCCTTTCATGCAAAGTCTTTGATTCATAACGCTCCTTTAAACAAGTCTTCCCCACTTGAAATTTGAAGCTCTTTTATGCTACAGTTTTCAGAAAACTCGACAAAATCTTTAAGCCCCTTAAATATCACGACTGGCCTCGCCTCCTTAGCTTGACCCATAAGAAGCTCTGCAGCCGCAGCAATTTCGTCAACAACTGCAACATTTTTTACCTTTAAGGTTTGACCGAAAAGGTCTTCCTTCCCCCTGTAATCTTTAAATGGCTTTATTCCAGCAATGCCTATGGCAAAATTAACTTGCCCACGTCTAAAAGGACGGCTGTAGGTGTCGCATATTATTACGGCGACATTTTTGCCAGTCAATCTTCTAATTTCTCTGCGACATTTCTCAGCGGAAGCATCCGGGTTTTCTGGGAGAAGTGCAAATTTGCCAATACCTTCAACGTTTGATTTATCTATTCCAGCGTTTATGCATACTAGTCCGCGTTTGTCCCTTACAAGTAGAATTTCTTGGGTTGCTTTCAGCAAATTTTCGGTTTCTCCTAAAACGAGTTCAACGAATCTTGGGCTCTTGCCAGTTTTCCTCGCAATTTTGAAAGCCCTTTCAGACGGAAGAACATTTTTAAGTGTGACAACACGGTTTTCTGCCTTTGAGAAAATTTTTTGCGCAACAACTATTATGTCACCGTCATCGATTTTTAAGCCGTTTTTATGCGCTGTTTTGAAAATTAATTCAGCTATGTTGTCTCCTGGGCTTACTAATGGGAAATTTTCTAGTGCAAATGCCACGAAATTTTTCAAACAGTTTCCTCCGCCGTTCATGTTTGCTAATGCCCTTTTGTTATGTTTCTTCCCTATTTACTAACTTTTTGTCATAATTTGATGCATGAATTTTGAAGTTTTATTCCGAATTCATAACGTTTAAACTAACACAACCCAGAAGGATACTGTGAACTCGAAAGCGATGGATGTATCTAACATGAAAAACAAGATTAGAACAGTAGCCACCTTACTAACAATTATTTTTAGCATGCTTAACGTTAATTCTCTAATTTTACACTGCGGAGCGAACGGCACTTACGTGGAAGGCCCAATAACAAGGGATACGCTTTGGACCCTTTTAGACAGCCCCATCATAATTGCAAATAACGTCACTGTTTACGCGGGCGTAACATTGACAATTGAGCCAGGTGTTGAAGTTAGGTTTGGTGGAGAATTTTCATTATTTGTTTCTGGAAAGTTAAGCGCCGTTGGAACAGTTGAAAAGCCAATAACTTTCACCTCAAACAAGGAACAGAAAGGCGTAGGAGATTGGGGTTCCATAGTTTTTAACGGTGCTGAAAAATCCACGCTAACAAACTGTTTTGTTTCATACGGTAAAGACGCTATAATAGTGGAGAATGGCAACGTGGAAATTAAGAATTCTTCCATACTTTTATCAGAAAATGGGATAGTAGCGGTAAATGGAATTTTAAACATTCAAAACTTTATTGTTAATTTCTGCACCAAAAACGGGATAAACATAACAGACAGCGTTTCCAACATTCAAAATGGTTACGTTTCTAACAGCGGTGAAAATGGCATATTTATCGCTGGAGATGGACAAACCTCAATAGTAGATACGACGCTGCTTGGAAATGTTAATGGAATTCTCTTAACTGGAGAAAGCATCTCAAACGTTAACATAACACGAAGCATTATTTCAGCAAGTACCCAGAATGGCATACTAATTGAAGCAGAAAGCCACACAAACATAAACATTTTTGACAACATCATATCCTCAAACAATGTGGGATTTTACATTTCAACTTCAACAGGCACCTACCTAACTAATAATTCCATATCGTATAACAAAGTGGGTGCATTATACACTAACGGAAACCACATCGCAGAGTACAATGACATATACGGCAATGAAGTTGGAATGAGCATCGAAACAAGCGGTGAATATCCTACTAACGTTAACGCAGAACATAACTATTGGGGAGACCCAACTGGACCAAATCATGAATCGCTTAATCCCTTCGGGAAAGGCGACAAAGTTGGCGGAAACGGCGCAGACATAGATTTCATACCATACTTAACAAAGCCCATAAAGCAAATCAACACGCCGCCCACTGCGAATCTGCTGACAGATAGAATTTGGGTTCAGCCAAACTCCGCTGTAATGTTCTATGCAACAAACTCACATGACGACGACGGATATGTCTATCAACATTACATTGATTTTGGAGACGGTAGCAATAGCGGTTGGACAACATTATCAGTTTTCTCCCACAATTACGTTTCTACGGGCAATTATAGCGTGAGCCTATTGGTTGTGGATGATTATGGGGCAGTAAGTTCTGCTGCAACTGCGACCATTTACGTAAGGGATGCACTTCAACCATTACATGTTAATCTTGAACTAAGTAACACGAGGACTTTTGAAAAAGGAAACGTCAACATAACAGTTTACGTGACGAATGGGACGAGCCCAGTTGCAGACGCAACAGTAACATTGTTCCCGTTAGTTGGAGGAGAATTTAATGTTTCAACTGGACAAACAGACGAAACGGGCTATTTCAACACAACGTTTACGGCTCCATTTATAGGCAACGCTGAAAAAGATTACATTAGAATTGTAGCAACCGCATCCACAAACGGATTGAACTACGCTGACGGTTCAGATTACGAGTATCTGGAAGTTTGGCGGGCAACTGGAATAGTAGAGCCTGGAACACTTGCTGTCCAGATAATTCCAGAGTCTCCGCAGACTTTCTCTGGAGCACAATTAGGTCTAACAGTGCGTGTGATGGAATATGACATGAGTCCAGTTGAAGGAGCACAAGTTGCACTAGAAACATCAAACGGCAACCTCTCTAAGACCTATGACATAACAGACATCAATGGTGAAGTGGCTCTCAATTTTACAGCGCCAATAGTCAGTGAACAAGTAAACTTTACAATTGTGGCAAACGCTACAAAGGCTGGGTATAACACTGGACAAAGTCAAACTATCATAACTGTTAATCCTCATACGTTTAACATAGAGATAATAACGCAGACCGTTGAATCGGAGAAAAGCACACTTGTCACGGTTATTGTTAGGTGCGGTGAAGATTCTTCGTTAGTTGAGGGCGCAAACGTTATAATGCAAACATACTCTGGCACATTCGTTCCAACCACAAACATTACAGGGTCTGACGGTGAGTGCACCTTCACTTATAACGCACCACAAACGACGATTGAGTTGACAGTGGGCATACGCGCGAACGTCAGTAAAGATGGGTATGCAAGCGCGTCCAGTGAGACAACGATTTTGGTTGTTCCAGCAAAGGCTGAGGGATGGTCTTGGATGACTTTGCTTTGGATTATTATTCCAGTGATTATCGCCGTAATCGTTGTGGTTCTGATTAAGTTGAAGGTTATTGAAGTTTCGGTTGAAGAGGGAGAAGAGGAACGTTAGGACAGTCATGTTTAGCAAGACGTAATATTTAATAGACCGTATATATATCAAATAATGAATAGGAGAAAAGTCGATGCCGAAATTACAGCTTAAACAGACTTTAACGAAGCTGAAGAAGGTGCGAATTAAGTTTGCGTTCAAGAAGCGCGCGCAGGTAGTTGTGCCACCGCCTCCACCAAAGCCTGTTCCGCGTGGGTTTAAGGTTGTCGAAAAGTATCCGCTTTACGAGCCGTTTGCGCATGCTGCAATTGTGCAGAACCCAAAAACTGGAGAATACAAGTATATCCTAGACGAGTTGCAGTTGGACCCGCTTGAAAGAAGCGTCTATAACCGCATACTGGAAATTCTCCTAGCCGAAATAGAGTCGCCAAAAGAGGAAATTGTCGACCCGAGAAGGTTCTTCGCAGAAGAAGCCAAAAAAATTGTTGACAAATACCGCATAAGCTTGGGTTGGCTGCCAGATGTTTCGTGGTACAAGATTTTGTACCATGCTGAAAGAGATCTTGTTGGCTTCGGCAGGATAGACCCGTTCATGCGAGACCCAAACATTGAGGATATTTCATGCGACGGTGTAAACAAGCCAGTATATGTTTGGCATCGAAATTACGAAAGCATAGAAACGAATGTTGAGTTCGAGAATGATGAAGAACTTGACAACATGGTTGTGAAATTAGTCCACATGGCTGGAAAACATGTAAGCTCAGCCTTCCCAGTCGTAGATGCCTCGCTACCAGGAAAACATAGGCTCGCAGTTTGTTACCGACGCGAAGTTACGCCATTCGGAACAGCATTTACAATTAGAAAGTTCAGAGAAGACCCATACTCAATAATCGACTTGATAAACCTTGGCACGTTCTCGGAGGAGATGGCTGCCTACTTCTGGCTATGCTTAGAACATAGGTCTTCAATAATGGTTTTGGGTGGAACAGCTGCTGGAAAAACAACAGCGCTAAACGCTTTGGCATGCTTGATTAAGCCTGGAAGTAAAATAATCACCATAGAAGAGACTGCTGAGCTTAACCTGCCACATGAAAACTGGGTTTCACTAATCGCCAGACAAAGCTATGGACTTGGAGGAAGCACTGTAGGCGAAGTTACACTTTTCGACCTCGTTAAGACGTCAATGAGGCACAGACCAGACATACTCATAGTCGGAGAGGTTAGAGGTCAAGAAGCTTACGTGCTTTTCCAGGCGTTGGCTACTGGACACGGTGGCATGTGCACAATGCACGCTGAGAACCTTGACTCGGCAATAAAGCGTTTAACGCAAAAGCCCATGGACATTTCGCCAGCCTACATACCGTTAATGAATATTGTTTTGTCAATTCAGCGTGTGCACTTAATTAAAGGCGCTGAAAAGAAAGCGTACAGACGCGTTATGAATGTTAACGAGATTGCAGACTACAACGATTACAAGTGCGTTTTCAAATGGCATCCAGTGAAAGACAGTCATTTACCAGCTTTTGACAAAAGCATAATGCTTTCCACAATCTCGGAGAAAACGGGCTTAACAAAGAAGGAGATTCTCGAGGAAATAAATAGACGCAAAGATGTATTGCACTGGATGAGGGAACGCAACATAAGAAGTTACAAGGATGTTGCTGCGATTATTGCGGAGTACTACGCGAGACCAAAGCAATTCTATGAGAAGGTTGTTGCTGGAGAAGAGGTGAAAGCAATTGCAACTTCTAAGAACCCTTGAGGCATGGTCCTTCCGACTTTTCGGGAGGATGGCGCCATCTTTTCTGAAGAACGTTTTTGAGTTTAAGGACTATTTGGAAAAGGCTAGAATAAAGATTTACCCAGAAACATACGTTTCAATGATGTTCTTCTTGGCAGTACTCACAATTCCAGTTTCAATAGTCTCCATCATAATACTCTACTTTTACGGTTTCCTGCCAGTAATATTCTTAATCCCAATGCCATTCTACATAATGATAGGATTCATCCTAATACCCATGTCAAAGGCAAGCGACCGAGCGGCAAACCTTGAAAGAGAAATGCCCTTCGCAGCCGCTTACATCAGCGTTATGGCTTCTGGCGGCATAGCCCCATACACGAGTTTTAAACGGCTTTCTGAAGTTGAACTTATGCCCGCCATGAGAAGCGAAGCAAAAGAAATAATGAAGGACGTGGAAATTTTTGGCATAGACCCGCTGACAGCGATAGAAAATGCAGCAAAGAAAAACCCGCTTGACGTTTTCAAAGATTTCTTGTCGGGTTATGCGTCCACGGTAATCATAGGCGGCGACATTGGACACTTCTTGGAAAGGAAGGCTGAAGACATTTTTAAGACTAGGGCTATGCGTGTTAAGGCTGCAGCTGAAAGGCTTGGAATGCTCCTAGAAACCTTCATAATCGTCATGGTTTTGATGTCGCTGTGCTTCTACATATTGTTCAGCGTGGAATCCATGTACTCAACTGGCATATCAATGGGTTCTGGAATGATTCTATACACATATTTGTTTACGCCCATGCTTTCATTCGTCTTCATATACCTAGCGCACAGCATGCAGCCCAAAACGCCAGTTGTTGAAACACGCCCCTACAAGGTTTTCGGAGTTTGCAGCGTAATAGCCATCATAATATTCCTCCTATTAACCAACTTTATGGGATACGTGGAAATCTCATTCCTCAGCCCAATTCAATCATTTATAGAATTGCCGACAGCCGTGGCCATAGCCCTATTCATTGCAACAGCACCAGCCGCAATCGTGCACAGCAAATTATCGCAAAAAAGAAACAGCATCGAACAGGGCATCAACAGCTTTTTGAGAGACTTAACAGAGGTCAGAAAGACTGGCTTATCCCCAGAAAAGTGCATCGAGAGCCTTTCAAAACGCGATTATGGAGAATTTACCAAAGAACTGCGTAAGATAAGTTCTGAACTTTCATGGGGGGTTCCCGTTAGAAAGGTTATCATGGATTTTGTGAAGCGTGTGCGGAGCTGGATGACTCAGATAGTAATGTACTTGCTCGTTGAAACAATCGACGTGGGCGGCGGAACCATTGCAATGATTGAATCTTTGACTAGGTTTAACAATCTAACACAGGAAGTTGAGAAGGAAAAGAAGATGGCTGTACGCCCATACATACTCACGCCCTACTTCTCCGCGATACTGCTTGTCGCAACAACAACAATGATGCTAGGGTTCACGCAAGGAACCATAAACGTGGCAGAAATCAACAAGACGGATGAGGCAAGCCTAAACCAAATGAGAATTCTATTCACCACTTCTGCGATTTTCCACAGCTACTTGATAGGTTTGGTTGGAGGTAAAATAAGCGAAGAATCTATTGCTGCTGGATTCAAGCATGCAGCGATTCTAGTTGTAATAGCTGCTTTGGCGGCGCAGCTCGTGCCCATGTTTATAAAGTTTGGATAGGGGGAGAAATGGAGAAAAATCTATTCACGCTCAATTCCAAAATGGTAGGAGACAAGAGAGCGGTTAGTCCAGCCATTTCAACGGTAATATTGACAGGCGTCATCGTAGTTTTGCTTCTCGTAACAACTGTTTTTGCAAACAACTTCCTTGAGGCGCGGCTTGCCGAAAACGAGTTTAACGCCATGGAACAGTTCATGCAAACTGTTGGACTTCAGATAGATGATGTTGCTTGGACAGTTGGGCGGACGCAAACACTTCGTTATGCAAGCAGGTACGGTTATGTGAAATTTGAGTCTGCGGCGCTCAACTACACTATAGAGGTGAAGGTGGGTTCAAATTGGAAGCCTTTGGCAGCCATTTCTACAGGCATGATAATTTTTAATATGCCCATAAGCAAGTATTCGATTTCCAATAATCACTTTAAGTTGATATTTCCATCAGAAAATTACTCCTTTCTTTTAGAGGGATCATCATCGCCTGTCGCTCGTGTTTTTGTGATTGAAAAATTGACAATTCCTGGTGAGGACTACATAAGAATTACCGTTGTACCTATAATCCGCGTATTAAAGTCAACCGTGACTATGGGTTCAAACACAACAAATTATGTCAAAATTTATCTTCCCGTTTTGAAAACTGGACAGAGTCCACGCCTCTCTCAGTCCATAACGATTACTGGACAAAATGTTTACAGAATGGCTGAAATAAATGTTAACGAGGTTAGAGTTAATGTCACATTTCCAAATGCTGCTTTAGGTTTTACTTCAGAGTTCTTCAACTTTGAAAGGAATCCTGCTTCTTATGTGCCTGACAACTCTTCTGTTGTTGAGGTTTACCTCGCGGAGGTTCGTGTATATTTAGGTTTGCATGGTTAGGGTGATCGTGGTATGGCGCATATAGCAATAGAATATGTCATCATGGTTCCAGTTTTGATTTTGCAGATTTTCCTCTTACCCTTAACGACAAACTGGATCATGAGTATGTGGACGGATAATCGTAGGACTCTTGCGCTTCAGGATGCAGCAAGCCATTTGGGAAGCACAATTCAGCAGTTGTACTTCACCTTAAATGAGGGGGAAATATTAAATGGGACTGTTACCCTTAAGTCGCCTGTTCCACCATTGATAGACAGTTTTCCATACGTTGGAAATGCGACGTTAAGAACAGCGTTGGATCCGATCTTAAACTCTAGCAAAATTTTGGAGTTAACGTTAACTTTGCAGACGCTTGGGACAACTGTTCATACTTTGGTTATTTTGGGGCAAAATGTTGAGTGGCAAAACTCCACTTTTGTAAGTAATTCGTTGAATGCTGGAATAAAAGCCGAAAAAATTGGAAGCGGGACGGATGCCTTGATAAGGCTTTCCTTCACGAGTTGATGGAGATGATGGCGCCATGACGGGTTCAACTATAGATCACTTGGTTGCCACAATAGTTTTCCTAAGCGCCACACTGCTCTTCATAAGCCTATTCAATCAAACCATTCAAACAGCGGTTCTATATCAGCGCCACAGGTATTTAGCGACAAAATGCAGCGACCTACTAGACAACATGTTACTAAGCCCAGGAATCCCAGAGAACTGGGGAACAAGCAACTGTACGCCTCACGGTTTTGGTTTACAAGATCCAATAGTTAGGCAATCTCCAACATTTGCTCAGTATAAGCTAAGTCCATTTTCACTTATGCGATTATGGTCTTTATCTGGGATGCCCGTTTATTATCCGAAAACGGGGGAGTACTACAGTAACATAACAATGGGGTTTGGCAATTTCTTATTTGTTCCTTCAAGCGAGGCAATTAACTATTCCTTTGTAACGCGTTTGCTTGGGATAAATGGAACTTATGGTTTCCGATTGACCATAACTCCTATCGTAACAGTCTCAATTTCAAAAATGCAGTCTAATCCCTTAACTTTATCCGTGGATGTTAAAGGAGCAGGATTCCCGCTTCCAAATGCAATTGTAAGTTATTGCTTAATTACCGTTTTGCCCACTGGAGGCGAGCAAAATTATCCATCTTTTACAACACTTTATGGAAGCGCACCTACAGACGCAAAAGGTTCAGCTCTTTTAAGTTTTTCCACAGTTGACGAAACGAAGCAATCGTATGTATTGATTGTTTACGTCCATCATTGTGGATTAATCGGGACTGGCTACTATGAACACGTGTTATACAAGGAAAATTATGTAGTTCCATTCATCTCCAATTTTGGAAACCAAAGCGGAGAGGTTTTGCTCGCACATAGCTGGGATGTTCATGGGGGAGACAATCCGGCAGCAATTACATATAATGCCACCTTGGTTTTGTTAACAGAAGATTTTACGCTACGTGAAATGCCACTAGGTGCAGGAAGAGTGGGACTATTAAACTACGGCAATGACCCACATACATACGAGAAAATCACAATACCCACATACAACCCAGGAATTTTAGTTGTTACTTACAGAAAGAGTGCAAATCCAAAAGATTCTGGTGTAATCCTGATGCCTTGGGGCTTAAGTGCACTGTCTTTCCCAGCTGTTTTCGGTGAGGATTCTTCTGGGAAGGAATGGGTTGCCACTGATATTCGCCAAGTGATAGTTGGAAACGTTGCCTATCAGGCTAAACTTGAGTTGTGGAGTTTGGGTGGTTTTCAGGTGGTGGGCTAGGCGATGATGCGTACAATCGAGGTTTTGCTTGTAATAGTCATTATTGCTGGAGCATTCACGATTTCGTCTTTTTTCGCTGTCCTTCCAGTGCCAAGGCGAGTTTCACCGCAAAACCTTAGAATGCTTGCTGCCACAACCCTTGAAATCTTGGATGTAAACTACGATTTAAGCAGAATAGTTTTCCTAGACGAAAGCGACCCAGCTTGGGGCGACCTCCAAATTGCACTTTCTGCCTGCTTACCGCCTAACATAGTTTACAATTTGACGGTTTATGAAGTTATAACGGATGATGGCGCCCAGCTTTATTTGCCTAAAAAGTCTATTTCGAATGCTGAGAGTTTGGGCATAGGCTCAGACGCTTCATCGTATCTTGTTGCTTCGTCAAATGTTACTTTCAGGTTTATTCCAGAAAAGATTGGGGAAAACTGGGGCGGAGGAACACTATACATATTGAATTGCAGCGACGCCCGAGGATGGTGGATCACAGGCTATACGGCGCACACCCTAGCACAAGACCTATACAACCTGCTATCGCCTTACTTCAAAACAACAGTAATGGTACAGAATACAACAGACCTAGCAAAAATACTAAATGGCATAGCAATTCAAGGCGAAACAGTACAACACGCCGTAGTCATAAACACATTCGGAGAAGCAGTACCAATACCATCAGGATATTATACAAATATAGGTTACAATCCTAACGACAGATCTTATGCGAATTATACGTATACCTTGGGTTTGAAGGTTAGACAGTACAACTGGACATGGGTTAGCATAGTTGGATATCCATTTTTCTATGTTACTCACACAGAAACTTTTAGCAATATACAAAATAGCTGGGGAATTTATGGCATGAGAATGATAGGAAGAGATGGTGGTGATGGCCCTGCTGGTCTTAACGCATTTCTGCAAGGTTTAGATGGCCAAAGTTATTCGTATAACGCAACATGGATAACAGGAAGCCCCGGAGTTGTTTACCTTTCATCTCAAGTGATATATTATTGCAATTATTATGGGATATATCCTTCTCTATATCAGACATCAACAAGAGCTTTACCAAGTTACATATTAAATAATTACCATTTGAATGTCTCGCTATACATTTTTAACACCGTCGGCAACTACATTCCTGGTGCAGTGTACAGCCACATCTCTCAGAATAATGTATCTGGCAAATTTTTTGTTCTCGGTTTAACTAGAACACCTGACATTCGACTTACTGCACTAGGTCTACTTTCCTATTATAACCCTAGACTTTATCCGCTGCAGTATACGGCTGCTAACGCCACTAGGCTTGTTGTTTTGCAGCTTGGACAAACTGGAGGAATCTAACATGAACAATAAGGGACAGTTTACAATTATCGCCGCTTTGTTTGTGGCAATAATCCTTATAGCCACAGTTATAATGACTTACTCGTCTATTCGCAACAGTCCAATTCAAAATGAAGCTCAAATATTAAGCGCGATTGATGAAACAATGCTTGCTCTAAAACAGGTTTTGGGCTTTACTGTTGGCTATTATGGCTCGGTTTTGCAAGTTACTGGAAACAACACTTATGCAAAGGATTTGGCGATGGGATACTTCCAAAGCGGCTTAGCCCACATAGCAAACATGCACCCAGAATGGGGCGCCTCATTTATAGTAAACAAAGACGACATAAACATGACGACATACTGGTTTACAAATTCAAGTTATAGCGCAGCAAGTCTAAAATTAAACTACAGCCTGACTGGGTTAGGAATCTATGGATTGACATATGAAACATCATGCAAGCTTATGGTTGACATTAAAAATGTTACCGACAATCAAGCGGTAGTTGCGGTGAAGAAGGATGAGGGCGAATCGGTCATAAATCTTGGAAAGGATAGCTTCAAATTTTACCGTTACATTTACGTAAACTCTACATGGATGCCAGTAAGCCCACAATACGACACAAGCATAGAGGCTTACGCGGATGGCACATACCTAATCAATATGACAGACCCGGCGCTTTCAGAAATAGACCCATACTCATACATTTTGCAAGTACAAGACCAAAGGGGCCTAGTAGTGGTAGCTTCATCATTTAGCCGCTACGTATGCGAATTAAACTGGAATGACACGTTATATGCACCGTTAAAAAATGCGGCGGACGCCACAATAGTCGTGGAACTGTTGCAAAACGGCACAATGCGATGGCTCGGACAGAACCTACAATTAACAACGCAAACAAAACCAATCCCGCCAATACCAGTGAAGGCTATACGTGTAAACCAAACCATAAACGGCGTAAACCAAGAGGTACCATTCCAAATTGAGGACTGGGCTTCAGATTACAAAGTTCCATTGGGCTTAAGCAACAACGCAAGTATATTCAGCAGTAGAAACATGTTGGTTTTCTTGGTAAATCCAAATGTCGTAAAAGTCACAATATGGTGGAACGGAAGCGACACGGTCACACAAACGCCGCTAGCGTACACTAATCTCTACTTTAGAGATAATCCATCCACTAGAACATTAAGTAACGGAATACTGACAATTCAACTTGCATCCAGCGGCTTCGAAGTTACGGCAACAAGAGGCAACATAATAAGCAAGGCAAAGTTGTTACGCGTAAATGACCGATATGACACTACAGACCCAGAGTGGGCATACGCAATATATAATGGTACTGTTCGGAGCGTTGTACATGGAGAATCAGAATATTCTGGCGGCATTAGTAACTGTTCAAACTTTTACACACACATCGTGTTGACGTTGCCAGCTAACGCCACATACTATACTTATCAGCAACGCTTAATATTCCTAGATTCACCAAATATGCAAAGAAACATCAGAGACATTTGCTTAGTAAATGTAACTGCTTCTGCACCAGGATTCTTCGGATCTGACACTGGAAGTTCAAATTTAAGCATTAGCGCAAACTACATGTACGGTAGTCTATTCATTTCTCCACCCACCGCTGTAATTGCAAATAGCATATCATTCTACGCTAATAGAGGCACTGGAACAGCAAACGTCAAATGTTTAATTGTGAGGCACAGCGATATGCAGATAGTGGCGGTAACTAACCCAGTTTCAGTTACCACAACCATTCAATGGCGAACAGCAACTTTCCAATCGCCCCCAGTTTTATCTCCAAGTACAGAATACATCTTGATGATAATACCCGATAGCACCATTAGACTTTACTATACTACTGGCTCAACTGACCAAGGACACTACGACACATCAAACAGTTATGCCTCACCAACAAATCCAACTGACGCTTCGCATGACAATAACCGCTACAGCATCTACTGCAACTATATCTATTTGCAAACAGAAAATGGCACGTTAAATGGCTATCCAATAATTTCAAACACGCAAGGAATATTTTATAATTCCTCAATCACTTCTTGGCAACATCACTGGAGCCAAATATCAGATGCAACGTCATCAAAGGGATTTGGAGTAATACTCACAGGAAAAGCCAACGAAATGCTATACTTTTTTGAAGGCATGACTGGCAACGCAACTGGCGCCCTCAATGTAACAGACACAAGCATCATCGAAGTGCTACCAGTTGCTAAGGCTCTAGGAACAATAGTTAACTTCACCAATTCTTTGGATGTTTGCTGGTATGGTGCGGTTGTCACTTTTGATGGAGCAAGTTACACGCCGATTTATAGGGGCGACGGCAGCGGTTTATGGATTCTCGTTGAATACCCGCCAACAGTAACCGTGACTACGGAAAACTAGTGTGTAATTAATTTGGAATGTTGATTTCAAGTTCATACAAGTTAAATAAGTAATCGCTAGATTTCCTAAACAGCAATGGGTGAAAACACTATGCCGAAACAAAAAAGGTTAAAGTCTAAAGAGGCTATATCGCCCATACTCGCAACACTCCTACTCATCGTAATAGCAGTAGCCGCAATAGTCGTAACATACGCTTGGATAATGACATACATGGGTAGCGCAGGACAATCTGCGGGCATAACTCTATACAAAGAAAACGTTAACTGGAACTCAACTGCAAAAAAGACATACATAACCATAGGAAACTCTGGAACAGCAAACGCCAAAATCGTGCGCCTATACGTCGGAACATCATCAAATAACCTAATAAACGTTACAGCAAACACAAACATAGGCTCAGGAATACCTTTAAACGCGAAGTCCGCAGTAACCATAATATTAGACTGGCCGAACAGCTTAGCAGACTCTTGGACACCTGGAAACTACTACTATTTCAAAGTGATATGCGAAACTGGACAAGAGTTGCCTTTCCAAGAACAAGCAGCCCAATAAAAAATCAATTATTTTATTAACACAACTCTTCACTTATTTTACCACAATGGAAACCTTATTCGGACGTGGCTAAATGCAGTGGATACTTGAAACATTAAGAATTTCATCCACGCTAGCAGCCTTACTTTATGCTTCATGGAGCGACTACAAAAAACGCGAAGTAAGCAACAGCGTCTGGATATCCTACGCACCACTAGCACTCACATTAACCATAACCGAACTAAGCATATACGAGGACTTTCAAACGCTCCAATTTTATGGCTTATCATTCGGCTTAACAGCAGCCCTAGCCATAATCCTCTTTTACGCTGGAGGCTTCGGAGGCGCAGACGCAAAAGCCCTTATGTGCCTAGCGCTTGCACTTCCGTTCTACCCACAAAACATTTTCACACCAGTCTTTAAGGAAATTTCGCCAATTGCACAAACTTTCTTCCCACTAACCGTTTTCAACAATTCGATTCTACTAGCAGCGGCCACAGCAATCTACATACTCCTATACAACATTGTATGGCACAAGAAAAACGGCAAAAAACTCTTCGAAGAATTCAAAAACGAATCATTCGGAAAGAAGATCCTCGTCCTAATAACAAGCTACAAAATGCCAATTCAAAAAATTAAGGAAAAGTGGCACATCTACCCGATGGAAGACATCGAAGACAACACTGAAGAATTCAACCGAAAACTCGTGGTAATACCAAAAGATGAAGAAAGAAACACCATAATAGAAAGATTGGAGAAAGCCGCCGAAAAAGGAAAAATCCAAAACACTGTTTGGGCAACGCCTGGACTGCCAATGCTAATTTTCATCACAGCAGGCTTAATAATAGCGTTATTCATCGGCGACATCATCTGGATATGCATTGACCTCATTCTTTAATGCAGAATGAAGTTAAAGTTGGAACAAACCAAAGGCAACCCTCTTTGCAATGCGCTCGTAAAGACCTTACATGGATTTTTCTAATAAGCATTATTTACATTCAGCAACTATTATCTAACAGTGAAGAAAATGCACGCTGACGCCATTAAAGAAGTAATGGAATTCCTTAAAAAAGACGCTTGCAAGCCAAACGTTGTTGTTATGCCAGACTTCTTCCTAGACCGCCTAATCCATATAGAAAGCAGCTTAAAAAATTTTTTAGCAGAAGCTGAAGCTGTTGTAAAGAGGAAGGGCGGCAGCATAGACAACATCAGTCAAATGGATTTTAGAGGCGGAAACGCTGCAAACACTGCTTCAGCCCTAGCCCGCCTAGGCGCGCGGGTTACACCAATAATCTGCACAAGCAAGCTTGGGACGCAAATGCTAAAACTCCATTTTAAACGACTTAACATTGATTTGTCACACATAAAAATCTGCAAAAAACCTTCAATAACAACCGCCCTTGAATTTAACACCGAAAACGGCAAAGCAAACGTTATGCTTAGAGATTTAGGCTCACTAGCCGATTTCAGCCCAGAACTATTGGACGAAAGGGATTTTGATGCACTCAGAGAGGCAGACTACGTCTGTGTTTTCAACTGGGCTGGAACGAGACGCTTTGGAACAGAACTTGCAGAAAAAACTTTTCGCTACGTGAAGAAAAGCGGTAGGGGCAAAACGTACTATGACACTGCAGACCCAACACCAAACAACGAAAACATTTCACAACTGGTGAAAAGAGTTTTGCAAAGCAAAGATTTGGACATATTAAGCGTCAACGAAAATGAGGCAATTTGCTATGCAAAACAAGTAGCTGGCAAATTCATAGAAAGCATGCAAAAAGGCTTAGCCATCGAGGAATTAGCTAAAGAGTCTGCAAAGATTTTGGCGTCAAAGATTTCCGCACGGTTGGATTTGCACACCACGCACTTTTCAGCCACATTCACGAATAAGAAACTTGTCGTCGTTCCAGCCTTTAAGGTTAGAGTTTTAAGGGCTACTGGTGCCGGTGATGCTTGGAATGCTGGTAACATTTTGGGGCACGCCTCCAACCTTTCAGATGAGGCAAGATTGATGCTGGCGAACGCTGTTGCCACATATTACATTTCAAGCGCGGATGGAAGACATCCAACAAGAAAACAGCTCTTAAAATTCTGTGAAAGATTCTCTAAAAACTTGAAATTGTGGCTTTATTGCATAACTATTTAAGGAAATTCCAATTTCTAACCATAAAAGGACCGTTTAGGTGAAAAATGTGAATGCAAAGCTGTTCGGCAGCTCTGGAATCCGAGGAATAGCCAATGTTGATTTAACGCCCACACTGGCAGTTAAAGTTGGCTTAGCCATTACAGCCTTCAGCAAAGCGAGTAAAGTGCTTGTAGCAAGAGACACAAGAGTTTCTGGGCTGATGCTTGAAAACGCGTTGGTTTCTGGAATTCTAGCTGGAGGTGCAGATGCCTATAGTTTAGGTGTTCTGCCGACGCCGACACTTGCCTATTTAACAAGCAGTTTGAAAGCTGATGCAGGAGTTATGATAACAGCTTCACATAACCCGCCTCAATACAATGGCATAAAAATTTTTGATAGAGACGGAACCGCATACAACGAGAAGAAACAAGGCGAAATTGAAAAGTTAATTAGGAAAGAAAGTTTTTATTTCGCTGACTGGCAAAAAATTGGCAAAAATGTGTCGATTGACGAAAGTAGAAGCTACGTAGAAGCCTTATGCAGAACCATAAAGCTACGTAGGAAATGGCACATAATTGTTGACGCTGGATGTGGAGCAACATACAGTCTTGCACCCGCAATTTTCAAGATTCTAGGCTGTAAAGTAACAGCAATAAATGCACAGCCAGATGGATTTTTTCCAGCGAGAAGCCCAGAACCGGACGCTGAACCCCTAAAGCCGCTTGCCAAAATTGTCCGCGAACTTAAAGCAGATTTGGGCGTGGCGTATGATGGAGATGGAGACAGAGCAGCGTTTATTGACGAGAAAGGTGTTTTTGTAGATTTTGACCATGTGTTGGCGGCTTATGCTGCGTATGTTGCGAAGAAAAAGCGTGGAAGCGTTGTTGTCACTAATGTTGAGGCTTCAATGTGCGTTGATGATATGGTGAAGGTTGCTGGCGGAAAGGTTGTTAGAACGAAAGTTGGCGACGTATACATTGCCGAGGCGATGAAGGACGTTAAGGCTGTTTTTGGTGGAGAACCATGCGGGGCATGGATACACCCAGAACTCCATTATTGTCCAGATGGCATTTTGTCTTCGGCACTGCTTCTGAAAGCTTTAGAAGATATGAACAAGAGTTTATCGGATTTTGTCGCTGACGTGCCGAAATACGCGGTTATCCGAGAAAACATCAGTTGTGGAAACACAATTAAATATGCTGTTGTCACGAAAGCAGCAAAACATTTGAAGGCTGTTTTTCCAGAATGCTGCGATTTATCCACTGTTGATGGTGTCCGCCTAGCTCTTCCTGACGGGTGGATTTTGGTTAGGGCTTCTGGAACGGAACCCCTCATAAGGTTGACTGCTGAGGGTAAATCGTTAAAAAATGCTAAGGGGATAATGAAAAGGGGTAGCTTAGCTATTAAAGAGTTGGTTGCTGGGATGAAAAAATGAAGGCAGTAGTCTTAGCAGCTGGAGAAGGTGTCAGGCTTCAGCCAATTACATTGACAAGACCAAAGCACATAATAAAAATTGGCGGAAAACCATTACTTGAGCATTGTCTAAACGCTTTGAAAACCTCTGGAATAAACGAAGTTTTAATCGTTATCCATTACATGGGAGAAGCCATCCGCGAATACTTTGGCGACGGAGAAAATTTCGGGTTAAAAATTGAATATGTAGAACAGAAGGCTGTGCTTGGAACTGGCAACGCGGTGAGCGCTGCTGAACCATTTGTGAACGAAGCTTTCCTACTGGTTTATGGTGATTTGCTTTTCTCAAAAGAAGCAGTGACTAGAGTGCTAAACGTGTATAAAAAGGAAGAGGAAGCTTCAGCCGTGATGGCTGTTGTTCCAGTTGAAATTCCAGAGAACTATGGTATGGTGGAGTTAGATGATGAAGGCAGAGTGAAGAAGCTTGTTGAGAAGCCGAAGAGAGGTGAAGTGCCCACAAATTTGGCTAATGCTGGAATTTACGTTTTTTCAACCGAAATTTTTGAAAAGGTAAGGGAAACTTCAGCCTCTGTTAGAGGCGAGTTGGAAATAACAGACGCAATATCGCTTTTGATTAGGGAGAAAAAGAATGTTCTCGCAGCAAAAATTCCGAAGGAAGAGTGGATGGACATAGGTAGACCATGGGACTTGCTTGAAGCAAACCGTTGGATTCTAACACGCATGAAAAACGCGGTTTTGGGAAACGTTGAAGAAGGCGCGCATCTAATAGGACCAGTAACAGTTGCGGAAAGCGCACGAGTACGCTCAGGCGCATACATTGAAGGCCCAGCATTTATCGACGAGGAAAGCGATATAGGGCCTAACTGTTACATTCGCCCCTACACGAGTGTTGGAAGAAGGGTTCGCATAGGAAATGCTTGCGAAATAAAAAACAGTATAATCATGGATGGCGTGCACATTGGTCACTTATCTTATGTTGGAGACAGCATCATTGGCGAGAACTGCAATTTGGGCGCTGGCACGATAACGGCAAATTATAGGCTTGACGGCAAAACCATTAAGATGATGGTGAAGGATGAAGTTGTTGATACTGGAAGAAGGAAACTTGGAGCAATTTTAGGCGACAATGTTAAAACTGGGATAAACGCGCTTTTCATGCCAGGCGTGAAAGTTGGCGTAAACACATGGGTTGGTCCAAACGTGACTGTTAGTAGAGATTTGCCCTCAAACGAGATTGTGCTTGCCAAGCAAGATGTAGAGCGAAAATCCATCTGACGCGCATAGTTTATTTGTTAAATTCTAAATAGTTGTTTCGCAATTCGTAGTGTAAAGGAGGTTAGAGATTTGTCTGTGGCGCAGAGAAAGTTCTTCACGGAAGTAGCGGCGCTTGTAGATAAAACTGTAATTGTTTCAACAACAACCGGAAAAACTTACAGTGGAACATTGATAGGAATAAACACCGACAACCTAAGCCTTGTCTTAGCTGAAGCAAGAGATGAAGAAGGAAAAGTTTTGCACAGAGTTTTCCTAAACGGAAGCGTGGTCGCCCAAATACTAAGCGTGGAAAAACCATTCGACCTAAAAGCCCTTGCAGACCGTCTTGAAAAGGTTTTCCCAACAATGGTCAAACTTTACGAGGATAAAGGGTTCATTTGGGTCATGGACAAGGTTAAAGTGACGGAAAAAGGTGTTGTGGAGGGTTCTGGTCCAGCCGCGGAACGTGTGCAGAAGGTTTATGAGCAGTTTGTCAGCGAAATAAAAGGGCAATAACAATTTAAATGCCGCTCCACCTCCTCTTTTCTCGTTTAAGAACAAAAAATAAGAATGATTATCATGGCTGAAACGATGTTTGTCTGCCGAAGGTGCGGCGAAAAATATTCGGTTGAAGAATATCAGAAAAGTCGTTTTTGCACGAAATGTGGGACTCTGCTGAAAAGGACTTCAAGCGCGGTTTTTGAAGGTACAAGTGCTCAGGATTTTGAAGGCTTGGTTAGGGAATTTTTCCCGTACCCAAATTTTCGCCCTTTCCAGCTTAACGCGATAAAATTTTCCTTCAACGTCTTCAATAGCGGAAAAACAGGTTTGCTTTCTTCTCCATGCGGAACTGGAAAATCAATCTCCGTTTTAACAGCATTCCTCATGGCTAAAAGCGCAAACAACTCGATTGGAAGGCTTCTTACCCTAACAAGAACGAAGAATCAGCTTGAAATCTATTGTAGGGAACTTAAAGGCATAAAGGAAAAATGCAACATAAGCCTTGCAGCATCAGTTTTCAAAGGCAAAAAGGAAATGTGCCCACATGCACTTGAAAATCATAGACTTAAAGATATTAGCTACCGTGACTTTTTGCATTACTGCAAGAGTTTAAAGAGCGGTACTTTTGGAGAAACTTGCAGATTCTATGATAGAGTGTATAACGCCTGGAAACCAAGCTGTCTCGCCCAAAACGTGGTTAACAAAATAAAAAGCGTTGGACCGCTACTCCCAGAAGAGGTTTACAACATATGCAGAGATGAGGAACTTTGCCCATATGAGATTACGAGAATTCTAACAAGATATGCAGACATAGTCATCGGTAATTACAATTACATTCTCGTTGACGCTATTAGAGGCTCTGTCCTTGGTAGGGCTGGAATAAAAACAGAAAAAATTAACTGCGTGTTTGATGAGGCGCACAGCCTGCCATACTACGCTGCTGGTTTGATGTCTGACGAGTTGTCCACAACTTCTGTGAGGAGGGCGCAGAGAGAAATAGCATATTTTGGTTTAGAAGATTATGGTTTTCTTGAGACTTTGCATAAGGTTATGGTGCAGTTCGGTAAAAAAGTGTATAGAGATTATGGACTTGACGTTGAACATGTTATTGGAAGAGAAGAATTCATCAACGCCTTACTTAAGGGATTGAGTGTAAACGCCGACAGAATTTCAGAGATTGTTTCTGAACTTGCAGATGCTGGCGAAACTGTCCGCTTAAAGAGGGCAGAAATGGGTAGAAATCCAGTTTCATACGCGTCTAGATGCACGGACTTCCTATCAAACTTTTTAGGTGTTGCTGGCTCCAGTTATGTGAGGTATGTGAAAGTAGAAAATTTGAAAAATGGTAGGAAACGCGTAAGATTGGGGGTTAAATGTCTTGACCCAGCTTTAGCTGCAAGCGTGATTAATGATTTGCGTTCGGCTATACTTATGTCTGGAACTTTGTGGCACATGGAGTATTACATGGATGTTCTGGGAATTGAGAGAAGCCGCTGCGAAACCATGGAGCTTCCAAGTCCATTCCCTTCTGAAAATAGGCTTATAATAGTGGATAGGGCGGTTACGACAAAGTTTGAAGAACGCAACGCTGAGCAGTGGGAGAAAATTTCGGCGCACTTAACGCGAATAGCCTCGGAGGTTGATGGAAACATGGCCGTTTACTTCCCATCATACGAAATAATGCGGGAAATTCTGAAAATTGCAAAGTTTGATTTTCCAGTTATAGCTGAGGAAAGGCGGACGAAGATTTTAGACGTGCTGAGGTTTTTGAAGGAAAACAGAAGATGCGCGGTTTTCGGCGTGGCTAGGGGCAAAATAAGTGAAGGCGTTGACATGACCATTGAGGGACGAAGCATGCTTTCAGCCGTCGTAATTGTTGGACTGCCATATCCGAAGAAAACTGAACTGCAAGAGGCGCTTTACAAGTATTTCATAGAAAAGTTTGGGGAAAAAGCCATTGAATACGCGAATGACATACCATGTTTAAACGCTTTGGCGCAGTCCGCTGGAAGGCTTATACGAAGCCCAGATGATAAGGGAATAATCGTCATTATGGATGGACGGGCTGCTGGAAACTTTCGAAGAAAACTTCCAAAAGATTGGAGAGACGAGATGAAGCCACATGCAAGCTTGGAAAAGATAATTGCTGAAATAAGGGATTTTTACGATTCTCGGGATTAGACGAACCAGCGGAACTGCTGCTCTTCCTTCTTGCGCTCTTCCTTAATTGTTCTAATTAAACCGAAGGATTCAAGTATTTTTTGGGTTTTCTCCGCAGCCAAATCCAACCTTGACATGTCAACATTCACTTTAAGAAAGTTATTTAACATGGATAATGCATAACGTGTGGCATTAGCGTCTGGATAAGTGCCCAAGGTTTCAACCAGAAGCGAAAAGCCCTTAATTCCCCTAAGCCCTCCCAAACCTACCAGAAGCCCAGCGACACCAAATATTTGACCAACCATTGTTTTGGCGCCAAGGCTTAAAACTTCATTCAAAGTTTCAGCGTCGGTAGCTGCACAGTAAACTTGCGGTGTTGCTTTCGCCTCTTCAACCTTGAAGCCGCCCAACGTAACAATGAAGCTACAACCAAGTTCTTGCGCTAAGTCCAAAACCCGCCCACAAAGCTCATACTGTCCAAAAGTCGTTAGGGCTTGGGTGTTGCCATACCAAATTATTAGGTCACGCCCGCCATCTTCTCTTCTGCAGTAGTATAACTCGTTTATTGGAGAGCGGGCTCCACCAGTTTCGGTGGTTACAGCCAAGTCTTGGAAAGCGTCAGAGACTACTTCAGCGAAAAGTTTAGCCTTCAGCTCATGTATCAGGTGCAATGCGGCTATGTTGGCTACGAATCCTATTCCAGGCAAGCCCTCAATTAAGATTGGGTCTTTCAGTTTTGGTTTTTCGTAGATTTGTATGTTGCAGACCATGCTGGGGCACTTTCCAAAGTTCTTTTAGGGGTGATTTAAAGAAAACGCGATATAAGTGTGTTTAGCTGATTCTGTTTAAGGTTGCAGGTTATGGCTTTCGAGGTTAAAGAGAAAGACTTACTCGCCAGAATTGGAAAACTGAAAACCAAAAGCGGCACAGTTGAAACGCCGCTCCTTTTTCCAGTAGTAAACCCAGCCGTGCAGTTAATCCCTCCACGAAAAATTAGAGAAATGGGCTTTGAAGCACTAATAACAAACGCCTACATACTCCAAAAACACTTCCAGAATAAACCAGCAGAAGAGGGGCTGCACGAGTTCTTGGACTATGACGGTGTAATAATGACGGATTCGGGCGCCTACCAAATCCTCGTTTACGGAGACATAGAAGCAAGCCCGAAAGAAATAATTGCGTATCAAGAGCGCATAAACACGGACATTGCGACAATTTTGGATTTGCCAACAGGATGGAAAGTTTCAGAAAAAACTGCGGAAAGAACAGTTAAAGAAACGCTAGAGAGAGCAAAAGAACTTTTTATGGTTAAAACTCGTGAAGACATCCTATGGGTTGGGCCAGTCCAAGGAGGAAAATACCTAAAGCTTGTGGCGGAATCAGCCGTTGAGATGGGAAGGCTTCCATTCAATATTTACGCCCTTGGAAGTCCAACAGAGGTTATGGAACGTTACCGCTTTGATGTTCTCGTTGATATGATTATGACGGCGAAGATGAATCTACCAGCAGATAAGCCGCTACACTTGTTCGGCGCTGGACATCCCATGATGTTCTCTTTGGCTGTCGCGCTTGGATGCGACCTTTTCGATTCAGCTGCATACGCCATATACGCCAGAGAAAACCGTTACATGACTGAAAGTGGCACTTGGAAGCTCAGCGAACTTGAATATTTCCCGTGCACATGCCCAAAATGCTCCACAAAAACGCCAAAAGAAATCTTGGAAAAATCCAAAAAAGAAAGAGAAGCGTTCCTTGCTGAACACAACCTTAATGTTTGCCTCGCAGAGTTAAAGCGTATAAAACAAGCTATACGTGATGGCAGACTTTGGGAACACTTGGAATTGAGGGCGCATGGTCACCCATCTCTTTTGCAAGCGCTCAAAAAGTTGAGGTTTTATGAAGAGTTTATTGAGAAACAAGCGCCAACCGTAAAGAAAAGCGGCTTATTCTTCTACAGCTCGTTAGGGCTTTCTAGACCAGAAGTTGTTAGGCATAGAACGCGCATGATGGAACGCTATTCAAAACCTGAAGGCGCAAAGGTTCTTTTGCTTTTGCCCATGACGCAGACAAAGCCTTTTCATAAAGCCGAAGAAGTGAAACAAACGCTAAAACTTGTTGCAAACAATTTTAGACAGAGCATAGACAAAATCCATGTTTGCGTTTACGCTGCTCCTTTCGGCGTCATCCCAATAGAGCTTGATGAGGTCTATCCGCTTTCACAGCACGAAACAGTTTTTCCGCCAGACAAGGAAACAAGAGAGTATGTGGCAAGCCAAGTTGGAGAATACATAAAACGCATGGACTACGAAGCAGTTTTGCTCTTCAATGACCAGGAAAATTGGGATAAAAACGTTTTAAGCATCTGCAGAAGGGCTTGCCGCGAAAAAAATGTTAAGTTTAAGCATTTTAGCTCAAAGAAAGGGCGAGACAAAGCAGTTATAGTGTGGCTTAAAGAAGTATTGGCAAGATGAGTGAATAAAATTGATAGCGGCTGACTTGCACGTTCACACGAACTACTCGTTTGACGCTTCAATTCATCCTAAAACAATTGTTGAAAGGCTTTACGCACATCCATTCATAAAGGCAATAGCCATAACAGACCACAACACTTGCGAAGGATACCACAAGATTCGCGAATTAGCAAGGGCATACCAGGACATACTAATAATTCCAGGCGTCGAAATAGCCACAACCGAAGGAGACCTAATAGTTTTGGGCATAGAGGAACTTCCGTCCAAAACTTGGACTGTTAGAGAGGTAATTGATTTTGCACGGCAGAATGGCGGTTTGGTTATTGTTGCTCATCCCTACAGGGCTTATGGTTTAGGCGATTCAGCCAAAAAATATCCAGTTGACGCCATAGAGGTTCTGAACGGTGCTTCCTCGCAAAACGTGAATAAGCTTGCTGAAAACTTGGCTAAAACAATGGGTTTGCCTGGTGTTGCTGGAAGTGATGCGCATTCTGTTGAGGATTTGTGGACTGCTTACACGGAGGTTCAAGCTGCACTTGATGTTGACGAGATTTTGAGGGCTGTTAAAAGTGGGCTTGTTAGGGTTGCTTCTTCAACTGGAGGGTCAATACATTTTTAAAAGAGAAATATGAATGATTATTGCGTTAATACGTTAGCTGAAATGAAAAGGATGAGTTTGGTTGCAGATTAGATTTCTGGGCGGAACACGAGAGGTTGGCAGAATAGCCATAGCAGTAAAAACTGAAAAGAAACAGGTGTTGCTGGACTGCGGCGTAATGCTAAACCATGAACCAGGCTTTCCAATGCATATTCCGCCAAAAGAGGTGGACGCCCTAATTTTGACGCATAGCCACCTAGACCATTCTGGAGCAGTCCCAATATTTTACATTCATGGCAAGAAACCTTTATACACCAACAAGTTAAACCTTGAGCTTACTCAACTCTTAGTTTCTGATTTCATACATCTTTCAAGCTACTACTTGCCATATGAGTATCTTGAGTTAAGGTCTATGATGAGAAGCAACAAGCACTTGGATTTTGGTGTTGAGGAAGAACTAGGAGACATGAAAATTCAGCTTTTGAATGCTGGACACACGCCTGGAAGCGCTCAAATACTCATAGAAGCTGAAGGAAAGAGGCTTCTTTACACTGGGGACTTTAACACCATAGACACGAGGCTTCTAGAAGGAGCAAAGATGGACTATGACGATTTGGACGCCGTAATAATCGAAAGCACATATGCAAACGAAGACCATCCAGAAAGGCTGGAGTTGGAGAGAAGATTTGTAGAGGAAGTAACAGACGTGGTCGAAAGAGGGGGAACAGTTCTTGTTCCAGCATTCGGCGTTGGTAGGTCGCAGGAAATTGCATGCGTTTTGGCGGCGCATCATTTTGAATATTCAGTGACAATTGACGGGATGGCGCGGGAAGCAAGCAAGATAATGATGACCTATAAGGAGTTTTTGAGAGACCCAAAGCTCTTTGTTGACGCTATGCACGCTGCTGACTGGGTTGAGGGTTGGCGTGACAGAAGAAAGGCAACAAAAACTCCTGGGGTTATAATTGCGCCAGCGGG
>JBNAWC010000011.1:0-32570 GCA_049700035.1 Candidatus Bathyarchaeales archaeon
TTAAAAGCTTCGCGTCGCGTCTCGCCTTAACCACCTTTCTCCAAGCCTCAAGCAAGTCAAAAACGCCCTTTTCTTTAGCAATTCTGCCAACAAAGACGGCGTCATACTTTTTCAGGGCTTCTGAAGGCTTAACATTCTCGATAAATTTGGCGTCCACAGCATTTCCACTAACAAAAACTTTAAGATTTAAAACTCCAGTGCACCTCAAGGATTTAGCAGTAAAACGTGAAACCGCAATTACAGTATTCACTTTCTTCAATAGCGAAACTGCAACATAAAACGCGGCAGCCTTAACAAGAGCAACAGCATGTCCATAACCAACGCTCCTATAACAGTTGTAAAGCGAACCCGCACTTTTTTCGCCAACATTTAACGATGGCAAATCAACGTGGTGCACAACAACACATAATGGAACCCTCAAAATTTTGCTTAAAATATAGCCAGCAAGAAGGTTTGGAAAAGTGTTGTTTGGAACAAAGATGATTTGAGGCTTAGCTTCCATTGCAAACCGCAAACCTTCGATAGAAGCTTTCAAAGCCCACAGAACCCAACAAAGATAGTTGCTAAGCCATCCAGCGCCATTTAAATGCGAAGAAACCACAAGCCTAAAGCATTTTATTTCAGAGTTTGTCAACAAGCTTGGCGGTGACTCTAAAACAGAAAACGCGCTATTTCCGCATAGACGCCTTAAAGTTTCGACAAAGCGTTTCTCAGCCCCACCCATCGCCGTAACAGAAGTGTTCGGATGGAAAAAAACGGTTAAAACATGAATGCGACTACTAACAGTTTCAGTTGATTCCGAAGGCGTTGCATAGCAAATCTGCTTTTGTTCCGCCTCTAACACGCTGCTTCCACAACGTCCAATTTTTGAAGCGTGTCCTCGAGAACCTCCAAATGCTTGACACAAGCAAAGTTTTCTTCAACAAAACCTCTAGCTGCAGCGGAAAACTTCTCTTTCCAACATCAACTATCCGCGAAATTTTTTCAGCAAAATCCTCGACGTCATAGGGCTTTGCCCTATAACCAGTCTTGCCATCAAAAACAGTTTCACATGGTCCCCCATTGTCATCCCAAACTACGGCTGGCGTTCCACAAGCCATGGCCTCAACTGGTCCAAGCCCAAAATCCTCTCTTGGAACAGAGTAAGCGTAAACATCGGCCGCGTTATAAAGCCTAACAAGCTCATTTTGAGGCTTAAAACCCAAAAACTTCACGTTCTTTTCTATTCCATGTTTTCTGGCGATTCTTAAAAGCTTTTCAACATATTGACTATTCTCCCTTGAAATTTCACCCGTAACAGCCAAGTTCGCTGATGGAAAATCCTTAACCACATGACTCATTATTTCGAGAAGCCACTCCCACCGCTTAACAGCAACAATTCTTCCAGTCGAGAGAATAAGCGGCCAGCCAAAATCAGTTCGCGTTTCCTTAACGAGCGCTTCATCCAAAATTCTGAATACATCCGCATCAACTGGAGGATAACAAACTTTGGCTTTCATTCCATAAATTGCCCTTATCCTTCTCGCTGTAAAGTGGCTGTTAGCCAAAACAGCATCGGAATTCACCACGCTCAAATAATCTAATTCCTTCAATAGTGGACCAGCAACCTTGCCAAGCCTAAATATTATTTCTCTAACATCATTAAACCTCCAGAGCGCCCTATCCTCCTCTTTCAAATAGAGAAAACGCGGTGGAGAATGAATGTAACTAACATACTTTTTACCGTTCAACATCTTGCTCAGGTAGCCTATCCACGGGGCTGGACCGTAACCATGGCAAAGCAGAACATCTCCGTCCCTAAGGGCTGGTAGTGCTAATGGCGCCAGCGGCATCGACAATATTATCCTTAATGCTGGGTTGTTTGGGATTAAGCGTTTAAAGAAGCTTTTTGTGTAGCAATGTGGGTTTTTTGTTTCTCTGCGTAGGTTTTTGTCAACGTAGGCGAAAAGGCATTCTGCATCATGTCCCTTTTTCCTGAAAAGTTCTACTTGTTTAAGGATTACTCTCTCCGCGCCTCCCAGTTCTTTGAGGTGGCTATAAAGTATGGCTATTTTCAACCATTTTCATCCTCGCGTTCACGGTTAGCCAGTTTTCGATTGTTCATTTTAGTTTGCCATGTTCGTGTCTGTTTTGGCTTCGTGGAATGGTTCTTCTTTAAACGATTATTAAAAAGTTTTTAGGGGTTCAGAATCCGAACAAGAAACACGCGAAAGATACACTTAAATCCAACAGCCTTTTCTATACCACCCACGCTATTAAACAGCAGAAGCGAAGGCCAAAAAATGAGCGAAATACCCGGCGAAACCACAGACACAACAACACTCCAGAGGGATTTTGAAAGGATAACAGCACTTGTTCTAACGGAATTCCAGATAGAAGAATCAGTGTTAGAGCACGGCGTGCCCACGTACTACCTTAAACAACCACAAGAAACAAAACAGCCATTCCTAAATCTTCTCCAAAAACTACAAGAAATAAACTTTATCGCAGTGCTCCGCAAACTCGATGGACGCATAGTCTTAAAGGTGATTCAGAAACCAGCAACGAAGAAGAGCAACATCCTAATCAACTGGATACTGTTCCTCGCAACAATTGCAACAACATTCATAACTGGATACCTGCTTTCCGAAGGCTTAACAGACCCAATTATTGGCGGAGCAACATTTACCATCTCTTTAATGGCTATACTGGGATTGCATGAACTGGGACATAAAATAACCGCAAACAAAGAAGGAATAGACGCTACTCCTCCATACTTCATTCCTGGGCCACCACCAATTGGCGAATTCTTCGGACTTGGAACTTTCGGCGCTGTCATAATGCAAAAATCCCTTCCACCAAACAGAGACGCCCTGTTCGACATAGGCTCAAGCGGTCCAATCGTAAGCTTCATACTTGCCTCCCTGGCAACAGTTGTTGGTTTACCTTTTTCTGCAATAACCTATAGTGATAAGCAGTTACCCTCTTCCCCAGTTCCTCTACTCTTTTTGTTGTTAGCTGAGTTTTTAATCACAGTTCCGCCTGCCCCGCCAGATAAACCTTACGCATACATTTTATTGCACCCAGTTGCCGTGGCAGGATGGGCTGGAATTTTTATTACCATGCTTAACTTGATGCCAGCTGCTATGCTTGATGGTGGTCATATTGCAAGGTCAATTTTTGGAGCAAAAGCGCGTGTTATACTGACAATTTTTTCGGTTCTGTCTTTAGCGTTTATTAGTCCTGTGATGGCTATTTTCGTCTTGTTTATGTCTATGTATGGGCATCCAGGGCCTCTGGATGATGTTTCAGGCTTATCACGGGGTAGAAAGGTTTTGGCTATAGCCATTTTAATAATTTTTGTTTTGTCTTCGTTTTTGCATTATCTGGTCTTTTTGTTGTTGGAGTTGTTTGGCTTTTGATTTTTTGTTTTGTATTTTTGTTGTGCTTGTGAACGGTAAAGTTTATTAAATATTGCTATACTGGATATTCTTGGCTGAGCATCTGTCAAAAACAGAACACAGCAAGAGGCGAAAACATGAAAGGTGCAATGATACTGCTAGCATTCTTTTTACTTTTCGTATTCGCCTCGCTGCTAATCCCTTCGCCGATGTTTCCAGGATACTTTTTCTGTGCCTTAATAGGAGAAACCGTAAGCCAATATACCAATTATCTGAGTGCTCTTTTCAATGGAATATTCTACGGCGTGATTTTGTGGCTTGTCTTCTCAATGATAAGCAAAAAGCTTGTAGAAGAAAATAGCTGAGCGCTGTCTCTTTTCTAGATTGGCTGCTGCAAAAATCCTATAAGCCTAATTGTGCTGCCGCATTTGTTGCACATCAAAATTAGTTCTGCCAAATCATTGCCCTTAACTTTTGTATCCACAATCTGGTAGACTTCTTCTGTCGTGTCGTCTGGCGATATTATCACTCCACATTTTGGGCATGGAAACGCCCCGTCTCCATCAATTTTCGTCAAATCCACGGTGTATATCTCGCTTTTTTTGGCAGATGCTTTTTTCATCATATTGGACACGTCTTTTCTAGGTTTTGTCTTCATGGTTAAACGTGAATATAATTAACAATTATGAATTCAGAATACATATACAAAATTCATCTATGCAAATGGTAAAACTTTAGGGACTTACGGCTTTGATTATGGCTGGGTTAAGGTTTTGGAATTGCTTGAGCCATTCGATTCTCTCCATCTTCAGTTTTTTAACATGGGAGTCCATTTGTTCTTGGGAGTAAAACCTTGATGGGTCAAACTTTGACATTTGTATCCCATTAGCCCTCTTTGGCACGTAGGTGTCAAATGTTGGGTAATATTCCCACTCTATGGATTTCCTTACAATTCCACGTATTATGGCTGCCATCTCTGGAATCTCAACTCTAAGCGCCTCTCTAACAACGCTATTATCATTTTCGCTTCTTATTTCGCCGACTCCTCCAGTGTTCAAAAGGTAACATTCAACCTTGTCCTTGTGCCTCTTTAAGAAATCATAAATCCAATTGCCCTCGTAAGCCTCATTACCCACAATAAACGGGTTTGTTCCAACCTCCCTAACGGATTCCCCAGCACGTCTTGGGTCTCCAGCAGACGTTTCCACCGACTCGCCTAACATAAAGGCCGCAGCGGCTTGCTCAACGCTTAGCTTTGAAGCTATTGGAACAACGGTGTTTCTTCGTGTAATAAAGATGACAATTAAACCGTCAACATCCTCTATGGGCGGCAAGTTCACCCCTTCTGATTTGTCTGAGCCTAGGTCTTCCCTTTGTATTATGGCTCTCCCATTCTCTGTTAATGTTACATCGTCAAAGTGCACATTGCCGAGATAATCAACCATAACGTTCTCGAAAATGGTGTTTGGGCTTATCGCTGCTCTAAAGATTATTGGCTGAATTTTTGGGTCTAAATATCCAGTTTTGAGGTAGAAGCCTCTTTCAGAGCCAAGTGCTGATCCGTCAGCCCTAAGAAAGACAACGTCGTCTTGGACGATTTCTTGTCCTTCGCCTTCGTCTAGTAATCCATGGTTGTGGCATGCATGTGTCGTTTTTCCAGTGGCGCTTAACCCAAATAGGATCATGCTGTATCTTTTGATTTTTCCAGAACTGTCCTTTGCCCTAACAATTTTTGCTCCAGCATGAATTCCAAGCATTCCACGCTGCTTTGCCTCCCACATAGCCATCCTCAGAAAACCCTTCTTCGCTTCTCCATAATAGTCTGAACCAAGAACATAAGTGACTCCAACCTCTGGAAAAACCAGTATCTGCCTATCCTTCTCCTGCCATTCTGGAACTTGAAGCAAATACAATTCTGGTCCTGGCGCTTCTTCGCGTTTCGGAAACAGTGTTTGTCCAACCATGTAGGCTAGTCTAATCATTTCTGGTCTGTGTACAGACGCATAGTATGTGCATTGTGGGTTGAAATGGGGGTTTTCACCCATCGTTCTTTCAACGCAAACCAAAGGCGCATTCTTCAAGTACTTGTGAACTAACTCCACAGTTTTAGGCGCGTTTCTAAGAATTTCCTCCTGCCTCTGATTTAGCCTTCTTTGAAGCACTTTCTCGCTTCCAAAATAGACCGTTAGCCAAGCGCTTCGATTCTTCACCGTTGAAACAAAATTGTAGTTTCCATAAACTGTGCGCGCACCGTACCTTTCAGCTATTTTTCTGAGCTCAACAGGTGTTGGATGAAAAACGTTATCTCGATAGCGTAGAATCTTCATTGTTTCAAGAACTGTCTGCAACACGCATTCTACATCATTTTCTTCTGTGACGCTCTTAAGTTGCATGTCACCGCTACCTTATAAACTATATACAAAGCCTGGAATTTTTGGGAAAAGCTGTGTCTCCCCGATGTGTCTAGCTCCAACAATCCATGCTATAAGCCTTTCAATTCCAATCCCAGCTCCAGCTGAAGGCTTTATTTTTCCATCCCGCGCCAACTCCAAGAGTACATCAAAGTTTTCTTTTCTGACGCCGTTTCTCTCCATTTTCCTAACAATTTTACTGTACTCCCATTCCCTTCTCCCACCAGACAGCACCTCTCCATAACGCGGAAGAAGTAAGTCATAGTTGTCCCAGAAGCCTTTATCAAAATCCTCGAAGTCGTAAAACTCTCTTGGAATGTTCACAACCCAGATGGGTTCACTTATTTCTGAAAGGATTTTTTGTTCCCACCTTACTCCAAAAGCCTTCTCAAGCTCTTCTCTATCGTAAACCTTGAAGGGCACTTTTGGGACTTTGAGGCTCTCAAATCTGCCAAGATACGCTAATTCGTCACGCATGTTCTTCTTTAGGTCCGAGATTAATCCGCTGATGACCATCTCAACAAGATGTCTAACGTCACTCGAAGACGCGTTTCTAGCTTCAAAATCGAACTGTGTAAACTCGTATGCATGAAGCCCACTGTAGGCTCTTTCTCTTCGCTCTATTCTCACGTTTGGCGATATTATGAAAAGCTTTGGATGAACAAGTGAACACGCAACCATTTTATGCACAATCATGCTGAGTGTCGCTCTGACGCTTTCTCCATAGACCTCAATTTCAACACGTTTTTCAATCGACATGTCAGGGTCTGGCCACAAGGGGTCTGTAGATTTTGAGAAAATCACTGGTAAGAGCCACTCGAACCCCTCTTCCAAAAACATCCGCGTCAAACATCGCAGCGTGTATGTCATAACTTTACTTATACACGCTCTCCTGTGAAGCTCAACCTCAGAGAGTTGTTCCAGTGGTTTAGGAACGAGAGCTGTTTTGCTGTTGGAAACCGTCATACTTCTTTGAGCGGCAGCTTCACGTTTCATCTGTGCACTTTCCTATGGGTGTTGTTAGCTCTTACAGATGAGGTACTGGGTTATAAATTTTTTATAAAATTTTTTGAAATTTTTCCAAAAAATGGAAAAATTTAAATGATATGATGTAATAATTACAGGATTATGGAAGCAAAACTTGACGAGAAGGATTTGGCAATACTCACGCTGATACAGGAGAACTGCAAACTCACGGCTAAGGAAATTGCAAGAAAAATAGACTCGCCTATAACAACAGTTTTCGCCAAAATAAAGCGCATGGAAGAACTCGGCATAATAAAAGAGTACCGCGCAATACTGGACGCAAAAACCCTCGGAAGAGGCACAACAGCCTTTATTCTGGCATCAGTCTCTTACGGAGCAAAGGGTAACACACCTCAAATTTCCCAGAGGGACATAGCAAACGAGATTGCAAAATTTCCAGAAGTCCAAGAAGTGCACATAATAACCGGCGACTGGGATCTACTCGTGAAGCTTAAGGCGGAAAACGTTGATGTCATAGGAAAATTTGTTATTGACAAGTTACGGCTTGTTAAGGGTATAGAGAAAACCTTAACGTGTATGGTCTTTGAAACATGCAAGGAAACAACAGCGCTGCCGGTAAAAACCGCGAGGACAAAGGCAACAGCCTTTATCAAAAAGTAAATTGTTAATGCATGTTCAACCTGCTTGAGTAATAAAGCAATGGCAGCGCCAATAAAACGGTGTCTCTCCCCATTTTTGTTAATGTGTATCTTACCCTCAAAGGCGGTCCGTCTTCAACAATTCTTTCAATGTATTTGTGTCGCCTCAAAATTTTCAGTTTATCCGACAATGTTCGCGAGTTTATAGCGAGAGTCTTTTTCAAATCGTTGAAACTGCAAATCTTTCTTAAAAAGAGGATGTAAAGTATTTCCAAGTTCCACTTTTGAGAAAGCAAATTGAAACTTTCTTCCAGTCCTTGAATTTCCTCTTTAAGTTTTTCCAAGCTTATTTCTTGACTTTGTAAAATGTGCTGGAGAGTATTTTCTATCCCCTCAATCGTTTGTTTCATGCGCGCTTTCACAAGTCGGCGAAACTCTTCGCTTAACATTATTTTAGCGTTCATCCAATCGCACTAGGTGTGAACAAGGTTACCTTACAATTTATAAAGGTTTACTTATACAACAAGGTATAAAAAATACACTAAAGGTGAAGAAATGCCCCACTCAAACTTCGACGTGATTGTTGTTGGTGCTGGAACAGCGGGGTGTTTAGCCGCAAAAACCACGGCAGAAGCTGGGTTAAAAGTTTGCCTAGTTGAAAGGAAAAGCAGAGAAGCCATCGGAGAGAAGGTTTGCGGGGACGCTTTGGGCGAGCACCACCTTAAGAATGTTGATTTGGAGAAACCTCAAAGCGGCGAATTGGAAAAACGCATTGAAGGAATAAAAATTTATTCGCCCGACATGGAAACCGTCTTCACTGTTAAGCACGAGGATTTTGTTGGTTACCTCTTGAATAGGCGACTGTTTGGACAGTGGCTGCTTAAAAAGGCGCTCGACAAGGGCGCAGTTCTTTTTGATGCCACGCAGTGCCTCGAACCAATAGTTGAGAAGGGTTTTGTCGTCGGCGTTTTTGCAAGAAATTTGAAGACTGGCGAAAAAATGACGTTAAGAAGCAAGGTTGTTGTGGATTCAAGCGGCTTCCTTGCCGTTGTTAGGCGAAAACTTCCAGAGGAAATGGGAATAGAGAGGGAAGTCTCCAACGAGGATGTCGAAGCGTGTTATAGAGAAATTAGGCAACTTAAACAGGAAAGTAAGGATACTAACTTTTGCGAAATCTACCTAAACCAGAAGGTGACGCCTGGAGGCTACACGTGGATTTTTCCAAAAGGCGGAGCAAAAGTTAATGTTGGCTTAGGCGTTTGCATGCGTGGAAAATTCCCAAACCCGAAAAAGCAGCTATACCAGCATGTCTTAACTAAACCTCTGTTTGATGGTTCGCTTCTTCTGAATGGAGGCGCATGGTACGACCCAACGCGTAGGCCATTAGATAATATGGTTGGAAACGGCGTAATAATAACTGGCGACGCTGCTTGCCTCGTAAACCCAATTCACGGCGGCGGCATAGGGCCTTCAATGATTAGTGGTTATCTTGCTGGAAAGACTATAGTTGAGGCTTTTGAGAGGGGGGATTCCAGCAAAAAATCTTTGTGGCAATACAACTGTAGATACATGGAATCATATGGGACTAAGCAGGCTGGACTTGATGTTTTCCGCTTTTTACTTCTTAAAAGTCGTGATGAAGACTTAAGCTATGGAATGAAGTATAAGCTTTTGACCGAAGAGGATGTTTTGAAGGCTGGCTTAGGCGAAGAATTCCACCTAAAAATAAGCGAAACCGCAAAACGTGTCTTTAGGGGATTAAGGCGCTTAAGCTTCCTAAACAAACTTAGGGTTACAGTCAACTTTATGGAGCAAGTTAAAGCGCACTACAAGAATTATCCGAAAACTCCAGAACAATTCCATGAATGGCAAGTCAAGAATGCGCGTCTGTTTAAGGAAGCAAAGTCAAAACTTATGGGTTAAAAGCTATAAAGCATATTTGAAGCGCGTTGCCATGCAAGTTGCAGTTTTAGCCACTGGCGGGAAAGACTCCGCTTTGGCATTGCATAGAATTCTGAAACAAGGCTATGAGGTGAAATGTTTAGTTAGCATGATGCCGCAGCGCGAAGACAGTTGGATGTTCCACTACCCAAACATACGCCTAGTAAAGCTTTTCGCGGAAGCCGCTGAAATTCCACTGGTAAGCGCTGAAACTTCTGGGGTAAAAGAGAAGGAAGTTGAAGACCTTAAGCGTCTAATCGCGAAGCTTGATGTGGAAATTCTGGTTTCTGGCGCCATCGCGTCAAACTACCAAAAATCTAGAATTGAAAGGATATGCAAAGAATTGGGAATTAAGTGCCTAGCTCCGCTTTGGGGCGAAAACCCAATAGACATTTTGAATGAGCTTGTTAAAGGCGGGTTTGAAGCAATAATCACTGGAGTTTACGCTTATGGCTTTAGCCCTGAATGGCTTGGAAGAAAAATAGACGAAGAAACAGTAAAGGCTTTGGTTGAGCTTAATAGGCGTTGTGGAATTTCGGTTGTTGGCGAGGGTGGAGAATACGAAACTTTCGTGCTTGACGCGCCATACTTTAAGAAGAGAATAAAAATTGTTAGTGCAGAAAAGTTTTGGGAAAATCAGTCTGGATATTTGCTCATTGAAGAAGCTAAACTTGAGGAAAAATAGCAGTTTCACCCTTTAAAAACGTGAACTTTATAGTGTGCCTAACACACTTTAAATTTGGGAAGGCTCATGGTTGAAGAAGCAGACCTAATGAACTTTCTAAAGGCGCATGGTGGCAAAGCATCGCTAACCGACATAGCTGAAGGCTTGGGTATACCAAAGTATGGACCAAAATCCGCTTATGCGCTTTTACAGTCGCTGAAGGCTAAAGGTGTTATTGAACGTGTTGGCGAACTCTGGGCATTAAGCATGGAAGAAGCCAAACCATCTGGAAAAGTTGAAACGGTACAGCTGAAAGAGGTGGAGGAGAAGGAAGAGGCAGAAGCTGTGGTTCCAGAAGTTGAACGGCTTATGAGGGCTATGGCTAAAACAATTGCTGAAGCCATGAAAACAGCTCAAGCGCCAACGGACGAGTGGGAGTTAGCCACAAAGCCTATGACGACGAAAATTGAGAGAAAAGAGGACAAATTAAGCGCCTTCGTTTTGAAGCCAGACGAAGCCCTAGAGGCTAAAAAGCCATTATTAGGATTTCCAACTGGCACGTTCATAGACAACCTATTTTTAACTCCAGAGGGCAAACCATTGAATGGCATTCCAATTTGTGGACAATTTGCAATAACTGGTTTGCCAGGCGCTGGAAAATCCATTCTTGTAGAGGAAATAGCCGTTAGAGTTGCGGCTTCTGAACGTAAAGTCCTTTTTGCAACTGCAGAGGATACGTGGAAAAGTGCTACTCCACGTTTTGACTTGCAATCTCGTCTAAAACAGAAGGCTGACATTTTGGGTTTGGATTGGAGCAAAATTCGCGAAAACCTCTTTGTTCTTGACACGGTGGCTTATCCTGAACTGCGGGACTGGAACACTTTTGCTGAAACTTACCGTTATGTTGCTGAAAAGGAGAAAATAGACCTAGCAATAATAGACTCTGTAACAGTGCTCGAGGCTTACCGCGGAGCGCTCAAATACCGCGTTATGGAACTAGCCCGATACAACCAGGTTCACGGCATAACAGCGCTCTATGTTAACCAGCGAAGTTCAGAAGTTTGGGACAGCTATGACATGGCTGGCGGAATAGGTTTAGCCCACAACCTTGACGGCACAATAATCGTGGATTATGGAAGGGTTTACTGGCAAGACCAGCAAGTCGATTTAGCCGTGAACAGAGGCGAATTTGTGCGCATTTCAAGAGTTCTGGACTGTAGAATGTGCAACTTTGAAAGACGCAGAATAAGAGTTGAAATAACAGCAGATGGTTTCTTGAGGGCTGTTGAAACTATACCTAAAACTGGAGAAACTGGGTACAGTGAAAATTTAGATGTCAATAGTTAAGCCACCATCATTCGAAGAACTTGCGAAAACATACGGCTCTGCAAAGAAGGCGATACAACACCTAATCGAAATTGGATTTTCACCAGAACAGATAGAATGGAAAATGGGCATACCATACCACCGAATCCGTCTATACATGGACAATATCGAACCAAAACCAGACATACCCTTCGCAAAAATAGTTGAGGTTTACGAACGCCTCGCCGTTCTAAGAGGAAAGAAAGGCAAAGAAACAGAATTAACAGCTTTCTTCCAAAACCCACAATTGCCACTTGAAACCAAAGCGCGATTCGCCCTAGGAACTTTAACAGAAGAGCACCTCAAAGTGGGTCCAGGACTAATCGAGAGAAGCATAAGCCTCGCAACTGGCGCACCGATAAGCGAGGTTAAGAGGTTATTAATAGACTACGGGGAGCACGGTGAAGTTGCCTATCTACTCAAAAAACCAAGTGAACCAAAACTGTCGGTCAGCGAGGTCATAGAGGCGGTTAGGCTTCTCCCAAAACTTAAAAAAGTTAGAGAACGCGAACTCCACATCTCAAGCCTACTAAAACTTTGCACTCCAACAGAAGCAAAATACTTGGTTAGGCTCATGCTCGGCGATTTAAAGCTTGGATACCATGCGAGAACAGTAATCAGAGCAGCGTCAAAAGCCTACGGAGTGCCAACAGAACTAATGGAAAACGCGGCGGCAATACTTGGACTAACAGAAAGTATATCACTGGCTTCTGAGGGCGCACTAAAACTTTCGGAGGTGAAAATGCGTCCAGGACAGTTCATCAAGCCCCAACTCGCGCACATCTACGAACCAGACAAGGTGGCTTACCCTGCAAGGGCAGAATACAAGCTTGATGGGAGCAGACTTCAAATACATAGGTGGGGAACCCAGACATGGCTTTTTTCAAGAAGAGGCGTGGAAAAGTCCAAAACCCTTCCAGAGGTTGTTGAGATTGCTGAAAATTTTAATGCACAAAGCTGCATTGTTGACGGCGAAGTAATAGCTGTAGACGACGCTGGAAACCCTCTGCCATTCCAGACATTACTTGAACGGACAGTGCCGAGAGAGCTTACACCAGAAGAGCTTGCAGAAAGAAAAGATAAAGTGAAGGTTACAATAAAGGCTTTTGACATACTATTCCTCAACGGACAAGAACTTGTTGGCTTACCACTATCAGAAAGAAGAAAGTACCTTTTAGATGTTGTCCCATCCGAATACATTGTTGAGGGCGTGAACTGCCAAAACGAAGTTGAGCTGATGCGGTTTTACGAAGAAGCCTTGAAGAAGAAGTATGAAGGAATAGTTGTGAAAAATTTGAACGCGCCTTACGAAATTGGACAACGCACTTATACGTGGCTTAAGCTGAAACCAGAACGCGACACGCTTGACTGCACAATAGTTAAAGCCTTATACGGAAAGGGGAAACGCGCTGGCTTATACTCATCATTCCTACTAGCGGTCAGAGACCCATTTGAAAAAAGGCTTTACACCGTTGGGAAAGTTTCGAATCTGCCAGAAGAGGCAATGGACGATTTAAGCACAATTGTTGAAAAAACGAGGACAAGCGAGGATGATGAAGGGGTCTTTGTAAAGCCATCAGTTGTTGTTGAAGTCACCTACCAAGAAATTCAAGAAACAGACGAGTACACAAGCGGTTACGCCTTAAGGGTGCCGAAAATAGTTAGGTTCAGAGCAGACAAAAGTGTAAGCGAAATAGATAGCACTGAAAAACTGAAGAAGCTTTACGAACTGCAGTACGAGCGCTATCCAGTGCAATCGCTTTAGTAATTAAGCTTCTCGCCATCTCGACTTAAGCGAAACGACAATTATTGAAATTGCAGTCGTTGCGAAAAGCAAAGCCCAACGAAGCATAATTATCTCTGGCGGTAATTCCAGAAGACCAGAATAAGCTCGAATTAAACCAGCGGCGTTTGATGTTGGAAATATCATGGCAATCCAGCTGAGTTCTCCAAGAAACTCTTCAGGATAGTAAACTGGAGGCATAAATATTAAGCCTAACCCGAGAATGTTTGAAATGTTATTTAGCGTGTAAACGCTTGCTTTTCGAAGATATGTTGAGACTATGAATCCTATGCCGCTTAACGCCGCCCAGCAAAGTATAAGCGAGGCAAACAGCCAGCCAACGCTGGATAGCGGCAAGGCTCCAATCCATATTGCTATTATCATAAAGAATGCTAAGCTTGGAATGGAAAGTATTAAAGGCGCTAATGCAACCCCAACCGCATATGAAACTGGATGCACTGGCATGGCAATAATCATTTCCCTAATCTTCACGTACCTATCATAAGTTATGTCTTGAATCGCAGCGGCTATTCCTATGAAACTCACGGTTGAAACAAGGGCTCCCACAAGTCCATAGCTTATTTGTCCTCCAAATATTAGTAGGAAGAAAAGCGGAATGGCGCTTATTAATCCAATAACTATTAGCATTAACGGGTTCCTCTTAAGGTCTGGTATTGATTTTAAAGCGGCAATTATCAAGGTGTCTTTAACTGGTTTCAAGTTCAAGCTTCTTCGCCTCCAACAAGTTTTACGAAAACATCTTCAAGCGTTATTGGAGCAGCTTCAGCCTTCAAACTCATCTTTAAAGCTGATTTAACAAGCTCAACTGCTTCATTAGCGTCATACAAATAGATTATCTGTTTACCCCCAAACTTCACAACGCGGTTATCATTTTGCAGAAGTTTTATGTCCTGCGAGTTCCCTTCCACAACCACACGATACTTTTCCTTCGCCAAACCCTTAATGTCCTCAACCTTTCCTTGGGCTATAACCTTTCCCTTATTGATTATTGCAAGTTTATCAGAAATCATTTCAGCCTCCTCCATTATATGCGTAGTTAAAAGTATTGTTTTTCCCTGCTCCACAAGCTCCCTTAAAATGGCCCAAACCTTCCTTCGTGCAACAGCGTCTAAGCCACTTGTAGGTTCATCGAGCATCAGAACATCAGCGTCTGAAGCCAAAACAGAAGCTATTATTGCGCGCCTCCTCTCTCCACCAGAAAGCGAAACGCAAGGTCTATTCCTTAAATCCCAAAGCTCGACAGCCTTTAATGCGCTTTCTGCTCTCTCTTTCACCTGCTCTTTTGTGGCGCCTCTTAGAAGCGAAAAATAATAGCAGTAATCCCACGGAGTAAAGTTTCCATAAGTTTGAACATCTTGTGGAACAACTGCAATGTGCTTTCTAACTTTCTTTTCTTCGCGTGTAACGTCATATCCAAAAACGTATGCTTCTCCCCTTGTTGGCAAAAGCTGTGTTGATATAATTCTCGAAAAGGTTGTTTTTCCCGCCCCATTTGGACCAAGTAGAGTGAAAAGTTCACCCTTGTTGACTGATAGGCTTACGCCCCCTAAAGCTTCAATGGTTTTTTTCCATCGTAAATTTTCACTAACTCCACGGAATTTATTGCTTCCATTTTTAACCCTTTAAAAGTTGATAAACAATGGACTTTTTATTAAGAATTCTGGAAAAAAGTGGTCGCGGCTCTGGTCACACCCTAAAATGTATAAATCGGTCATTCATGTAAGGCTGTAAAAGGTTCAAGTTAGCTGTTGTTTTGTACTGTTGACTGCGAACTCCGATGCCTATTTCCACAAATTCCTTCAAAGTTTGATTTGCAAACTCCCATGTTGGATGCCCATATCTAATTCCGCTGCATGTTGAGTCGGCGTATATGAAAAGCTTGTTTCCCATGTAATAGTAAACCGCCTCGTTTGCATAGCTAAATTTTGGCTTGCTTAAAATTTTAAATGGCCAAAGCTTGCATGCCTTTGGTTTCATGTGTTGTAATCCGCATAAGTGCATGTTCGGCAAATCGTATAGGAAAATGCATGAGCCGTCGCTTCTCCTCTTTATGAAAAGCTTGTTTAACCCTGAAACTGTGTATCCAGCACCGTAATTTTTGACGATTCCAAGCCATTCTTGAAAGTTTAGGACGACACTGTAGGCTTTACAGCATAGGCCGCATGCGTTGCATTTCCAGTCGCTTATGTACTGCCATGGGACGAACAGCATTTTCCTTCGTAATTTTTCAAAACAGTTTTTCTTAAAAACCTTGCTCGCAGAAAGGCTGGAGTTTTTCGACCATGTCTTTTGGAATTGGAGCGGCTTTTCCCCTTTTTTGGTCTGCTGCTACGATTACGACGTAGCCGTTCGCAAGCAGAGTGTTTGATTCTTTGTTGAAGATTTTGAAGCCGTATTTTATGGATTTCTCCCGCAGTTCTTCAACGGTTAATTCCACTTCTATCAAGTCGTTAAATCTTGCTGGCTTTTTGTATTGGCAGAACGCTTCAATTCTGGGAAACCATAAGCCCCTTTCTTGAGCATCCGTAAACGTAAACCCTAAATGCCTATAAAATTCCTCTTCCGCCCTTTCAAAAAACCTAAAATAGTTAGAATAATGCACAACTTGAGCGGCGTCAGTGTCCGCCCACGCTACCCTAAAAGAGGTTTTAAAGGATTTAGTCGTCATTTCCTTTTTCACTAGGCAAAATTAGACTTTCTTGTACAGGTAAAGCGTGTGTGTCGGGTATCCCAAACTTGGATTTTCACAGAAGTTCTCAACCTTAACTGGTTTCCATCCGACAATCTCATAATCATGGGAGACGACGCGTACTCCTGGTCGAAGTTCAGCCTCAAGTTTAGGCTTTATCTTCTCGTTGGCGCTTGTTGTTAGGTAAAGGAAAACAACATCCGCGGATGATAAGTCTACGGTGAACATGTCCCCGTTCACTATGGTTACTCTGTCTTGAAGTCCATGTTCATAAACTGTGCTCAACGCTTTTTTGACAAGGTCTTCCCGCAGTTCCACACCGACCGCTCTTGCTCCAAAGTCTTTGGCTGCCATTATAACTGCCCTACCGTCTCCCGCTCCTAAATCGAAGAATACTTCTCTTGGTTTTAGTTCCGCGAGGATGAGCATTTGGCGGATTACTTGCGGCGGGCTTGGAACATATGGTGCAATATACATCAATTAGCCCTCAGTGCTCCTTGTTTATCCAAACATCCTTTTTCTTTTAAAGATTTTCTGAATCCTTTCATGTGACGTATGTGGCCTTTTTAGGTGTTGGTCTTCTGGCTTCTCCACATTTCATGCAGCTTTGGGCACAAAGTTCCAGATATTTTGCTTCGTCTCCAGTGCCGACGGCTTCTGCTGCTTTTCGGCAGAGTTCACTTGGTTCTGTGCATCCTTCTTCGCGGCATAGGTTTGATATGTAAAGGCATATTTCGTTCACGTCTTTTGGTTCTAGGACGGCTCTGTTTGAGCGTACTAGGAGGCAGAGTTCTCTTGCGAGGACGCATGTTTTAACGTATTTTATCCTTTCGAGAACTTCTTCCCTCAGCTTTTTTCTGCTTATCTCCACAATCTATTCTCCTTGTGTAGTCTGTAGCTCTACGCACATTAACGTGCTCCACCATTTAAAAGTTGTTGTAAGTCTCTGAGGGCTACCAGAACCTTTTGCTTAGGGCTTTGCGTTCAGCCTCAAGGACAAGCTCATAAAACTTGTCATTCAACTTTGACTCTTCTTGTAGGACGTCTCTAACTTCTGAGGGGCTAACCTTTCTGGCGCATAGGGCAACCACAGCAGCCTTTCCATATTTCTCTATTAGCTGCGCCGTTTGCAACGCTTGTTTCTTAAGCTTTTCTTCGCTTTTCGTTAGTTTTTCGCCCTTTTTCTCAATTATCGGAATAAGCCGCTCCTCTTCAACCTTCAAAAGCCCTATAGCCCCAGAGCCGCAATGTGGACATTTTGGTTTTTCTGGCAAGTCCTTTGCACGTGCCATTTCCATGTAGCTCCAACAGTTTGTGCATATGAAATTGCATGTTTCATTAAGAAGCCTAGCCTTGACAGATTCTATTAGGACTGCGCGCATCCTTTCTGGAGGAATTAAATCGGTTTTCATGCTGACTCTTTCGATGCCAACACGTGCAACTGGTGTTGCCTTGCCTTCCGTTTCCACTTTCTGTATTTGGATTTCGCCTTCTCGAATTTTTGCAAGTACGTAAACAAGCTTTTCTAAATCTAAATCCTTAGTGAAAACTTCCTTTAGGCCTTCTTCGTATATTGGCGTGTCTTCAAAGCTTTTTATCAGTCGCTGTAGGCTTACGTTGCTGAAGTCAGCCCATTTTTGTAGGGCTCCGAAGCGTCTTGCAACATGAATCATCCTACGCTTGAAAAGCCCAGTTTTAACAGTAGCCCTTGTAAGCGTCTCTCTTATTGTCTGTTCGGGCATTGCATGCATTTCATCAAAAAGCGCAATTATGTTATCGGCGTTAGCCGCGCCCATGGTTTGCACAAAAATGCGGTATGGGTCATGTTGAACAACAACGCCATAACCGATTTTTTCCGAAAGCAGTTGTCCCAAAAGCTGTGCGAGGGCTCTGTTCGTAAGAGAACCGAAGTTAGCATGGATAATCACGAACTCTTCCCAATCTTCGATTATTATTCGATTGTCCGTTGGAACTGGGAGCCCAGACGCCACGTGCTCCACGGTTTCAGCTAAAGCCCGCAAAATCGTGTCCTTATCAGCTGGGTACTGTTCACTAAGCTTGGCGGCAATCTCTTCTGGAGAAAGCCCCTTACGCATTTGCTCTTCAACAAAGGCTCTTATCGCGCCTACTTCTTGCGCTATCTCAAATGGGACGGGAATTTCTTCACCTATCCAACTTGGTATTGCCCCTGTTGGGTCGTCAACTGGCTTCACGTAAACCTTCTCTTCTGAAATATGCAAGATTCGCCACGGGCTTCCCCTAATTATGAACTTTATTCCAGGCTTGCCATACTCAGCCATAAATGCTTCGTCTAAAACGCCTATTGCCGAGTCGCTTGACTCGTCGACGACGAGAAACTGTTTTTCCTCTGGTATCATGGACAAGTTTTCAAAGTAATACTCGAACAAGGCTTTCGTTCTTCTAGGCTTCAAGACGACCTTGTCTTCGAATGAAACCCAAGCCAAGCGTGGAAAACGTTGATGCATGTACCTCAAAATCTTTTCAACATCCTCCATTGTCAAGTCCTTGTATGGATACGCGTTCCTGAAAAGCTCCAGTATCTCGTTGAACTCCAGTCTGCGATTTTTGAGGAGTAAACCAGCAATTTGGTGAGCAAGTGCGTCATAGGGTTTTGGCGGAATTTCAACGGGTTCTAAATCTTCTTTTAGGGCGCGTCTGGCTATTGCTAAGGCTTCAAGCGTGTCGTCTGAATCCATTGCAACTATTATGCCTTCGGCTATGTGTCCAATTCTGTGTCCGCTTCTTCCGACGCGTTGTATAAGCCGCGTGACTTGTCTGGGGCTCATGTATTGTATTACGAGGTCTATTCTGCCGACGTCTATGCCAAGTTCGAGGCTGCTTGTGCAGACAAGTCCCTTTAGTTCGCCGTTTTTTAGTCCCTTTTCCGCTGCTATACGCGATGGCTTTGCAAGTGAGCCGTGGTGAATGGAAACTGGGAAGTCTATATCCCAAACCTTGAATCTGCTTGCCAGAACTTCTGATATAGCCCTAGTGTTAGTGAACAAGAGCACGGACTTGTGCCTACTTATGTAGTCGCGGATTATACGCAGACGCGCCGCAACTTCTGGATGCGTATAAAGCTTCGAAGAAAGCTTGAAATCCTCTGGTTCTGGTCGTGGGAAAAGAATTTTTAGGCGCATAAGCCTTGCAACTGGGACGCGTACAATTTCGACGTTTCTGCCGTTTCCAACTAGAAATTGTGCGACTTTATCTGGACTGCCAATGGTGGCTGACAAACCTATAACCTGGAAGTCTCTGCCAACCATGCTCCTTAGTCTTTCTAATGCAAGCGCTAATTGGCTTCCGCGCTTGCTGTCAGCCATCTCGTGAACTTCGTCAATTATAACCCAGCGCACCTGCTGCAAGTGTTGCCTCATAACCCAGCCGGGCAATATGGCTTGAAGCGTCTCTGGAGTTGTGATTAAGATGTCTGGTGGACTTCTAGCTTGTCTTGTCCGCTCTTTTGTTTCTGTGTCGCCGTGTCTAACTGCGAGTTTGACGTCGAGATTGTTGCACCACCACTCAAGCCTTTCAAGCATGTCGCGGTTCAAAGCCCTCAAAGGCGTAATATATAATGCTTTTATTCCAGGGATTTTTCGCGGTTCTTGCAGCATCATGCTTAGAACTGGTAGGAAAGCGGCTTCTGTTTTTCCAGTTGCTGTCGGCGAAATGAGCAGCACGTTCTTTCCTTCGAGAATTTTTGGTATAGCCTTTTCTTGCGGTTCTGTTGGTTTCGAGAATCCCCTCTGCTCTATTAGCCTTCGAACAGGCTTGACGAGAAGTTCAAAAGCGTTCTTTGGGGAATCCTTCAACCAGCCTAGACCTCGACGCATAAAAAAGCGGTGAGTCGATGGTAAAAGTGTTTTGGAAACGCCTTGTTCGCAAATAAACTATTTTATACTGCCGCCAGCCAATGTAAAAAGCGGTAAAGATGCGTAAAACTAAACAATCAAAGAAGGCTCGTAAACGGGTTAAGAGAAGTAAAAGACGTAAACCGCGAATTGAAATCCGCCAAATGGGATTAGAAGACCTTTCAGAAGTTTGGTGTCTCGGCGAAAAAATTTTCACCCCGTCAAAACTGCAGTTCACTTACAGGACGTGGAACATCGACGAGCTATTATCGCTTTTCTACAGCGACCCGGAACTCTGCTTGGTGGCGCAAGATGTAAATTCAAAGAAGATAGCTGGCTTCGTTATAGGCACCATTCTTAAACGTCCATACAGCCCGTGGACTTATGGCTATTTCATTTGGGCTGGTGTGCACAAGATGAAGCAGAAAAGCGGAGTTGGACGAAGATTGTATAGGGAGCTGGAAAAGCGCTTTAAGGATAAAGGTGCCCGCATAGTAATAGCGGACGTGGAAAGCAACAATGTTGCGGGTATACGATTCATAAAGAAACTCGGGTTTAAAGAAGCCCAAACATACGTTTGGTATTCAAAAAGCCTAGAATAAACTGTTAGGTGTTGGACAATTTTGATATGTTGCCTTCAATTCCATGACTTTTTACGTTGTGAATTTTAGCGTTTCATGCAACACCAATGGAACATGAAACGGGCAAACATCAAGTTTGACAATTATTTTTGGAAATTTTAGCCCACAATTTCCGAGCATAAGTCATTCGTAAGCTCTCATGAAAGCAAATTCATGATGTTTTAATGGTTTTTCTTGAAATGCGTCATGGCGAAAATGGCTTTTCTTCGTGCTTTTTGAATGGTTTAACATGCATTTTCCGAATTTTCACTTTGTTTTTTTGCAAAGAAAATGTTTATGCTTAGCGTCCAGTTCTGCCTTATCTATCCGAAAATAATGGAAAGTTTTTTATCTATCATCATGTGAAACCATGGATATTGGAGAACATTGGAGGAAATTAAATGGCTAAATGTCCAAAATGTGGAACAGTTGTAAACACTCCAAAGAAGAAGTGGACGATGGCTGGGCGACCAGACAAGTCTGGTAAACGAATGCAACTGGAAATAGGGCTTTTTGACTGTCCAAAGTGCAAGAAGCCATTCAGAGAAGTGCTAAGCAAAAAGAAGGTTTAAAGAGCCAACTCAACGCGTCGAAGCCTAACGCTAACACGCCTTCCCCCTATTTTTCCATGCCCAAAAACGTTAAGTTTTTAATCCACGGAAACCCTAACAAAGAATCCACAAACAGCAGAAGGCATATAATTGGCTATGGAAAAACTCAGAAAATTGTGGAAAAACGAGTATTTTCAAACCGTTCTAATGGTCGCACTTGTCATAATCATAGTTTTCGGATTCTGGAATGGCTTGGCATACGCGCTTGGCACACCATACCCGATGGTGGCAGTAGAAGGAGCAAGTATGTGCACGTTGCCAGGCTCATACTGTGACGGCTGGACGCATCCTTTCGAACGCACTTTACATAATGGAGACTTGGTTATCCTTCAAGGAGTAGACCCAAAAAACATCAGCATAGGCGATATAATCGTGTACCGCGATAGTTTAGGCAGATTTATAATCCATAGAGTAATAAACATTAAAACTAGTGTGAATGGCAAACTTTTTACCACGCAAGGCGACGGCAACCTTGACCCCGATTATCCTGATGTATCTCAAGATAACGTCGTCGGTCGTGTTGTCTGTCGCATCCCATGGCTTGGTCACATCGCACTTTTTATGCGTAGCTCCTTTTTCGCCTTCGCAATAGTCGCCATAATCATCCTTTTAATCTTTGAACTTGTCCTTCCAGTCTTGGTAGGTGAGGGAGAGGAAGAAGAGAGGGAAGCTGAAAAACCGCAAGAGGAAAGCTCGGAACACGCTTCGGAAACCTAATGCTTTATAAAGGGTATTTAAGCATTCACTGTAAGAAGTGGTGCCGATGCCGAAAGTTAAGGCTATCATAAACATCGAGAATGTTGTTGCTTCAGCCACCCTAAACCAAAAGGTTGATTTGAACGCTGTGGTTAAGGGTTATCCAGGCGTGGAGTACCGTCCAGAACAGTTTCCAGGCTTGGTTTTTAGGCTTAAACGCCCAAAGACCGCAACCTTGATTTTTAATTCTGGGAAGATGGTTTGCACTGGAGCAAAATCGGAAAAAGAAGCCAAAAGCGCGGTTATGAAGGTTATCAAGGAGTTGAAGAAGGGCGGGATAATCATAATCAGCAAGCCAGAGCTTCGCATACAAAACATCGTGGCGTCAGCAAGCCTCGGCGGAATGATAGATTTGGAAAAGGCGGCGTACACGCTTGGAAAGACAATGTATGAACCAGAGCAGTTTCCAGGCTTAATCTACAGGATGGACGAGCCTAAAGTTGTAATTCTGCTGTTTGCGAGTGGCAAGCTTGTCTGCACTGGGGCGAAAAGGGAACAAGACGTTTACGATGCTGTGCATAAGCTTCATGAGATACTTGAGCAGCGGGAACTAATATTTTACGAGTAATTTCCCACTTATCCTTTTTTAATTTGCCTCAGAATGGTTTTTAACTGCACTTCGTCGATGGCGCCAATCTCATGCAGCTTTTCAGCTATCTCACTAATCCTAATCAGCGAATGAAGCCTTATCCCAGCCTTTTCAAGTCTCTCTTTTCCGCCTTCTTCTCTATCGAGGAGAACAACAGCATCTTCCGCAACGCCGCCTTCAGCCATAACAGCCTTAGCCGCCTTTTTTAAGGATAATCCAGTTGTAACTAAATCGTCAACAAGTAAGACGCGGTCTCCAGGCTTTAAGACGCCTTCTATTCTCCTCTGTCTTCCGTGTAGGCGAGCGCCCTTTCTTACGTAAATGAATGGTTTTTTGAGGTTGTAGGCGACTACGGAAGCGAATGGTATTCCGGCAACTGGTATTCCAGCGATTCTCTCAAAATTTTTGGCGTCTATTTTGTCTTTTATGAATTCCACGTAGAAGCTGCAGATTTTTTGGAAAGCGTCTGGAAAGCTTGGGACAACCCTCAAATCTATGTAGTAGGGGCTTATTTTCCCGCTTGTAAGTTTGAACGCGCCGAACTCGAAAGCGCCTATTTTGTTTAGGATTCTGCAAATTTCATTTTTTACTTGTTCTGCGCTTTTTTCCATAGCTGTTTTTCACGTCCTCTTCGAAACTTGGTAAATTTTGCCTACTTCTGGAATTAAGCAGTTAGTTTTTGGAAGTTCACGCTTCAAAATTTCCGCAAACCTTTTCTGGTCTGCAGCCGAACCCGTGTGGTATGGAACAGCAATTTTAGGTTTGGTTAGTTTTGCGATGTCGGCGCCTGTTTGGGGTGATGTTCCAGGCGCGATGCCAACTGTGCAGAAGACAAGATCGAACTTTTCCTTTTCGCCTAATGAAGCCATATCTGGGAATGGTAGGCTATCTGCTGTGTGAAATATTTTCACGTTGTCTTCGCTTGTTATTATGAAGGATATTGGTGTGGCTGCTGGCGGATGATTACACTTTTCAACTTTTACGGAAACGTTGCCTATCTTGACTTCGTCTCCAGCCTTAACCTCGCTTAGCTTTTCAGCTGGAATAATGTTGCGCAGTCTTTTCGCCGACGTTTGATCAGCCACAACCAAGCATTTCGTTTGTTTATGAATTTCTGAAACTAGCGAGGGGTCAAAGTGGTCGTAATGCTCGTGGCTTATCAAAACTGCATCAACGCTTGTGAAGTTCTTTGGTTTGACGTCCACTGGGTCGATCACGATGGTTTTGGATGGTGTCTTAACTGTTACTCCAGCGTAATGGTTGAACCAAACGAATAGAACTTCGTTTTTTGTGGGGTTTTGTTCTATTGACATGGTAATCAACTCAAATGGATATTATTTTGTTTTGGCTTTAAAAGAGCTTGTGGTTGCTTTGGAACATTTTCTAATCTTTTGAATCTTGAATTAGGAGTAGGGCTATCAAGATTCCAGGAGCCATTAATCCTAGGGCTACGTAGAATGGCAGTTGTGGGAAGAAGGCTACGTAAAGGTAATTGCCCAGCAGCATGCCGACGCCGTTAAAGATGTAGCCGACGAAATTTCTGAACGCGACAACTTTGCCTCTATTTTCGGGGTTCACGAGGTCTGTTGAAAGTGCCATTGCGGAGGACATGACTAAAAGTTGACCGATGGCGAATAGGGACATTGAAAGCATAAGCGTCAGAAACGTGCCGTGAACGAAGATTAGTGTGGCTGTGCCGAAAATGGATAGTCCGAGGATTAGGGGAACTTTTCTTCCAACAGTGTCAATCATCTTGCCGATTGGAATGGAGGCCGCAACCATCGTTAGCAATAGTGGAATGAAGGTTAGCCACCATTGTTCTTTGGGTATTCCCAGCGTTTTTGTTGCGTATATCGCGTTCATCACGTTTGTAAGCGAGGAACCAAACATCACAAGGGTTTGGACAACAAAAAGCCACAATGCAGAGCGTGGCACATGTCTCCACACATTAACGCATTCCTTTACGGCTGTTGAATATGAAGAGAAAACGTATCTAAACCGCATTGGCTCTCCACTCTTTAATGTTTCCTTCAACTTAAGCCGCCAACCCGCTGCAATGGCATATAGTATTGTGACAATCACGTAGATTATTCTCATGCTCATTTTCAATCCAAACGCTAGCATAAGCGCTCCCGCAATTATTGGACCGGAGTGTTGAATGTTCCGTGGATAAGCTGTATTATGGAGGAGCCCATTCCCCTGCGTTCTGGAGGAAGCGAGTCTTGAACCATTGCGAAAAGTGCTGGTTGATAGACGAGGCAGAGGCTGTGAATTATTGTTCCTATCAATATGAAGTGCCATGAAGGTGCAAACGCGAATATTAGGTTTGAAAGAGCCATCACCATGGTCATTACGGTGATAAGTTTTCTTCTTCCATACTTGTCCGCGAGATAGCCTCCTGGAAACGCCACAACCGCCATAGCAACCCAGTTTGCAAGTCCTATTATTCCCAAAGCCATTGGGAAGTCCTTTCCGCTTAGAACGTCTTGAACGTAAAGCTGAAAGTTTGGCACGGGCATTTCCATCGCAATGTCCATTATTATCCAGCTAACCACTAGAATCTGATAGTTGCCCGTTATGAAGTAAAACTCCCGCTTGAGTATGTCCCGCAAACCCATCAGTTTTCACTTTGCGCTTTTCATGAGGCATAGCACTTGTAAATAATAAGGGTTTAGCCAGTGTACTGCCAATTTTTATTTATTCACCTTTTGGCAAATGCTTAATAACTCTGCTCTCAAGTGTTTCCATACCAAAAAGGGATACGGAAATGGTTGACGTTTGTTACTCAACGAGGGCGGCGAAATCTCCCGCAAAACCCCATTTTTTCTGTTTTCCGTGCACTCACCCGCTTTAAAATTTTTAGGAACCCTTTAAAACCGTTGTGAAGCTTTAAATTATGTGGAAATACGTGGTTCTGTAATTTCCGCCTTTATTTTTGCCTTTTTTGTTGTTTACGTTTTAAATTTGCCGAGAAACTGTTAGTCTCTACGCGACGTTTAAGACAAGTCCACATTTTGCACAGCAAATTTCGCCAGTTTCGGCTACCTTAACCGCTTTGTTACTTCCGCAGTTCGGGCATGATTTCTTTAGCCAAACTTCCACCCGAACGTAGTGGCTGATGTCTTTATGTGGTGATTCAGTCGCGCGCGCTTTTCCCATTTCCATCCCTCACTGTGCCTTCTTAACGAAAAGCACTCCGTCTTTAGCTTCTATGTATAACTCATCTTCAAATTTCCAGCCTAACGTTGCCGCTATCTCTTTTGGTATTGTTATTACGAGGCTGTTGCCTTGGCGGCGGAGTTTAACAAAGTCTTTTGTTCGAGGCATATTTGGCATGTGTTACCTCACTCTCCTTTTAATTCTTTTGTGAATACAAATATTCACCGAAATATTTAAATATTTCTATTAACACTTGTATATACAGGTGAATATAAAATGATGGGCCTAATAAAGTTTCGCGTTGAGCCTGAAATAAGTTTCCTTATGAAAGATGAGGAGTTTAGAAGACGTGTTGTAAACGCATATATGCAGCAGCAAGTAGAGAAAAACCACGGTTGGGGCTTTACTGTCCGCTATGCGGGTTATCGGATACGCTTTGATATAGATGATAAAGCAAGCACCGCAGCAGTCACGGTTTACAAAGGCATAAGCCTGGAGGAACCTAGAACAGTTCAAACAAAGCTCACGGAGGTTTTAAAACCATGAAGCGTGATTTACAAGCTAAAGTGGAAGCTCTCCGCAGGAAAGCTAAAGAGTTCCGTGAGAAAGGCGACTTGTCAAGAGCTGAACATTACCACTTCCTAGCCGAACACTTGCAGGATTTTTACAGGAAAAATAAATTGGGGTTTAATTGATTCACCGGAAAACGTTACAGAAGTTTCTTGCATCTTTTACAACGGACAAATATAGTTTGCTTTTGGATGGGAGGAGCGACGCTGTCTATCCAAAGGAAATTATAAAACGTTTACGGCTGCCACGTAATACCGTTTTTCGTGTTTTAAAACAAGGCATGCAATTAGGTTACGTTGAGAAAAGTGGGCGAAAATATTACCTTAAGTGGCCGTTTGAAACCGCCAGAAAACTTGGGGAGTTGACGGGTATATGGCGGCAGGTTTACAACACGAAACTGAAACAAGTGGCGGGTGACAACCCGCCGTTACAAGTGGAAAGCCTCCCGGATTGGGTTCACGAAATCGTAAAAGTGTGGTGCCTACACGATAAGTTTTGGCTTGAAAAATTGGGGCAGTCAAAATTTTACGACATGTTATATAGCGACAGGCAAAAGCTGGCCATGCATAAGGGTTTTTACCCCGCACCAATCGACAAGGACGAACTAAAATGGAAAGAGCAGTTTGACAAGCTAATCTTGAAAAAACTAAGGGCTGAAAGCAAAACAACGTTTACGTAAAAACGCCCGCGGCTGGGGTATATAAACTTTTTGTTTTGCTAATTTTGCGTATCTAAAACTTCCATAAGCGCTTCACAGTACCCTTTTGAGGAGCGGAGAATTTGAGCAACTTAAAAACACACCATTTGCTGTGCAATTTCCAAACCGTTGACAACCACGGGCTTATCAATTGCCTGTATTTTGACGGTTCGATAGGCTACTGCAATTTTGAACTTTGCCCGCGAAAATGTTGGCAGATTAGGCGGATTTTGCGGCAAGCCTGCGAAGGCGGCTTAAAAATCAAGCTTAAAGGGTTGATGGGATGGCTAACTTTAACATGTTAAAAAACGTGGCTAGACGCTATTGGCTTGAAGGCTGCAACATAATCCTTTTGAGAGGCAAGGAGCCATTACATAAGTGGCAGCGATGGCAGAATGAGAGGCAGAGAGAACTTGATTTTGAAGCCTTGCCTTGGGCTGAAGCCGACTCTTTTGCTTTAATTATGGGGCAACAACTACACAATGAACTATATATTGGAGCCGTAGACTTCGACGTTAAAAACCTGCCACCTGAGGTAAAGGAGAAGGGTAAAGAAATTCTCAAATATTTTCCAATTACTCAAATTGAAGAAACTCCTTCTGGTGGGCAACATTGGGTTTACTATTGCCATGTTAAGCCTAAAACGGTTTCCGCCTACCATAACGAATGTGGGTTGGAGCTTCTCGGCGAAGGTAAAATATGCATTATGGCGCCAAGCGTCGGTTACAGAAAACTGAATGACAACACGCCCACTGTGGTTGAAGACTTAGAGACGCTTTTTTATCAAGCGTTGGAGAAGGCTGGGATTAAAGTTGAGAAGCCTAGTCAAGCGTGGTTCGGCCAGCCAGACTTAGCCAAACAGCCTTACAAAGGCAAGGCTCCACCATGCATTAATGCCTTGCTTAAAGGCGTTGAAGAGGGCATACGCAACGAATCGGCGATTAGGTTGGCAAGCTACTTTTTAAACTTTAAAAGGTTGCCATGGGCCAGGACTCTGGAAGTTTTGCAGAGTTGGAATAGCAAAAATAGGCCTCCATTACCAGATTCCGAGTTAAAAAACATTTTAAAAAGTGCAGAGATTCACGGCTACGTCTACGGTTGCAACGATGACGTTTTAAAGGCTTTTTGTGATAAGGCTAAATGTCCATTTGGCCTTGAAAACTTAACCCCAATTGAAATTTTAAAACTTGAAATAGCTGAAAGCGAAAACATAATAATCCACCCGCTAATAGATTATAATTCGAAGGTTGGCTTAACTTTAGGTATTCCTCTGTCTAAACACGCTTTTCCCGGAGCCTCAAACCAATTCCTCGTTTTTATGGCGGAAAAGCCGTTTATCCTTCCAAAAAAGCCCCCTGAGAATGAAGCAGATTTTCCTACGCACGTGCAGCTTAAACAAGCAAGATGGTTAGCCGTCTCGCCAACTTATAAGAAGGAAAGTCTGCTAGTTTTCTCTAGAAGCCTTTGAAAAGGGCAAAATTGAATTTCCGCCAAAAAACGAGGTTTTTGAAAAGACTGTTGGGGGAATAAGCAAATACTGGGGACACAGGGACACGCGGTATTACACGCTTGTAGCATGCTGGGCAATAGCCACGTGGTTTTATCCAATCTTTCAGCACTTTCCAATTTTGAACCCTCAAGGGCAACGGAAAACAGGTAAAACAACGCTTCTTGAAGTTTTACGCCAAATATGTTGGAATCCAACTCCACGTGAATGCGCGTTACGCGAAGCTGGCCTTTTCAGAACAATCCAAGATAGCAGGCCCACATATATAATTGACATCACAAAACTGGATGGTAAAAGCCGCAATTACATTGACGTTATTGACGTCTGCGAAAGTGGAACAGAACGCGGCGGAGTTGTTAAGCGAGTCAACAAGGAAACCGGCGAGCCTCTAACATTTCAAGTTTACTCGCCTAAAGCTATAGCGACGCGGACAGAGCTGCCCTTCGTGGAGAAGGCAATACGGATAATAACAGAGGAAGACACCTCAAAAACGCGGGTTAGACATCAACTTGAAAAAGACGACGTTTGGCCTGAAATTGTTGGAGGACTTTTGAGGGCAGCGCTTAAATATTGGCCTGAAGTTGCCCAAACATATGAAGCTCTTGAGCCTACGGAGAAACTGCAGGGCCGATTTTTTGATTACTGGAGTCCACTGCTGGCCGTTTGCAAAGTTTTCGCGCCGGAGAAGTTTCAGGAGCTTCTAAGTCTAGCAGAGGAGTACGCTGCAACTCAAACGTTTGAGGATATGATTAGCGAAGTGGAAAACGCCATCCTCAGTATAATGCTTGAATATGAAGATGAAACGTTAACTATAACCTTGAAAGATTTAACGTTGAAAGTTAAAGAGCTTGTACCTTGGCTTAACAGTTGGCATCATGTTAAAAGCGCCGTTGAAAACCTGCATATTATACGCAGAAAGTATTCTGCCTCGAAGGGGTTAACATACCAACTGGATGTGGCATTAGCCCATGAAAAGGCTAAGCAGCGGCTAAAACTCGACAAGGAAAACAACGGGGACGGTGAAGGTGAGGAGCCCGTTTTTAAACAATGCTACGTTTGCTTAAAGCCTATTTTGGATGATGATTGGACAAGCGGGCCTGAAACAGAGTATAAGCCAGCCCATAAGAGCTGTTTTGCAAAGTTTAAACAAGACGCTTATTTAAGGGGCGGAGAGGCTGCAGCTCAACGCTCAGCCCTCCAAAGCCCAAAAAGGGCGAAAGAACTGAAAGAGGCGATGTAAAATGGGTGAAAGTGGGTTAACTGAAGAGGAACAGGCGGAACTCGAGGAATTCCGCAGGGAATGGCGAAAAACGCTGAATCAAAACAAGGCGTTGGGCGCAACTTTTAATATCGAAACAGTACCTTACAAACGTGAACTCATGCTTTTTTATCGGCTGCAAACAATCGCTGAAAAATGCGGCCCAGGATTTTACGAGAAACGTTTCATAGGCCTTGCTGAAGACTTAACGTTAAAAGATGTGACAATCCGATACTACTACAACAATGCTGGGTTAACATGCGACTCAACTGTCAAACCAGTGGACTATAAAAACTTCAATTTAACACCGGAGGCAGTTGCCAAGCTTGCGCTTAAAGTTATAAGGGGTGAAGCCGTCTAATGCGCTACATTTTTTTGTCGTATAAGCGTGGAAGTTTCCCGTTTGAAAAACGCGCTGAACTTTTCGTTGAATATAAAGGCCGATGGGTGCATGCAAGCCAAGTGCCACTGGACATTTTAGAAAAAGCAAAAGCAGAGGACAATTTCAAGGCTTACGTTGACACACATGGAAAAACGTGGCACTGCATAAATTTGTTAGAACTTGAAGTTGCCCTTCAAGCGTTGAGGATTAGCTTTTCCCTAAAAGGCGAACGGGGCCGACACATAAAAAACGTTGATGAAGCATTACGGAATGTTGAAACATTAATACATCAGCTTGAACAGGACAAACTTGCAATGTTACTGGACAGGGAAAAAGCAGCGTTAGAAAGCAGTTTAGACGCGGAGCAACTTGAAAGAATCATAAAAATTGCTAAGGCGACAGAACAGGTTAAACCTGAAACGTTCAGCAACCCGAAACTTTACGCCCGTTTAAAACGTGAGTGGAAGCGAATTTTTTCTTTTTCTTTTAAACAAAATTCGGGAGGTGAAACTTGAAATGCAACTGTTTAAGCGTGAAACAAAAATTAAAGTAGTTAAAGAGGAGCCGAAAAAGGAGCCGGCACAAGAGGCTCAACAGCCATATTATGGAAACCAATTAGCCCAGCAGCAGCCCACTAAAAACGTTGAAACCATCAACATGCCTGCAGAACTTCAGCCTTTGGCTGAACAGTGGCGTGAAGCAGCATTTAACAATGCCAACGCGGGCACTGTAAACTTTACATTGCTTCAGCAAAACGGGGAGTCGAGGGCCTATTACATTTTAGGCCGCAGGCTGATGCAGGGTGGAGACGAGTTAACGCTTCTCCGTGATGATTTGACTGTTTGGCTGTGCAAGCGTCAAGTTCAAACTGGGCTAGCCGGCTTTGTGCTGCAATTAAGCTTAACATGGCAAAAAGTTGACAACCCGCCATCAATAGGTGTAAAGGCTGAAGACGTTATAGCCCTCATCAAAACCGTGTTAGCCGGCTCAGTTCCCGCGGAATATCCTATTCCATTTAACGAAAGGAGGTGAAACACAACATTGAATAGAATGATTTACGTAGCCTATGGCAACTATGAACAAGCCAAAGAGAAGCTGACAGCATCAGCAAAACCGTTAGATGCGCTCCTCTTAACAGGCTTCGACGTTTACCTTGAAGTTGCACCGAAACGTTGGATGCGAGCCGTTGACTTGGCGGACAGTCATCATCCAGCATGGGTAAACTTTAAACAGGGAAGTTATAAGGCCTGGCTGGTTGATAGTCAAGGCCAAGTTTTTACCATACTCAATGCGTTCAACGATGAACACCGCAAACTTGCAGCCCAACATGGACTCTACATAAGAGTGCCATGCACGCCAAACAAACGTGAAGAACTTCTTAAGCGGCTTGAAAACATCAAAGCCCAGTTACGCGAATGGATTGAAATCGAGCAGTTTAAACAGCAGATTCAAACGTTACAACAGAAACTTAAAAGCCTTCCAGAAGAGCCTACGGAGCAACAGAAAGCATGGGATGGAGTAGTCAACGAAACTTTAAGCCTTGCAGACGCGCTTGAAGAACTTTCAAAACTAATGCTTGAAACAGGATTCGAGCGTAAAGCCTTCAGGGAAGCAGTTGAAAAGGCAAAACGTGAGGCAGCGTTTGAAACAAGCTTAGAAGAATCGCTTTTCTTAAACCCAAAGTTGCTTAGCGAATTACGCAAGAGCATACTAGAGGATTTTACGTGAAACAGTAAATGTTACCGTTTAACGTTACCGTTTTATGTTACCAAATAGAAGAGGACGCGGCTTGAAGACACAGATTGGCATACGAGTGGATTCAACGCTTTGGCAAACCTACAAGGCGTTATGCGAGAAGGCTAATCTGCGGCCAAACGAGCCGATAGAAGGCTTCTTAAAAGCATGTGTTGAAAAAAGCGATGTTTTAGGTGTTTTAAACAGCTTGAAGGGCCAGAGTCCAGGTGAAACAATGGCAAACGAGCTTCGCCTCAAAAATCTGCTTGGGGAACTTGAAGGCTACTATGAAGCTGATAAGAAAGTTAGTGGAAATAGTAACGCGAACATGGTTAACGTTCAGCTTGAACAAATAGTCGCGCTTCTGCCAAAAATCGCAAACCCTGAACTATTAAACCAGGCTAAAAGCCTCGTTGAACAAGTTATCAGCTACTATAAACAAGCCTACATCAAAATCTCTGAAGAAATTGCCCGCGAAAATCTCGAGGATTAGAGAGGCCCCTATCATGGCTGATTTGGCTCCAGCAACCCGCTGCCCAGAGTGTGGTTCTGAAAGGCTGTATAGGGACGGTTTACGCTATTTATCTGACGGAGAAGCGGTTCAAAGGTGGCTTTGCCGAGATTGCGGTTTCCGTTTTAGCTGGCCTAAGGCTGAAGGGCATGGAAGCAAGAATTTAAAAACTGAAGGCAGCTATAATGTTAACCGATGCAGCTCCAGAGTCTTGGCCCTTCTGGAGCAAAGCGAAGGTGGGCCCATAATGAGTGGATTAGAGGAAAACGGGCAGTGGGCTGCGGGAGCCACAGAGAAGCCAACTGAAGCAGATGTTAAGGGAAAAATCCTAGAGTTTCTATGGTATCTTAAGAGGCAGGGAAGAAAAGAGACAACGATAAAGAGTTATGCGAAAGTCTTAACAAGTCTCTCGAAACAAGTGGACA
>JBNAWC010000012.1:0-31268 GCA_049700035.1 Candidatus Bathyarchaeales archaeon
ACTTTTTCTATGGCTTCATAACCATTTTTATCGTTAAATAAATACATTACGGTAGTATCTTCTATTTGAAACGAAATTAAAAGGCTTCAATCATTGCTAAATTCTTAAATAATCGGTAACTATTGTAAAAATTCTATTTAACAAAGGTAGAGGCTGGAAAGTTGGAAGCACTTACAAGACGTTCACTACAATTGCTAAAGATGATTTATGAAAAAGGTAGAGCCACAAGCACTTACACGCTTTCCGTAAAGCAAGAAGCGCTAGCAAAGCAAATGGGCATAAGCAGACAAGCATTAAACGTTCATTTGAGAAAACTTCGAGACCTAAACTATATTCGCACTGGAAGGGGCTTTATAGACATAACAGAAAAGGGACTAAACGCGCTTGGCTTATCGGTTAGCCCAGCATTCGTGCTACTCAAAGTACTGCCACACAAAAGAACAATTGCCTACGAGAAAATTAAGGAATTAGCCGTTCAAAGAGCCTTCAGAATAGCTGGCGATGTCGACGCTCTCCTAATAGTTGATGGAGAAAAACTCGACGAAGTACTGAAAAAGTTATCCGCCGTTGACGGCGTACAAGACACAAAATCATACGTCACAATAGAAACAATAAAATGAGAAGGTTCACGCAATGAAACTGTTTGAGTATGAAGCAAAAACCATACTTTCAACATTTGGGATACCTACGCCCCAAGGAGGACTGGCAACAAACGTAAGCCAAGCCCGTGAAATTGCAGCCAAACTAAAACCGCCCTTTGCTGTTAAAGCCCAAGTTCTCATCGCTGGAAGAGGTAAAGCTGGAGGAATATTGTTCGCTAATTCCATAGAAGAGGCGGAGAAGGCAACGGAGAAACTTTTAAGCATGCAGATAAAGGGCATACCAGTCAAAAGCGTCTGGATTGAGGAGAAAATCCAAACAAAAAAGGAACTCTACTTCGGCATAACAATAGACCGTTTCGCTCGAAGCTATGTTGCGATTGCATCCGCCATTGGCGGAATGGAAATAGAAGAAGTTGCCCAAAAATCACCAGAAAAAGTTATAAAATTCCCAATAGACCCAATGCGGGGTTTTTATCCCTTTCAAGCCCGCCAAATCGCGAAAAAAATAGGCTACAGCGGCAGCGCAATTCCAGAACTAGGCAGAATCTTCGAAAGATTGTATCGCATAGGAATGGACTACGATGCAGAACTAATCGAAATGAACCCGCTTGTCGAAACTGTTGATGGAAAATTTGTTGCAGCGGACGTAAGAATAATAATTGATGATAACGCGTTGTTCCGCCACCCAGAATACAAAAAGAGGCTAATGGAAGGCGAAGGCGAACTGACACCACAAGAAATCGAAGCTATGAAAAACGACTTGGCATACGTTAAGCTTGACGGGGATATAGGTGTAATAGGAAACGGCGCCGGCTTAGTAATGGCAACATTAGACACAATACAAGTTTATGGGGGAAAACCCGCAAACTTTCTGGACGTGGGAGGCGGGGCACCACCAGAAAAAATCGCCGCCGCCCTGCAAATAGTATTATCAGACAGTAACGTCAAGACACTTTTCATAAACATCCTAGGCGGAATAACACGCTGCGACGACGTTGCAAAGGGAATACTGGAAGCAAAAGAAAAAGTCGGCGTTACAAAACCAATGGTCATTAGACTTGTCGGCACAAACGAGGAAGAAGGCAAAAAAATCTTGACAGAAGCTGGAATAGACGTGCTTGAAAGCATGGAAAAAGCCGCACAGAGAGCGGTTGAAATCGCCAAAAGCGGAGGAAAATAAACATGGGAATAATAATCGGAAAAGACACAAAAGCAATCGTCTGGGGAATAACCGGCACACAGGGAAGCTTCCACACGAAACTAATGCTAGAATATGGAACAAAAATCGTGGCTGGTGTTACCCCAGGGAAAGGCGGAACAACAGTTCACGGAGTTCCAGTGTACGACAGCGGAGAAGAAGCTCAGGAAAAACACCACGCAAACGCAGCCATAATCTTTGTGCCAGCACCGTTCGCGGCAGACGCAGTTCTAGAAGCTCTAGAAAACGGAATAAAAACAGTCGTAATAATAACTGAGCATATTCCAATAAAAGACGCAATCAACATAATAGCACGCGCAAAACAGTTAAACGCCACAATAGTTGGACCAAACACGCCTGGCATAATAACCCCTGGAGAAAGCAAACTTGGAATAATGCCATCACACATCTTCAAGCCTGGCAATGTCGGAATTGTTTCAAGAAGCGGGACACTCACATACGAGATAGCGGCAGGTTTAACCGCTAAAAATCTTGGACAGTCCACATGCCTAGGCATAGGTGGAGACCCAATAACAGGATTAAACTTTATCGAGGTCCTAAAAATGTTCGAAAAAGATGAGCAGACAAAGGCTATTGTTCTTATAGGCGAGATAGGCGGAAACCTTGAAGAACTAACAGCTGATTACGTAGCAAAAACAAACTATCCAAAACCGATAGTGGCGTACATAGCTGGGCGCTCCGCTCCACCTGGAAAACGCATGGGACATGCTGGCGCGATAATAATGGGTAAGGCTGGAACAGCGGAAACAAAAATTGAAGCGCTTAAGAGGGCTGGAATAAAAGTTGCTGAAAAACCAAACAACGTAGCCAACCTTATAAGCCAATAGCCTAACGCGTAAAGTATATCTAACCGTTAAGCACTTGACTATTAGCCGCATAAGAGGTAAACAAAATGCCCATAATGGATCCGTTCAAGAAAACGCTTGCCCAAAAACATAGGCTCTACATGAAGATATGCAGAGAATGTGGCGCTAGGAACGCGGAAAGCGCCGTAAAGTGTAGGCGCTGTCGAAGCAAGAACTTACGTTGGAAGAAGAGAGAAATTATAAAGTAGATTGACGGCGTTCTAAAGAGTTTTAAACAAAGTTTCAACGTTGAAAAGTGTGTTTGCACATCCATTCTTTATTAAAGGCACGGCTTGACCAGCAACACCCAAATTCTTCAGCGCCTCGCCGCTAATTTTGATTTCCTCGCCACAAGCAACTCCAACAACACCATCATAATGTTTCGAACTCAATATTTTAGCCACACACGAACCGCCAGGCAAAATGTAGACGTCATACCCCTTAATTTCAGCGAAAGTCACAGTTTTGTTAATCAAGCAGTCTGGAGAACAGTGTGCACAAACATAAGTCGGCAAGTCCGCATTAAAAGTTGCCTTGCACCTGCTATCCATATATTTCCTTGAACAGTGCGGCAAGAATAAGGCTCTTTTACGTGTTTGTAAAAACCTCTCCCTCTCCGAAAGATTTCTCGCCTGAATCTCAACAAGGTCTTGAAGGAGAACAACAATTTCAGCCAAGTTAAGACCAGTTACCTCTTGAAGCCTGAACTTCTTTATTATTTCAAGCATTGCCTCCCCAGCTTTCTTGTGCAAACCTCTTCGATAACTAATCTTAGCCATTTCGCTAAAAAAAAGGCGTGGAATACTTGAGAGGTCAAACGTGAACTTATAGGGCATAATCAATGAAAAGAAGGACAAACTTTTAAAGTTAACTCCACGTCTATTTTAAACCGACGCGAAGCGATACGGAGGCTTAAACTTGGGTTTACTAGACATATTTAAAAGAAAGAAGAAAGAACAAGAAAGTGAGGTGAAAACGATGACTGAACAAAAAACACAAACTGAACTCGAAAATCTATGCGGAGGAGACAAAGAAGTATACGAGATGCTATTAGACACGATGTTACTTGACCCAAAGAAAGTTGGGGTTAATATGAAAGAGGCTGCTGAAAACGCAAAGAAATTTGAAAAAGAAAATGACCTTATAAGAGCCAACATTTGGTACAGAGTAGCTGGAGGACTAGCAATCTACGAAGGCAACGTGAAAAAAGTTTTGGAATACTTTGGCGAAAGTCAAAGAATCTCTGGTACTAACCATTCTATATTAAAAGACCCAGAAAAGGCTGTGGCTAAAGCCCAAGAGTATTATAAAAAGCATTTGAAGGAATAATATCCGTCTTGTTTTTTACCTTTCTGTCTCTTCAGTGTACCCTAGAAGTTCCCTTAAAGACCGCACTTCTTCACGCAGCATGTTCACCTCGCTTTCTAATGCGCTTGCTTTCGATTCAGCAGCTTTCCTCAACTTTTCGATTTCAATCATCAAGTTTGCCCTTTCAGTTTCTAAAGTCTTGATTTTTTCACGCAGATTCTTTAAGGTCTGCATAAGCTCTTCCCTTATCCCTTTAATTCTCTCCACCATGTTTTTAATACTTACTGTCTCTTCAAACCTAGTTTCAATTTCTAAGGCTGCTCTGAACCGCGCTCCACATTTTGGGCAATCAAATATTCCCACGGAAAGTTTCGATTCTTCTGTTTTCTCTGGCGTCTTTCGGGAAGGAATAGGCCAAGTTTTAACGGGATGTGACACTTCTGCTCCACATTTTGGGCATTTAACCAAACGCTCCCCTCCCTCCTAAAATAGTTATTTAGCTTTTGTCTAAAATGTGTTTTGAAACTTTGTGGTAAATTATTAATTCCAAAAGCTAAAATATAGAGGGTTTTGGGTGGAGAAATTTATGCAAGTCGGTGAGATGAAAAGCAAACTCGAAGATAAAATTAGGGCGCTGGAGAAGGAGAAGGCTACACTTTTGGAGGAGGTTAAGCAGCTTAAGGAGGTTGTGGAGCTAAGCGAGAAAGCGAAGAATTTGGAGAGCGAAGTTGACAAGTTAAGAGAAGAAGTCAAAGCCTTAAAGAATAAAATTCCAAAAGAGTTCCTTCAAGAACTCCGCGAAGTAGCGTCAACTTTACTCGAAGAAGATGAGGAAAAACAAGAAGAATGCCAAAGCTGCAATGAGGAGGAAGAACTCCTATAGGTAATTTAGGAACAGAAAAATAAGTGGAAAGTGGTGCGGAGCATTAAATGCTAATTTGGAACATCAGCCTCTCAACAAGTTCCTTGTACCTATTTCGAATAGTGACTTCCGTGACTTGCGCTATTTCGGCAATTTCCCTCTGAGTCTTCCTTTCCCCAGTCAAGACAGAAGCTATGTAGCTGGCTGCAGCCGCTATTCCAGTTGGACCGCGTCCAGAAGTCAGCTTAAGCTCTTTTGCCGCTGCCAATATCTTGTGGGCGATTTCTTCAACTTTCCCCTGCATTGTCAGCTGGTTTGAAAACTTTGTGATGTATTGGCTTGGCTTCAAGGGCGGTATCGAATATTCAAGCTCCTTTATTAAGAAACGGTAGCTGCGTCCAACTTCCTTCTTGTTGACGCTTGATGCTTGGGCTATTTCCTCCAGTGTTCTCGCTAAACCGCATTGCCTACAAGCCAAATAAATCGCTGCAGCTGTTACGCCTTGAATTGACCTTCCGCGGATTAGCCGTTCCTTCACGGCTTTCCTATAAATGACAGATGCCGTTTCAAGAATGTTTTTTGGCAGGCTTAAGTTGTTGGCAATCTTTGTTATTTCAGACAAAGCAAAAGCAAGATTTCGCTCTGTAGCATCTGAAACCCTTATGCGACGCTGCCACTTCCTAAGACGATAAACTTGTGCTTTCTGCCCAGGGGATAAACTTTTTCCGTAGATATCTCTATCATGCCAGTCAATCATTGTCGAAAGGCCCTTATCATGAATCGTGTAAGTTAATGGCGCGCCAACCCTCGTTCTTTTGCTTCTCTGCTCATCATCAAACGCTCTCCATTCTGGACCTCTATCAGCTATTTTCGCGGCTATAACCATACCACAGTCCATACAAACTATCTCGGCGCACTCGTAATCTCGCATGAGCCTAGTGCTGCCGCATTCTGGGCAGCGTTGAATTTTCGCATGTTCAAGTGTAGAGGTTGGCGATGGAGAATCTGCCCCCTCGGATCCTTCTATATCATCACTCATTTTTCATTTTCTCCTTTCTCCTCTCGAGGGGAAGCGTGTACAAGGTTTGACTTACAAGTTTTGTTGTTTCTTTGGTGTTCGGTTTTATTATCGCGTAGGGTGCGTGTATTGGCCCTATTATGTCGAAAACGTTTCCTACAGGTTTCATGTTTTCATCAATGACCTTTTCTCCAATTTTTGGAACATTTTCAACCTTTACAACGATGTTGTGGCTTGGAGTTATGTGGAGGACTCTGCCTAATCTTTGCAAGCTTTCATTTTCCCCTCACGAAAAGTAAAAGGTTTCAACGAATCATTTTATTTAAACATTTCTACATTATTTTGTGAATGATTTCCGAAAATGCAATTTTTGTGGAAACCGTGTTATAAGCAAGCTTAAACGATTATTGACTCTAAATATCCTTCCTTCTTTTATATTATCGTGTTAAAATTGCCCTTTGTAAAAGCCTTTTATGGTAATATCTCGCTCTAGTTAACATGTGTTCTCTCTTTATTAGACGAAACTTAAATAAATGAGAATTGTTGATAAGTCTGTGCATTTGGGTGAGGCTCATGTCAAAACCGTTTTATGTAAAATTCGAGGTTCCGAAGGAACTTGCAGATGCAGCCTATGAAGCCCTACAAATAGCCGCAAAAACCGGAGCTGTTAGGAAGGGCACAAACGAAACGACAAAAGCAATAGAAAGGGCTCAAGCCAAACTCGTAGTGATAGCCGAAGATGTTGATCCGCCAGAGGTTGTGGCACATTTGCCCCTACTTTGCGAGGAAAAGAAAATTCCATACGTTTATGTTCCAAACAAAGAAAAACTGGGCAATGCTGTTGGCATAGATGTTTCCGCCGCCTCCGCATGCATCGTAAAAGAAGGAGACGCTGCTGGACTCGTCAATGAGATAATTGCCAAAGTGGAGCAGCTTAAGAGAGGACCAAAGCAATGAGCAAGGAAGAGAAAAAAGCTGTTGAGGAAGAACTTACACCCGCAGAGGTAATCCAAGTTATTGGGCGTACAGGTGTTACTGGCGAAATCACACAGGTGAGGGTCCGCATTCTAGAGGGAAAGGATAAAGGGCGAATCATAACACGCAACGTTAAGGGTCCAGTGAGGGTTCAAGACATACTGATGCTTAGGGAAACTGAAAGAGAGGCAAAGAAGATAACAAGATAGAAAAGAGATAAAATTAAGGGAGTGATTGACGTTGCCTAGACCGAGGAAATGTTCATTTTGCGGCAGCGAGTTCCCAGCGGGCACTGGATTAATGTACGTTAAAAATGATGGAACAATATTTTGGTTCTGCTCAAGCAAGTGTAGAAAGAGTTCTCTAAAGCTTAAAAGGGATGCGCGAAAGCTCAAGTGGACAACATACTTTGGGAAGGAAGAAAAAGGAAAAGCCTAACGCTAGTTTATCTCTTAACTATTTTTTCCCATAATGGTTTGTTGTGAATGCATCCTATATCTGGTGCTTTAACGTTTCCGTTGAAGTAGCTGTAGGCTCTTGCGCGGCATCCTCCACAAATGTATTTGTCTGGACAGTTTCCGCATCCAACTTTTTTTCCGTCCACTACGTAATCTTCAAGTCTTTCCCTCACGCGTAAATCCCATAAAAGCGGATGTTTATCCCATATTTCTTCGAAGTCATCCCTTAATATGTTGCCCAAAACAGTTTCCTTGTTTGTTGGGAAGAAAACGCATGGTTTTATGTCGCCATTAGGCTCCAAACAGCAATACAACCGTCCAGCTCCGCAACCGCCCAAAAAGTTTGCGACATTTTCCACACCCTTCTTTGCTGCGTAATGCGCTTCAACAAGAAATTTTTCCCCGGCTTTTTGTGAAAGCTCCTTTGTTACGCTTGCGTATTGCGGGCATGTGCTAAAGAAGCGGTCAACCTTCACTTTTGACCTTCCATACCTAAGTTCTTCTTCTTTTGCTTGTAAGTATAAGCTGATTATTTCCTTCCCAATTGCCTCTAAAACGTGAAGGCGCTCTTCTGGTGTTAAATCCAATTCAACGTAAGCCTTCGCTCTTCCAGTTGGTATATAATTAAAATGCATAAAGCGTACGTCTAACTCCTTTGCTAGGTTTATGAGCTTGTCAAGTTCTTTGATGTTATCTCTGTGCAGAACCGTCGCTATGCACGTGTCTATTCCTTCCGCAACAGCGTTTTTCACACCTTCTATAGCTCTTTCAAAAGCTCCAGGTATCCCCCTAAAATCATCATGCACCTGCGGGGTTGCACCGTCTACGCTTATTTCCACATAGTCAACTCCAGCATCCTTGATTCTTTTGGCTGCATCCTTAGTTAGCAATGTTCCATTTGAAGCTATGCTCACATAGCCTATGCGCTTCTTCGCGTAAGCTGCAAGCTCAAAAAAGTCCTTCCTTGCAAGGGGTTCACCTCCGCTGAAGGAAAGCGCTGGCAAACCTACACCTGCAATTTTTGAGAGAATGTCTAAAACTTCTTTCGCCTCTTTTGTTGACAGTTCAGCGCGTTTTTTACCAGCATCTTCATAACAATGCTTGCACCTTAAATTACATATGCTAGTAAAATTCCAAACAATTTCAAACGGTCCAGCAGGCGTGAATGGCACACGCACACCATATTTTTCTATGCCCTTCATCATCAATCCGAAGCCCCTAAACCAAGCCTCACCGTACTGGCTGTCCAAAAATTGTTTTCGCATAAACCCTTTATCTACGCGCAAAAAACGGCTCCCTAACTCGTACACAGGCTTTGCTATGGTGCGGCTTATGTGACTACACGTTGGACACATTGAAACCGACTCGCCAATAAAATCTTTCAAAGAGTTTAGGAGTAGGTTTCCATCTTCTGGGCATTCCTTATCAAAACGACTAATCAAACCCTTAAGCAGCGGGTTTATAGTCACCGAGAAAAGCGCATTCTCTATCGGGTCAATCTGCATGTACAATCACTTTGTATAAGTTATTTATCCAAGCAGCTGCTCCTTATAATTTTTCCTAGGTTTTGTGTTATTTGATATATTTTATTCCATGATATGTGTCAGATGGTGAAGGAATTCATTTATTAAGAAATGCGATAAGAAACTCAGGGTGAAAACATGGGCACAAAAAGTAAAAAGTCTAAAAAGATTGACTTGCTAGAGATACCTGACGCTGAGAAGGCTAAAGTTATAAGAGAACTTAAGCAGAGTTTGCGGCAGACTATTGTTGAAGCTAAGTTGTGGAACGCGTTTCTCCAATGTGAAACTGTAACAATAAATGGGCAGTCAGTTTTATCAAGTGAGGATTCTTTGAATGGATTTTTGATGTCTAGAACAGGCTGAATAGGCGAAAACTTCGGTAGAAGATAATTCCATAAAGCTATTATATTTATTTTGAGCATAATCTTTTTGCCAAAAAGTAAAGAGAGGAGATTTTGAATGATAAACAACACGTTGTATCTCTCTAAGCGCGCCTCAAATTTGCATGGAATTGTGCTCTCAGCAATTCTGATAGTGTCAATATTAGCCGTAGCTACACCAGTGGCATTTAACTCTTTCAGCAGAACAGCGCCAAGCGCCGTGGAAAAGATAACACGCGATGTCATTGGAGCAATGCAAAATACTGTTAGTGAACAAATAGATGTTATTGTGCACACAACAGATAATTCCCAAGTCGCAACCGTGATTGAGGAGCTCGGTGGGCAAGTTTCACGAACTTATGAAAGTGTTGAGGCACTAGCCGCTTCTATTCCTGCACGGAATATTCTACGACTGGCATCTGATGATCACGTGATACGAATATACAAAGACTCTATCAGAGAATTGTATTACAGCGGCGCCATCATGGAGGACTTAAAATATAGAGTGCCACGTGATCCAGTTACGGGCGAACCAGTCCTTACCTACGAATTGGAAGAGTAGAGGTTGAACCAATCGCAATAGAGGATATTAGCTCTGTTGAGCCTGGGCTATATACAAATACCGAGTTAACTGGTGCAAGTGAAGTTTGGAGCGAAACAACAGGCCAGGGCAGCGTGGTCGTTATTATCGACACTGGTGTTTGGTCAGATTCCCCTTTTCTTGCTGGGAACGTGATTGGCGGAATTGACATAAGCCCAGACGTAGGAACACCCTACGAAGGATGGAACGCCGCAACAAACCACTACCACGGAACAGCGTGCGCTCACCTGCTCGCGGCCCATGGCATTATAAGGTTTGCAGCTGGGCATCCATGGGGAGAAGCAATAATCAACTACGACCCAGTGGGGACATGGAGAGACGCAACTGGGCGCGTTAACGTTTACTGCTTTGGAATAGCGCCCGAAGCCTCAATATACGCCATAAAAGTGTTCCCACACACGGGTGCGGGCGTCTCCTCATCAATAATAATGCAAGCAATAGATATGGCGATACAAATGAAAGTTAGCGGGACACTAGACGTAGACGTTATTAGCATGAGCCTTGGCGGAGTAGTTTTCGCGGATGGTGAAGAACCAGAAGACCTACTGGTTGATGCCGCAACAGAGGCAGGCATAACCGTAGTGACTGGTTCAAGTAACGCTGGACCCGCCCAACTAGAAATAGGCACACCAGGAAGCGCAAAAACAGCAATAACAGTAGGCGCAGCAATGGATCCAATTCATGAGTGGATTTTTGGCGACATATACTTCTGGGCCTATTATGGTGCTTCGCCGGGAAACGGCCTCGGTGATGATCTTTGGTATCCCCACGACTACATGTCAATAGCTGATTTTAGCGGTAGGGGACCAACAGCAGATGGAAGGCTAAAGCCTGATGTTGTTGCCACAGGCTCGGTCTGCTTCCTAGGACCGCATTCAGATGGCCGCATTAGGATAGGTAGTGGTGTATCCTTCTCAACTCCTCAAGTTTCAGGAGTTGCCGCATTGCTAAACGCGTACATAGAAGCTAACGGATTACCATACGGACCAAAAGAGATTAAGCAAGCCATAATAGACGGAGCTATACCAATTTCAGGCTTTACACCATTCGAGCAGGGCGCAGGCTATGTTAATGTGCCAAACTCGCTAAATGTCATCAAGTCTGGCAGCTTCGGAACCCTTCCAAAAACATGGCCATATCACATCGGCGATATATGGATTCCACCAGTAGATTTAACATGCCTCTACAAGGGAAAGGCAACGTTCTACAATGTTGTACTGGAGCCAGCAAAATTCAAGTATTTCGCTTTCTGGATATCTAGTGAAGTGGATTCAATAAAAATTACATTGTCAAACGTGGTTTTGGCAGACTCAGCAGAGCAGAATCCGTTCTTTGGCGACGCTGGAGTAATCTACATGAGTAGGGTCTGGAGAGGTGGAGTGAGACCAGAATACGACGGCTACTTCTTCCATGGATTATACTTTAACGGGTGACGGCGAAATCCTACTAACATTCGACGCTCCAGCCAATCCTGGGGTAATCAGACTTGTGCTCGCAGGAGACTTCTCAAGCTACAACCCAGTAATTGTAGGCAAACTAACAATAGAAGTGACAGAAGTTCTAGCTACAAGCTTCGACAAGAAAGTGTTCCTCTACAATTTTGGAGTTCCAACAACTGCGTTGGTAGAAGTTTACCAGGGAAGAATTGAAGACTACTATGGGACAGTTAAACAAGGCGAAACAGACGTTTACACATTCGAAATTAACGACGCAAATGGATTTGCATTCGTTTTCTTGTATTGGTACCGAGACTGGGCACACTGGGCAACAAGTGACCTAGACCTAATAATAATAAACCCAGACGGTTCATTAAACGTTGACGGGGCAACATTATCCTCGCCAGAAGTGGCCACACTTGCCGCTGGACCAGGAGAATACACAATACTTGTAGACGGATACCAAGTATTCTTTGACAAAACAGAATACTACTATCTTGAAATCGTTTACATTGCAGACCCAACACCAACATGGTCATCGCCACTAATAGATTTGAAATGCTGGACAACTGTTAAATCACCAGTCTACGGGCTAGCCGTAGTCTGGCTATACAACGCTGACTTCAACACATGGTACATAGGCGGATTCGCAAACATTGCCAAAAAACCCACAGGTTGTAAAGGCATAGATTTTCGTTAAACCACGCAAAATCCCTCTTTCCTCCCCTTTTTATTTTAAAAACCAAAAACACAATGTTAGCGGGGGGTCGATTTGAACGACCGATCTCTGGGTTATGAGCCCAGCGGGTTAATCCTGGCTACCCCACCCCGCTATTTGTATGCTGATGTGTGGTTTCTTAAATCTTTTTGGGATTGTTTTGAAAATATTTTTTAGTTTGCTTTTCGTTTATTGGGGTTTGGCGTGGAGTGCTTATGGATAAACCTTACTTTAATCGTCTGTTTGCTCCGGCTTTAGATAAGCCTGTTTTCGTGCAAGGGCTTCCTGGCTTGGGTAATGTTGGGAAGATTGCGGCTGAGCTTTTGATAAAATTTTGTGGTGCTAAACCTTTTGCCGAGTTTTATTCGCCTTCTTTTCCAGATTATGTATCGGTTAACGCGAAGGGGATTTGTCGCTTGCCCAGATACGAATTTTATGCTGCTCCTATGGAGAGGAATGATTTTGTAATAATGACTGGGGATACGCAGCCTTCTTTTGAGGATGTTGTGGCGCATTATGAAGTGTGCGGTGAAATACTGGATTTTGTGGAGAAGCTTGGGTGCGGTTTTATTGTTACTGTCGGCGGTGTGCCTCTTGCAGAGGAGAAGGCGCAAGTGTATGTGGCTGCGACTTCGCCTAGGCTGGCGGCGGAGTTTATGGAGAAGGGCGCCGTGATTTATAGTAAGGGGAGGATTGTGGGCGCTGCTGGTTTGACGCTTGCTCTTGCAAAGGAACGTAACATGGATGGCATATGTCTATTGGGTGCAACGACTGGTTTTAGGGCGGACCGCGGTGCAGGCTTTGCAGTCTTCAAGTTTCTTATGAAAGCATTTGGAAACGAGGTGAAGGAAGGGTTATAAGAGGAAATGTTAAAAGACTAATGCATAGCATGGCAAGCGTTTAGTGGAAGGTTGAACTTTATGGCTGAAGAAGAGCAGAAGATAAAAAAAGTGTCCGCAGGACTTGGTGGTTTAAACTCGAGGTTCTGGAAAACCGTTCTTGTCGTTTTGGCTGCTTTCCTAACATTTGCTGGTCCAACATACGTGGTTTATGTGCTTCAAAGTTTTCTGGACATAGGTTTTACTATTTCAGTGGTTTGTGGTTTTATCCTATTTGTTGTTGGGTTAGCTTTGTTTTGGTATCTGATTAAAAATAAGGTCATTTCTTGAGTGTTTGCCTCAGATACCCCAGGGTGCATCACCGCTTCAGACAAGCAAATTCTTCATCGGCGAGTATTAGATTATTGTGCTTTGTTAAAAATTGTTCGGTTTGCTGATGTATGGTTAGCAAAGCATATAAGATATGTTATGAGATATAACAATTATGCAAGACGAAAAAGAGAAAAAACTCGAAGAAATAATGCGGAAAAACGAGGAGTCAGCTAAAAGAACAACGATTATCCTTGAAAAGGAAGAGCGGGAATTTATAGATTCACTTATTCGCGAGGGAAAAGAGCCTGGCATCAAACCCCTTATTTCTAAAATGCTTGACGTTTACAGGAGCATGATGATTTATGATTGGCGTTTTCCAGGCGAGTATTATTGTGGAATAAGCCGAATAGCCTTCATAAACGTTGAATTACTCAACATTCTCATAAACGAGATTCCAAGGGAAAGGTGGCGGGAAATTGGCAGAAAAATGGGTGAAGCCACGAAGGTTTCTATGGAGGCGACGCTCGGCATACAAGCAGCAAACGGCGAAAAATGGCCTGAAATTTTCAAGCGCTTAAGAGTTCAAGGTTTCGGCGACTTCCTTTTAAAGGACAAGTACATTCTCATAAAGACACCTTTCATAACCGAACCCGAAATCTGGGCTGGTTTTCTCGAGGGGCTTTTAGGCGTAAAGTTGGATATTAAAACCGTGACGCCGCCGCTTGTTTTTGAAGTTGTAGAGAAAGTCTCTTCCAAACAAGATGAATGAGGCTGTTTTGTGAAGGAAAAAAGTTTACAAATACGGTTTTAATCTTTCAGTGTTTAAGGAGAATTAGATGTCGCTTCATGAGGCAATGCTTTACGAGAAGATTGGAGACAAAAGAGTCAGGTGTAACCTTTGCGGAAGAAGATGCCTCATAAATGACGGTAAGACAGGGTTCTGCCTTGTAAGGAAAAATGAGGGGGGAACGCTTTACTCGCTTGTTTATGCAAAGGCGATATCAGCATGCGTGGACCCCATAGGCAAGAAGCCATTATCACACTTTAACCCAGGCGCTTCGGTCATGTCCATTGCCACAGTCGGCTGCAATTTTAGATGTCAGTTCTGCGACAATTGGATGATAAGCCAAGAAAAGAGCATTGAAGGCAAGCATTTTCCGCCAGAAGATGTTGTGAAAGCAACTAGAGATAATGGATGCCAAGGCATAAGCTACACTTACACTGAGCCAACGATATTCTTTGAATATGCGTATGACACCGCAAAACTTGCCCACCAAGTCGGGTTTTTTAACACTTTTGTCACGAATGGTTACATGACGCCTGAAGCTGTAAAAACCATAGCGCCATACTTGGACGCTGCAACCGTGGATTTTAAGGGTGGCGGAGACCCAGCCTTTTACAAATCATTCTCGTCTGTGCCTTCTGTTGAACCTATTTTTGAGTCTTTGAAGGAGATGCGGCGAAACGGAATACACATTGAAATAACGAATCTGGTTATTCCGAAAATTGGAGACTCGCTTGAAAGGATTAATGAACTCGCCACATGGATTAGGGATAATCTAGGACGAGATACGCCGCTTCATCTTTTGCGTTTTCACCCAGACTACCAGCTTACAACTATTCCTTCGACACCCATTGAAACTTTGGAGAAAGCCTACATAACCGCCAAGGACGCTGGACTGAACTATGTGTACATTGGGAATGTGCCTGGACACCCAAGCGAAAACACTTACTGTCCAAATTGTAATGAACTCTTAATAAAACGCTTCAGCTTCGAGATTACAAGGTGGAACCTCACGAAAGATATGCGTTGTCCAGTTTGTGGCAAAGAGATTCCAATTAAGGGTAAACTGCATGCAAGCGGGTACGCCTATCCATACGCTTTGTTTTAAAAGTGGTCGGAGGACTAATGTGGAGGATTCTACGTCCAGACGCCACCGCTGTGCTTGGCGAGGAGACCGTTAGAAAAAGCCTAGGCAGATACATCGCTGTCATGCAGAACGAGAAGCCAGCGAAATTTCTCGTAGCAAAGAAAATTCCAGCAGAATTCAGCAAAGACGATTCTTTAGAGAACCTTTGGCGAGAACACGAAAAGCTTACTCGAGAATTTTATGGTGTAGAGAATAAAATTGACAACGGACAGTTTTCTTTGCAGGAAGCGCCAACCCCTGAAAAATCTTATTTAGACTTAAAAATTGAAATTGCAAAGAAGATTCTCGCTAAATGTCACTTTTGCACTCGAAGATGCGGCGTTAATAGACTTGAAGGCGAACTGGGTTATTGCAAGTGTGGCAAAGAAATAACTGTTTCAAGTATTTTTGAGCACGTTGGCGAGGAACCAGAACTTGTGCCTTCTGGAACAATTTTCACTATGGGTTGTACAATGCGCTGTAAACACTGCCAAAACTGGACAATTTCCCAGTGGCTCGAGAATGGCGAAGTTTACACACCGCAAGAACTTGCAAGAGAAGTTGAACAGCTCCGAAACAGCGGATGTAGAAACGCAAACCTTGTGGGCGGGGAACCAACACCTTGGCTAGAACAGTGGCTTGAAACATTCAAGCACGTAAACATCAACATTCCCATTGTCTGGAACTCGAACACGTACTATAGTCAAGAAACAGCTCAGCTGCTGACTGGTTTTGCGGACGTGTACTTGCTCGATTTCAAGTATGGACCAGACAAATGTGCTGAAAGAATTTCAAATGCGCCAAACTACTGGCAAGTCTGCACACATAACCACTTGGAAGCGAAAAAGTACGGCGAACTAATAATTCGCATACTTGTCCTGCCAGAACACCTTGAATGCTGCACGAAACCCATTGTAAACTGGATAGCTGAAAAATTGGGCTCTGAAACCCGCGTAAACATTATGTTCCAATATAGACCAGAATGGCGGGCTTATGAAATTCCAGAACTGCGTAGGCGACTTACGAGGGAAGAAATGGACAAAGCACTGCATTTTGCCAAGGAAGCAAAACTCGTAAACTTTATTACATGAAACATGTTGCAATGGAAACCTTACGAAAGGTATATCTTGTGGATAATTATGCGTTTCGACTCTTCGTAGCCTTGAGTGGAGGAAGAAAGGACGCCTAAAAATCTCAGCAGCAATGACGCAGCAATTGTTAGCTGGCATAAATGCGACATATGTGGAAGTGAAGAATACACCATCTACGTGCTGCAACTCGATAAATGGTACTGTGTCGATTGCATTCACACGGCATGTAAATTAGTAAAAACCTTAACATAGTTCAGTGTCACGACTTCGCTTTGCTAAAAACCCTTTTATCTAGCAACGTGCACTCATTCTTAGAGCATGTGTTTAAAATGGTGTTACAATGCCATACTGTCCTGAATGCGGTGGCGAAATGCAATACATAATAGCCACAAAACATTACGTTTGCAAAAGCTGCGGGCTTTCAGTGACACAGCAAGAACTAATCGAGCTTAGAGAAAAGCTGAGGCCATCCTTAGAAAGTAAGGAAGAGGAGCAAGAAAAGCGCAAAAAAGAATATTTAAAGTGGTGGCTTAGCAGCAAGAAAAAATAGTTCAAAACTTGCAGCTTTTAGGGCGATAAGTTAGCCGTTAATATGGCGAACAAGTTTTATTTCTAAGCACCTTTTAGTTTCTAGAAGTGGGAAAATGGGCAATGAAATGGAGATAATCTGCGTAGGCAATGAACTGCTTATTGGAAAAACATTAAACACTAACGCTCAATGGCTTGCCAAACGTGCAACAACCGCGGGATTCACAGTTAAACGCATAACGGTTGTTGAAGATGATGTGGCGTCTATTGCAAGTGTCATACGTGAAGCCTTACAGCGCAAACCAAAGTTTATAATAACTACTGGCGGTTTGGGACCAACATTTGACGACAAAACTCTTGAAGGAATCGCTACGGCATTAAACCGAAAGCTGAAAATTAATGAGAAAGCCTTGGAAATGGTTAAGGAAAAGTATGAGGCATACGCGAAAACTGGAAAAATAGAAAAAGTTGAACTTACGCCAGCAAGAGTTAAAATGGCTAAACTCCCAGAAAACTCAAAACCGCTGCCAAATCCTGTTGGAACAGCCCCTGGCGTAATCTTGGAGGTTGACGGAATAGTTCTTATCGCTTTGCCAGGGGTTCCTTCCGAGATGGAAGCTATTTTTGAGGGCTCCGTCATGCCTTTGCTGAAGGAAAGGGCTGGAGACGTTACTTTTTATGAAGCGAGCATTTACGTAAGCAGCATCATGGAATCGACTTTAGCACCTCTGATTGACAAGACTATGCACGATAACCCGCATGTCTATATCAAGTCTCATCCGAAGGGCGAGGAGAAAAAGCCACACATTGAACTACACTTCTCAACAACAGCGAAGGATTCCAAAACAGCCAAAGACCGTGTTGGAAAAGCATTAATCCAATTGTCCGAACTCGTGAAGAAAGAAGGCGGAAAAGTTGTTTTGACGCAAAAGTTGGCAAAACAATGATTATGGATTATCACATACACACAGAGGCTTCGCCAGACGCGAAGGGCACAATCGAAGATTATGTTAAAAAGGCGAAAGAGAAGGGTATAGATGAAATAGGCTTATCAGACCACGTTTTGCTACACGAGATAGGCAATTACCCACATATGCGGCAATGGCAAATGCCAGCATACATCAAAAATTTTCTTGCACTGAAACAAAAAGCCGAAATACCAATAAAATTGGGTGCTGAAATTGACTTTTTCCCAGAGGACAAGGAAAAAATCAAAGAGTTCGTTCAGAAATACCCTTTTGACTATGTTATTGGCGCAGTTCACTTTATCGGTAACTGGGGCATCGACAACCCACGCCAAAAACATGAATACTTGAAAAGGGATACTTTGCAAACCTACAAAGAATACTTCACCCTAATTAAGGAAATGTGCAATTCTCGACTGTTTGATGTTGTAGCGCATGTAGACCTCGTTAAGATTTTCAGGTTCAAACCAAACTGCGATTTCTCCGACATCCTAAAGGAAACCGCGGAGACAATTGCAAAATCAAATATCTGCGTGGAAATCAACACCGCTGGATCGTAGACCATGTGCAGAAATCTATCCAAGCGCGGAATTCCTAAAAATACTCCATGGTTATAATGTGCCAATAGTTTTTGGCTCAGACGCGCATAACCCAGAAGATTTGGGTAGAGATTTCAAGGAAGCGCTGATTCTTGCAAAGAAGGTTGGTTACACCTATGCGTGTGTGTTCGGTCAAAGAAAGAAAGCGTTAGTGAAGATTTAACTACTGATTGGCAGTTCATAAATGCCTTAAATCTGTTTTGCAACAAAATCTCATATGAAAAAACTCACCATAATTACGCTTACAGCACTAATCCTAATCTGCTATTTAACACCTTATTCTCTTTCTCAAACCGTTAGAACCTACCAAATCTCAAGCTATCCAAACAGTCCTACACGTTACCTTTTAACAGTAACCGTTCAGCAATCCCTCTACGAGTATTATAAGTCAAAGAGTCACCAACTCACTTCGATAAGTGATTTTCCAAAGTTTGTAACACCGTATCCCGTTACACCTATAGCCGAACGCCTTCTGGAAATTTACGATGATGACGAAGATTTCGCTAATGGCGTGCTGATGATTGTTCACCAAATACCATATAGTGAAAGCGGTGCAAAATACCCCGTGGAAACAATTGTTGAAAACATTGGAGACTGTGATGTTTTTTCTTATATGGCAGCGTCAATTATGATGGCTGGTGGATTAGATGTTGTCCTACTCTATTATGAAAGTCAATCCCATATGAACGTGGGTGTAAGCCTATCACATGTGCCGCATGACGCTAGAGGTACAGTTTACTATGTTTCATTTAATGGCAAAAGATATTACATAGCCGAATGCACTGGAGGCTACGTTTTTGATGGATGGCGCGTCGGTGAATGCCCGTCAGACCTTGTTTCGGCATTAAACACTGTGCAAGTAATTACGCTTGAAAATTGTGACAAGACGATGTTTGGGCAAGTTTCAGCAAGCTACAAGCAATTGACATCTTCAACCATCTCATTGGAAGTTTCGTCGCCATTCCTCATAGAAGGAGGCACTGCTACCATTTCAGGAAAATTGCTTCCAACTCTTTCAAATAGGACGGTAACAATTTACCTGAAAGCTGGTGGCTTACAATGGCTTGTTTTGGGGACAACCACAACGAATTCCAACGGCGAATTTTCATATGTCTGGACTGCAAATATGACAGGAGTATGTTTTGTCCGTGCAAGCTGGTTTGGAGACAACGATTATGCTGGGGCAGACAGCCCAACAATAGCAATCACCGTCATATCGCTATTCTTTTTTGTGCTGTTGGCTTTCACAATAACATTAACCATTATAGGCTGTGCAATCTTCCTAATATCAAGACGAACAGCATCCACAACACAGGGGCTTCCGCCACCACCAGAAGTTCCAACATAAGATTTTTACATTTCAACAAATTGATAAGTTAAATCAAAAGAAAACGCTAAAGAGAGGTTACAACACCATGTTTACAGTTTTTATTATAGGAACAGCTGGTTCTGGAAAATCCATGCTCACAGCTGCATTCAGCGAATGGCTAAGAATAGCAAAACAAGATGTTGCAATAGTTAATCTAGACCCAGGAGTTTTGACGCTTCCGTACACGCCTGATGTTGACGTGCGTGACTACATCAGCATAGAAAGCCTGATGGAACAGTACGAGTTAGGTCCAAACGGAGCTTTGATAATGGCTGCAGACTTGATTGCGGATGAAATTGACAAGATTTCAAGCGAAATTGAAGACCTAAAATCCGACATCATTGTTGTTGACACGCCGGGGCAGATGGAACTTTTCGCTTTCAGGACAAGTGGGCCATTCATTGCTAGTGAGTTGTTGCGTGAACAGCCGAAAGCCATAGTGTACCTTTTTGATGCTGCCTTCTGCGTTAACCCGCTTAACTACGTGTCTAACCTTTTCCTTTCAGCGGCCGTTTATAACCGCTTTCTCCTGCCGCAAGTTCACTTGCTATCTAAATGCGACTTGCTTCCAAAAGATGAAGTTGACAAAATTGTCGACTGGTCCGCTAATCCCGTCGCGCTGGAAAACGCTATTGAACAGAAGCTTGAAGGAACAAAACGCTTGTTAAGCAGAAACATGATGCGTGCAATACATCAGCTTGGCCTAAAATTCTTGTTAATTCCAATTTCGGCAAAAACAAATGATGGAATGATAAACTTTAACATGGCTTTAGAGCGCATACTCGCTGGAGGAGACAAATACACTTACTAAAAACTAAATTTTTAAACAATCTTGATGAGAAGATATCTTGGATAAAAATGTCCATGTCTTTCAAGATTGGTAAGACGAAAATTTGTCTGGTTCAAGGCGATATAACAGAAATGGACACGGACGCGATAGTTAACGCGGCAAACCCAACTCTTATGGGAGGCGGAGGCGTAGACGGCGCAATCCACCGCAAAGGCGGACCAAAAATCCTAGAAGAATGCAAACGTATAAGAGCGACGGAATGGCCGAATGGACTTCCAACGGGGAAGGCCGTAATAACCTCTGGGGGAAACCTTAAAGCCAAATATGTTATACATACAGTTGGGCCAGTCTGGCGTGGCGGAAACCATGGCGAACCAGAACTTTTGGCTGAAGCCTACCGCAACTCGCTTGTGTTAGCCGTCTCTAAGGGATTGAAGTCGATGGCTTTTCCGTCGATAAGCACTGGTGCGTATGGGTATCCAATAGAAAAAGCATGCAAAGTGACATTAGTAACTATAAAGGAGTTTATCGAGAAAGAGGATAAACTGGAAGAGGTTAGACTAGTGCTGTTTACAAAGCAGGATTTTGAAACCTATACGAAGGCAGCGCAAGAAATTTTGGGAGGACACCAGCGTCATAGAACATTATTATAGAAAATTGTTCTATGGAGTAAAATAGTCACTCGCTTTGCATCAAAGCGAATGCGCAGATAATGTTTCAATAGAGTGGAAGCTTTTGCGCTATTCTCCAAAGAGTCTTCGCAGCGGAGAATCATTCGCGTTTTGCTGAGTTTGCGGTTCCATCCTTATGGTTACCGCGGTTTCTGTTTCACGTTTGAGTTTTTGCTCCAGCTCGTTTATCCGAGCCTCAAGCTTCTCAACAGTCTCCATTTTAATCTTTAACTTTTCTTCCAGCTGCTGAATTGCCAACTTCTCCTCCAAAAGCCTTGCTCTCTCTTCAAGGGTTTTCTCTTTCTCTTCAATCGAGTGAAGTTGAAACTCTAACTCCGCCTTTTTCTTTTGTAAATCCTCAATTTCATGCCACAAAGGCAAACCATCACACCCACATTTCCTAAGAGACTGGACAAGTAATTAGGGTTATGAATCCAAAATTTATATCCAAAATTTATATTTCAACAGTCAACAATAAAAGGGCTAGCGTGTTGGCGTTAACCCGCCTTCTGTTTTGGTGGCATTCGACTAATCGGGCTACCCGCGCTTTGGGTAGATTCCTCATCAGCGACTATTTGCCCTTTCCACTTGCAGGACGGCCGTTTCACCGTTTCCATCCAGCATTCTCGACAACTTAGCATGTCTCATTGGCACATGCTTGGGTGGACGTTTCGTTTCTGCTCCGTTGCCAAGGCTCTCGCCTTACGCCCTTGCGGGCGTTGCAATTCTACGTGTGGGCGGAGTTTCCTCAAGCCTTTTTCAGTAAAGGCTCGAAAGCCACCTCGCCAACTCGCCAGCCCCAGGATATTTAAAGCGAGTGCATGCCAATAAGAATTTTGGAAACCTATTTTATGCACTTTGTAGTTCATATTTGAGTTGGGAATTGCATGTCCAACCGTGTTGTTTTGGTTGTTGGGACGCCTCGTGTTGGCAAAACTTCTGTTGCCAGCCTTCTTGCTTCTAGGCTCAATGCATTTTACGTTAATTTGACTGATTTAGCCGTAAATGAAAATCTTGTTTCTGGCGTCGATGAAGAACGTGGTTCCATGGTTGTTGATGAAGATCGTATGCAACGCAAAATCTATGACATTATTGAGAAGGCTGGCAGGGATGTTGTTGTTGATGGGCATTATGCTGCTTCTGTTGTTCCTAAACGTTTTGTTACGCATGTTTTTGTTTTGAGAAGAGACCCTGTGGAATTACGCGTTTTTATGGAGAAGGCTGGTTTTTCTGGGCGCAAGTTGTGGGAGAATTTGGCTGCTGAAATTTTGGATGTTTGCCTCTTTGAAGCCGTAAAAGCTTATGGTATAGCGAAGGTTTGCGAGTTGAATGTTACTGGGAAGAGTGTGGAAGATGTTGTTCGAGAAATTTTGGACGTCATTGGTGGACGAGTTAAGTGCCGTGTTGGTGTTGTTGATTGGCTTGGCAAACTGGAAAGCGAAGGGTTGCTAGAGGATTATTTGAGAATTTAAGGTTTATTTTATCTTAGGCTTGTGAGTATTTGCCTTTTCGTTATAAGCGTGATTTTTCTTCTGTTTGCGTATGCCTTCGCGTGGTCGCTGAATTTTTCTCCAATCAATATTGGGCTTGAAAGTCCCGCGTCTTCAGATGCCTTATCAAGGTTTATGATTACGTTTATTCCTATTGTTCTGTTCCAGTCCCTTATCCAAACCCCTTGTGTCACTCGTCCCCTCTGCACTATTAAGTCGAATTTTCTTAAAACGCCTGTTCTTCCCTCTAAAACTGTTTTTTCCTGCTCTATCTTGTAGCCTTCCTTTTTCAAGTATTTAATTGCCAAGTTGAACAATTCGCTTGCAGTTCCCGCTGCTCTTTGTTCTTCCATGCTCATTGACCATCACGAGTATTAAACGTTATTTATTTGATTGTGGAAAAGGTTTTCGATTGGTGAAATAGCCCCATGTCTTTCCTAGTTGTTGTTTGTGGCAAGTGCGGCGGGCTTTTGTTGGCTAAGGCTGGACAGAAAACGAGAACTTGTCCCTACTGTGGTTTTAGGGTGGACTTGTGTAAGGCGAAGAAGGTTGCTTCAGCCAAAAATGCTTATGAAGCTTCGGCTTTGCTACAGAATTTGAAGAAGAGTTTTTCTTCAAAGCGTGGTTCTGTTAACCGCTTATAACCCTAATGTAAGCCATAAGCGCTATTCCCAACAAGATTGTTATTAGCTGAATCAGTGATGCTGGCGCTTGAGATTTTTTGTGCAGTTCTGGCATGAGGTCTGTTGCTGCAATGTAGATGAAACCGCCTGCTGCAAATGGGACAAGCAGCACTTGTAGGTCTTGAACTGCTGTTAAAAAGTATGTTACTAATGCGCCTAATATTGCCGTCACGGCTGAGGCAAAGTTGTATGTTAACGCTTTCTTTTTGCTTAATCCTCCGTAGATTAGTATTCCAAAGTCTCCTATTTCTTGTGGAATTTCGTGGAAGACCACTGCGAGGGTTGTGGCGAATCCAAGTTCAAAACTTACTAGAAATGTGGCGGCAATTATCATTCCATCGATGAAGTTGTGGATTCCATCTCCCAGTAGGTTTAGGTAGACAAACATGTGTGCTGGACAGTTTTCTTCGTGGCAGTGTCGCCAGTAAAGGAACTTTTCTAATGCGAAAAATGCGACTATGCCGAGTATTACGTAGTAGAAGGGCATTATCGCCTCGTTTGGGTTTAAAGTTGGTTCTGGTATTGCTTCGGGTATTAGATGCAAGAAGGCGTCTCCCAATAATGTTCCAGAGGCGAAGCCTACAAAAGCTGTTAAAGTGCGTTTTAATGCTTTTTCGTTTAGGCCTATGAATATGATTCCTATGAAGGCTATTATGCTTACAATTGTTACTGAAGACAGAATCGGTATTATTGGGTCCATTATTTTCCTTTTCAACAATCCTTGTTAATTAGAATATCGGTTTAATTCGACCCTGCAGCATAGCTGATTCCCTTGAGCATTTGGCATGTCTTGCATGTCCTTTCTGTTGTTGGTTCTCCGCATTCGACGCATTCTCTTAACCCTTCTTTTTTGGAAATTTTCTCTAGTGCTGGGCGAATTTTCTCTATTGCCTTGAATATTGTGAATTTTGTTCCAGCGTGCTTTTCCTCTATTCTATTTAGCATGACACGTATGTCGTTTCGTAGTGCTTCTTGTGCGTATGGGCATGGATTGCTTTGGAAGCGTATGTTCTTGATATACGCGTATAACGCGGTTTCCTTTTCTGGGATTTCGCAGAAGGGCTTAACTTTCTGAACAAGTTTTGGGTGTTTCTCATCGGTCACTGGTTTTTCGCGTGCTATCCGCAGCACGTCACCGTGAAAGATGTTTAGCAAAAATGTCTGCGTTTCATCGTCAAGTGTGTGGGCTGTGGCAATTTTATCTGCTTCTAGCTCTCTCGCAGCAGTGTTTAATGCTCTTCTTCGTAAGACGCCACAGTAAGCGCATGGCGTCAGTTCACTTTTTCCTTTGACTGCTTTAGCAACGATTTCGTCAAGCGTATAACCATAAAGCTCTTTGAATGAGACTACGCGATGTTCTATTCCGAGCTTCATACAGTTTTCAGCGGCTATTTTTAGGGCCTCGTCCCTATAGCCTCTTATTCCCTCATCAACTGTCACAGCAACAAGCGAGGCTTTTGGGTAGTCCAGCTCTATTTTTGCCAAAATATGCAATAGGCTTACGCTGTCTTTTCCGCCAGAAACAGCCACGGCTATTCTATCATTGAAATCGAACATTTTATACTTCGCTATTGTTGCCCTAACCTTCTCTTCAACGGATTCGGCAAAACATCTTCTACAAAGCTTTTCTCCAGAATATCGCCTAAAAAAGAATGCTTCCCTTCGCTTGCATGAACTACAAGTCGCTAACTTTTCCATTTGCGCCACTTTCTGGAATTACCTAAATAATCCTCCTAATACCTATAGTTTTTGAGTGGGTAAACGGCATGGCTAAAAAACCAGAGAGGCGCTCAGAACAGCGCGAAGTGGTTTATGACGCACAGCAGTGGCTTCTGCTTAAGGAGTTTAGGGCTAAGGCTATGCGGATAATGGAGGCTTTAGACCGCTTTCATTTAGAGGCTATTGTTCACGGTAGTATAGCCAGAGGTGACGTGAATGAAGGAAGCGACATAGACGTTTTCATACCATATCAAATATCATCTTTTATGGTTGAGACGGCAATTGAAAAGGCTGGTATCAGCGTTGATAGGCGTTTGGTTGTTCAAGCAACGCCCGCCTATGCAATGAAAGCCTATATTGAAATAGACGAGAAAACCGCGGTTTCCTTTCCACTTATGAAAATGCGTAAGATTGAACTGGAATTTTACAAATTTGGCGGCGAGGTTACGCTTGAGAATTTGAAGGCGAATTTGCGTGTGGCTGGCGTTGATAAGCAATTAATGCTCATCGAACCAACGGAGAAGGGGCATGTTGAAAGTTCGATTGTGGGGCGTGAGGATTACGTTGCAAAGGCTCTTGGAATATCCATTGAAACCGTTTTAGACCGTGTTCACGCGCTTCTTCGCAGAGATGATGTTGGAAGAACTGGAGTTTTCATTGAAAGGGAACTTTCAAGCGGTGAAACGTTTGAGGTGGTTTTGAAGAGGCTTGCAGAGCAAAACCCAGCAGTTCGTAGGCGTTTGGCACTTGGTTAATTTGGCATTGGAAAGCGTAAGAGCGCGGCTATTCCGCCTAGCGCCACAAGTTTTGCTCCAGCTTCGTGTTCTGTGCTTATTACGATTATGTTTCCGCCAGCGTGTTCAACATTTTTCATCAACTCTTCAATTTGCAATCGTTCTTTGTCTGAAGCCTCTCGTAGCATGGTGTCCGCTAAAACAAGTTTTTCAACTGCGCCGAGCTCTATAGCCTTTTCAACGTCAGCAAATCCATAAGTAACTGTGTGTTCACCTTTTCCAAGCCTTTTGAGGATTTCTTCAACAACCTTTGTTTCTTCGATTATTCGCTGTTGCATCATGGTTTTTTGTAGCACTCCAGAGCGTAAAGCCTCATAAATTCCAGCGACACCGCTGTTGTTTACGCTTTTCACATCTATTATGTGCTTGGCGATTTCCACATCTTCATTTTCCAAGAATTTTGCAAAGCTGTTCTTTACGAAGCCAACGCCTATAATTGCTATTGGAGCACGTGTCAGCATCCAAACTTGTCGTAGGCTTTCCAATGCCTTTTTAAAGTATTCGCGTGTGGCTTCTGCTCTTCTTTCCGCCTCAAGTTTTCCTGGAAGCTTAACGTTTTCTTCGATTTTCACGTCTATGCTGTATTGGGTTGTTGTGGCTATTGCGTAGCCCTCATCGTCTATAGCCACTATTATTATGGGCTTTTCTGATGTTCTGCTTGCTCTTTCAAGCCTTTCAATTTGGTGTTTAGCCCATTCCTTTTTGACTATCGTTATCGGCGTATTCAAAGTTATGTTTAATGTGTGGTGTGCTCCAGTTGGCACAATTTCTGGCGCCTCGCATATTGTCCCATGAACACGCAACCTGCCCAAAAGCTTGTCCCAAGAGACATCTTCAACCTTTACCCCTAGAAAAACTGAGACGCGTTCTCCACGTTTTGGTCTTGCATACTTTTCGTCTGGCTTGACTTCTCTTGAAGTGTAAGCGTAAATCTCATCGTTCTTGTAGATTATGTTGTATAGGTGCCAAAAGTCATCGAGAGTTTCTGGGATAACTTTTACAAAGCCTTTCTTTAGGTTCATTTCTAATATTTTCAAAGTCGCTAGCCTCTCACACGCGTTTGTAAAGTAGCCTTTTGCGGAGACATTTAAGTGTTATAAAATGTTTGACGCTAATAGTGTTTTTGGACTAGCTATGAACAACGAGGTTAAAAGGGCTATTCTTCATTTTCGACGGACAGGGGTAAGTGACTACTCCAAAATTGCTTCTTTTCAATAGGGATAATTGGCTGTGGGCGACTGGTTGAGGTGTTAAAAAATGTTAAAAGAAGAGTTTCTCCATTATTCCTTTGAGGCGATAGAGCGTGAAAATCACTTTTTGGCTTTTAGACGTGAACTACGAGGTTAGAAATGGTACGCCTGAAGTTTGGCTTTGGGGTATCAGCGATTCTGGAGAGCGTGTGCTGCTTGTTGACGGAAATTTTGTTGGTTATTTTTACGCTGTGGTTGAGGAGGATGTTGACCCGAAGGTTGTTGTTAAAGAGGTTGAAAAGAAGCGTTTCCCGTTAATTGTTAAGTTGGAGGTTGTTGAGTGGAGGTTTTTCGGCAAGCCCGTGAAAGCTTTGAAGGTTTACTGTTCAAATCCTGATGTTATACCGAAATATGCTAGGGAAGTTCGAAAGCTCGAAGGCGTAAAGGATTGCCTCGAAGATGACATTCGCTTTTCCATGCGCTACCTCATTGACAACAGCGTTGTTCCGTGTGGTTGGCACGAGGCGGAAGTTGTTGAAAGAGAGAACACTTTAGGCGTCAAAGTTGACAAGGTTTATTCGGCTGAATCCACGCCCAAATTTATTGAAAAAACGGATATTCCAAAGTTGAAGATTTTGGGTTTCTCAACAATCTGCTATAGTCGAGAGGGTTCGCCGAAACCCGACAGAAACCCCGTTATAATAATTTCAACAGCAACAGGCAAAGGCGAAGAAAAGCAGTTTTTGGCTGGTGAGGACAAGAATGATAAGACCGTTCTTGAAGCCTTTGTGAATTATGTTAAGGCGTTTGACCCAGACATAATTGTTGGTTACGGCGTGAACAGCGTTGATTGGCAGTATCTTAATGAGCGTTGCAAGAAACTTGGCTTGAAGCTTTGTGTGGATAGGGTTGGCACTGAACCGCACACAAGCGTTTATGGTCATGTTTCAATTACTGGGCGAGCTAACATTGACCTTTTTGATTTTGCTGATGAGTTTCCAGAGGTTAAGGTTAAGACGCTTGAGAACCTAGCTGATTATTTGGGCGTGATGAAGATTGAGGAGCGCACCCTAATCGAGGATGTTGATTTTGCCGATTACTGGGATGACAGGGCGAAGCGTGAAGTTTTGAAGAGGTTTTCCATGGAGAACACACGGTGCATAATGGGCATAGCAAACGCAATTTTAGACTTTGCAATGCAACTTTCGAGTCTTGTGGGTTTGCCATTAGACCACGTTGGAACGGCAGCCGTGGGCTTTAGGGTTGAATGGTTCTTAATCAAGCATGCGCAGAAAATAGGCGAACTTGTGCCGAAAAGGGTTGAGCAGCCTTATCGCCCCTATGCTGGCGCGATTGTGCTCAAGCCAGAATCTGGGCTTCATGAAAACATTGCGGTTCTGGACTTTAAGAGTATGTATCCGAACCTTATGATAGCCTATAATCTTTCGCCAGACACTTATGTGGCTCCAAAAGAGCCAACGCCGCCATGTGGTGTTTATGAAGCTCCAGAGGTTGGGCATAGGTTCCGCAAAGAGCCTTCTGGCTTTTATAAGGAGGTGCTTTCGCGTCTCATCAGCGTCAGAGAGGAGATACGCGCTAAAATGAGGGTTGCTGTTCCAGAGAGCGTCGAGTATCGTGTTTTGGATGCACGCCAAAAAGCTGTGAAGGTGATTACTAATGCTTCTTATGGTTATGCTGGTTGGATAGGTGCTAGATGGTATGTTAAGCCTGTTGCTGAGGCTGCGACGGCTTGGGGTAGGCGCACGATTTTGCGGGCTATTGAAATTGCTGAGAAGTTGGGTTTGAAGGTTGTTTATGGGGATACTGATAGCATTTTTGTGCGGCATGAGGCAGATAAAATCGCCAAGTTTTCAAGGGCAATTGAAGATGAGATTGGCTTGGAAATTAAGCCGGACAAGGTTTATGTGCGGATTTTCTTTACGGAAGCCAAAAAGCGTTATGCTGGGCTCTTGCCAGATGGAAAGCTTGACATTGTGGGTTTGGAGGTTATTCGTGGAGACTGGGCTGCAATAGCCAAAAAAGTGCAAGAAAAAATTTTAGAAATAATCCTAAAGGAGCAGTCGCCAAGAAAAGCTGCGGATTTTGTTCGCCAATGCATTTATGAGCTTAGGCAGAGGCACGTGCCCTACCGCGACCTAATAATTTGGAAAACGCTAACAAAGCCTGTTGAGGAGTATGAGGTTAAGGCTTCGCATGTTGAAGCTGCGAAGATGCTTATGGAGAAAGGCTGGAAATTAACCGTGGGCGATAAAGTTGGTTATGTGGCTGTTGTTGGTTCTGGGCGATTGTATGAGCGGGTTAAGCCTTACATGTTTGCTACATACGAAGAAATCGACATAGAATACTACATCGCAAAACAGATTGTTCCAGCAGCAGCCAGAGTTCTCGAAAACTTTGGAATAACAGAAAAGCAGCTGCTCACGTTTAAGGCTGGAGAAAAGGAGCGTGAGACACGAAAACTTACAGACTTTTTCGGAAGTTAGGTTTCAGAAATATCCGAGAATGTTAGTAGTTGTACGTTTAGTGGCGGTTTTACGGCTTCTGATATTCTTGAGGCTATTATGTTTTTTATTCCCTTTTCGCCAGCCAAGTCCACGATTCGCTGTGTTATTATACCGTCAAAAACAATTGTGTTAACGCCTTCTGTCTGTTGCAGCTTTTCGGCTAGTTGGCTTACTGGCAAGCGCTCTATTTGCTCCAGCTTCTCGTTTAACAGCACAGCCTCTAATGTGCCTTCTAAGCCCTTTATTATTTGGGCTATGCCGCTTGGCACTTCAACTCTTGGCTTTTCACGTTTAGGCTTTGAAATTTCTTCAACTGGAACTTTAGCCTCTAAAGCCTCGAAAATTTCCTTGCAGTTCAGTTCTTCAACCTCTTTTCCGCGTGGTGCTCTAGCCACGTATTTTATGTCTGTAACTTGCAATAGCTCTTTTAGGATTAGGTCTCCACCTCTGTCCCCGTCCAGAAAAGCTGTTATTTCCTTCTCTTTTGAAAGCCGCTTTATCGTTTCTGGAACTTTCGCGCCTTCCATGGCTATGACGTTAAGCAAACCGCAGCGCATGAGGTTTATGACGTCCGCTCTGCCCTCAACCAAAATTAGCTCTTTGGCAGTGCTTACCTCTGGTCCTGCTGAAAGCTCTTCTGGTCCATACTTTTCCACTTTTGCAACTTTTAGGGTTTCAGCCAACTCCTTGAAAACCTCGTCCACGGAAGGCATAGCCTCAATAGTCCATTTGTGGAGAATCTCCTTCGCCCTGTCAATAATCATCTTCCTCCGCGCTTCTCTCACGTCTTCAATTTTTTCGAGAGTCACCTTTGCGGCACATGGTCCTACGCGGTTTATGCTTTCAATGCTTGCAGCGAGCAAGGCGGTTGAAACTCTGTCTAGGCTTGTTGGAATCGTTATTGTGCCATTTGTTCTGTCATTTTTTGAGTGCAGTTCGATTTCTATTCTTCCGATTCTTCCAGACTTTTGTAATTCTCTTAAGTCGAGTTCTGGTCCGAAAAGTCCTTCTGTTTGCCCGAAAACCGCTCCTATAACGTCTGGTTTTTCAACCACTCCTTCTATTTCGAATTTTGCGTGTATTACATACTTTATGGTAAACGTTTGTGATGAACCCGTAAGCGTCACCTCCTACTGATTAGGTTCTTTTCTGTTAAGCTTTAACTGCGAACTGCGTAATGAGAGAATCGAACTCTCATTTCACAGGTTAGTTAGCCTTACTATATATTACATTTATGAATTGTAAATCTTGCTCTTTAATGTTTCCATGTAAGCAGCCAAGCCTTCAACATCCTTCACTTCTCTGCCTACAAGGTTTAGGAGCGCAAGCCAAAAGGTGATGTTAAGCTTTATCCCAGCCTTTTCCAAGTGTATTCTCAAGTTTTTTGTTAATTCTTTTCCTCGTCTATCAAAATCTAATAGCAAAATAACCTCTTTCGCGTTTGTTCCCTCAATTTCAGAAACCAATTCCAAAAGGGGTTTGCCCGCCTTCGCTGTTATGATTTTTCCTTCGATGGCTAACTTTCTTAGGGCTTCTATGTCCCTTTTTCCCTCAACAATTATTGGTTTGCCCTTTGCTGCTTCCTCGTTTATCTGCTCCAAAATTTGTAGGATTTTTTCCTCTTTCTCTTTCTCTTTCAAGCGTGTGAACAACGCTTTTACCTTGTTATTTCAGCTTTCTTAACAACTTCTAGGCATTCCCGCGCTTCCTTGTCTGTTTCAAAGTATTTTCTGATTGGCTCCAAGATTTTTGCTAATTCCTTTGCCGCGGCGTTTTTTAGGTCTTGCGGGTGCACTTCGCCTTTTCCATACGCTTTTTCCAGTTCCTCGTAGCTTTGAAATTCCACAG
>JBNAWC010000013.1:0-30613 GCA_049700035.1 Candidatus Bathyarchaeales archaeon
AGCGGACTTAAACCTAAATTCCACATGGAAAAATGAGCAAATTCCACGTGGAAGTCAAATAGTAAGACATAATAAAACCGCATATAAAACCACAGTTTCACTTTACCTTTCAAAAAATTTAGTGGAATCCGCCAAAAAACACGGATTAAACCTTTCAAGAATCCTCGAAGAAGCTCTAAACTCAATACTAACCTATATGGAAACTCAAAACATTCAAACAGCTTTAAAAACAAGCTCTAATTCTTTTGGTGAAGCTTTTCTTCAAAGAAAAGGTTCAGTGCCGAGGGCCGGGTTTGAACCGGCGACAACCCGGTCTTCAGCCGGGCGCTCTCCCAGGCTGAGCTACCTCGGCTTTTGTAATTGAAAATGGTTGTTGTTTGCTTTTAAGTTTTCTGAATTGGGATTTTGGTTTGGCGGGTGTCAGATTCAGAATCGTATTTTTAGATACATCGGAGTGAGAAACATCCTTTAAAAAACTTAAATGGGAATTTTAGGTTAGAGGCTTGGAAATGAAAGTTAAGAGGGCCGTCATAATTGTGGAGCTTGTTCCGGAAAGTCTGTCGGAGGATAATAAGCAGATTATCAGTGAATTGGTTAGTTGGTTTAAGGAAGAAAACGCTTTGATTCCATGGGTTAAAAACGTCAAAGAAGTTGTAATTGAAGATTGCTAGGCGATGTGAAGCAAAAACTTGGCTAAAACGTAGCCTATAAAGGCTGATTCTAGAAAGCAAAGGACAATTAAGGCTCTTTCAATTTTTCTTTGTTCACGCAAAACCACTTCGTCTTCCATTTCTATAACATCCTACTTTGCATTTCTAAAAGCAGTTTAAAGGAAAGACTTTATGAAGCAAAGATAAATATCTAAAATTCTAAGCAACAATCTGCAGAAAAGCATGGTGGGGGCCCGTAGTCTAGCTGGTTAGGACGTCGCCCTCACGCGGCGAAGGTCGCCGGTTCAAATCCGGCCGGGCCCATTATTGTCGGCTATTGTTTATTTTTAGTGTTAGGTTTGCTACTCTTTTTCCGAGGGTTTTGCATGATTCAAGCTCGTTTTTGCTTGGTTTTTCCACGGCTGCAGCGCCATAGTGTTTGTCATCTGCCCTTCCTTGTATTATCATTCCGTGAACTAGCATAGCTTGTAGTATTGATAGGAGTGTTGTTTCTGCGCCAGTTGCTGTTCCGCCGGAGCTTGTGAAGGCTGCGCCGATTTTGCCTTCAAGTTTTCCGTGGATTTTTACTGATTCGTCGATGAGTGCTTTGATTTTTGCTGACATTTGTCCATAATATGTTGGTGAGCCGATTATTATTCCATCTGCCTCTAACAAGTCGTTGAGGCTTGTCTGTTCAACCTTTTTAACGGTAACTTCAACGCCTTCTATTTGCCTCGCGCCTTCTGCAACTGCAAGCGCCATTTTCTCGGTGTTTCCAGTTCGCGAGTCATAAACAACCAAGATTTTCTTCATGTATTAGACCTCAAAGTTATAGTGTCGCAGTTTCAGTTTTAACTTTTAACCTTACCAGTTAACTAGAAAAGTTGAATAGAAGATTCTTCCACAAAATATAAGTGTGCAGAGAAAGAAAATTTCATGAGGAGAATGGTGGATTAGGCTCGAATGGAGAAAGGAGAGAAAGGAGGAAAAATAGTTCTCTCCACCATTCTCCTCATCATTCTTCATTATTCACGTTCATGTTAGATTTAAACTTTTCTTTAAATCTCAACTACAACTCTTTGATTTTCCCTTAAAATAAGCTTTTAGCAGGTTGAGGTATCTAGCCTAACGTTGTAATAGGCGACTTCTAGAATGTGCGCCTTTGGAGATGCTTTTAGGTTTTAATGAACTGCCTTATAATTTCGTCTGCAGTTAATATTTTTGCGTTGTAAACGTATTCCAAATACTTCAAGCCTTGTTCGTGGTCTTCTTGTGTGAAGGCTTCAACACAGTCCTTCGCCACTATTATTTTGTATCCTCTGAAGAAGGCGTCCGCCGCGGTGTGCCTAACGCAAATGTTTGTGTGTAAACCGCATAGAACTACTGTTTTCACGCCTTCGCCGTTGTATAGGCTTCTGAGCAGCGGGTCCAAACCAGTTTCGTAGAAGCCACTGTAAGTTCGCTTTTCAACTACGTAATCCTTTTTTGACGGCTTAAGTTCTGGTATGACCTCTGCACCTTTCGTGCCTTTTATGGCGTGTTTTCCCCATTTATGGACAACCTCGGCATCCTGCGGATAATGTGCATCATTGCTGTAGATTACTGGAACATTGTGTTTGCGGGCTGCTTCAACAAGCTTTTTGATGTTTGGAATTATTTTTTTGGCGCGTTCGCATTTCAAGTCTCCAGTGACAAAATCGTTAAGCATGTCGATTATTATAATTGCCATTCTCTCTGACATACTTAACATTATGAATTTTTCTGGATTTATCGTTTTCTTTGTGAATTATAAAAGTAGAGCGCGCGTTACGTGCTTTTGAGGTTTAGTTGTAATAACGATTGCTTTTTAGGATTTTTTGTATTGAGTTTGTTTGCGCAAGTTTTTTTAGAATAGCCTTTAGTAATAAACACGATAAATTATTCAAGTGAGATAAGGATGTCGAAAACTAAAAACGCGTTAGGCTTCGCATTAGCAACCATAATTGCGTCAACAATATTAGGATTCTGCAGCATCCCTCATTCAAGCGCACTTGCACCTACTGAAACCGCTAACCCAAAACTTATCTACTGGCCACCCACACACGTTGGAAAAATCTACGACAACATTTTTGTTACCAGCGGCTCGCTTGACATTTGGAGCATGACTTGGTCACCTTCTGGAAGGTATCTGCTAATTTTTGGACGTATCTACGAAGGATCTTTAGAACCGGGAATACCGCAAGACTTTAACACGTTAATAATAGACATGGAGAACGGCACACTGGCATACAAATTCAAACTTGACGCAGGGTTAGAAACCTTCAGTAAGTTCGCCTTCTCGCCAGACGAGACAAAGATATTTTATGTGAATAATACGTATACGGGATATGGTCCTATGGTGTATTCTGTAAATTTGGACGGCACCAATCCAACCTTTATAACCTACATGAACAGCAGCACAGCAGTAAACCATATGAGGCCGCCCTACCTTGTCGACGCTACTAGCGATGGATATTTGATTTACACCTCCTGCGAAACCACATACAACTGGACTACTGGACAATATAACTACACGAATTGCATCTGGAAATACGCCTTAGACACTGGTGAAAAATCGCTAATCGTAAAGCTTGAGGGAATAGAAAATCTGATAACAAGTTTGAGCGTTTCTCCATCTGGCGACAAAATAGCCTATGCTACTGGAAGCGACATCTGGGTTGTTGACATAAATGGCGCTGAGCCGCCTGTGAAGGTCACATCGGCTTATGGTGAAAAAGTTGTAACATTTATTGACTGGACAAATAATGGAACAACGTTAACCTATTCGGAGGCCGACGCTACCATAGGCGAGTATGGACTTTACAAGAAAGGGGAGGTTTCTCTTAAGGGGAACGTAACAGCAGTAAACGTTAACGGAAGCAATCATCACATCATCCTAAACGACGCGTATGGGCTTGTATGGTCGCCAGTTAACGACTCGCTTGCTGCATACATTAGATTTCAACCGCCAGACGATTGGTATGGGTATCCCTACCTCATAGACTTTAACATGCCGATAACGCCGTATCCGGACAGCGACGGAGATGGCTTACCTGACCAAGCTGAAATCCCATTCCACCTTAATCCTCTTGACCCAACGGACTTAGAGAAGGATTATGACGAAGACGGGTTAACCAACCGAGAAGAATACGATTACGGAACATGGATGGGTAATCCTGATTGCGACGATGATGGACTCAGCGACGGCGTTGAAGTCAAAGTTTTCAAGACGAATCCGAGAAAGGCGGATACGGATGGCGACGGCGTAGCTGATGGTTTGGAGGCAGCGGCAACGGGATTGAACGCTTTTATTTCCGTCTTGCCGGAAGGCTGGATACGCATGCAACTTCAATGGTCAAACAAAACAATGTATGTTTCGACGAACTCTTCAGTTCTCGGCGTGGTCTTTAACTCGACAAGTATGGCTTTAAGCGTTTCGGTTGGTGGTCCAGATGGAACAGTGGGCATCGCCAACATAACAATACCGATAGAAATGATAAGTTCGTTTTCAGATATCAAGGTGACATTGGACAATCAGCCCATAGAATTCCAAACAACGCAAATTGGCAGTTACGCTCAAATCTATGTGCAATATCACCACAGTTTTCATGAGTTGACAGCGCATTTAAAAGGCGGCGGCGCAGGAAGCATTGGCGGCATAGACCTAACGGGCATCATGAGTTACTGGTGGCTCATACTTTCGGCTGCCATCATAGCAGTTGCGGCGGTGGTGTCAGTAATAATTGTGAAAAGAGGATAACTGAGGAATCGCAATGAGAAAAACGATTATTCTAATGACAATTACGGCACTTCTGCTGTGCTGTGCAAGTTTAGCACGCGCAGAAGCACAAGTCGGCGTTAAAGTTAGCGACTGGGTAAGATGCGACTACGCTTCTGGTGCAACCCCACCAGAGGGTGCCCCACAATGGGTCAAGGTGGAATGCATATCCGTCACGGAAACAACAGCAACATTGAGCGTAACAACCCACTTCAGCAATGGAGCAGAACAAACAGAGATTATGTTGTGGGATGTTGCCAGCGGCACTGGAAACGCAACTTTCCAAGCGCTTATACCAGCAAACTCAAAGACAGGAGACATCATTAAAGTGATTGGAAACGGCAGTGTAACGATTGCTGGAGAAAAAACTGGAACCTACGCTGGGGCAAGCAGAACAGTTGTCTACGCGAGTTTATCTCAGGGCACTACGCAGTTTAGCTATTGCTGGGATAAAGCTACTGGAATCATCGTGGAAGTAACCTTAATGGAAGGCTCTGCATCCGTAACTTATAAAGCGACAAGCACGAACATTTGGCAAGGGTCATCTGCAAATCCGATAGTGCTACCCAACCTACCAGTTGAAATGCTTTCCATCTGCATTTCAACTGCAGTTGCGATAGCAATGGTAACAACAGCAGTAATCTACACGAGGCACAGGCGAAGCTAAACGGGAGTTAGCAGTTCTTTCCACAATCTTTTTGTCCTCTTTTAAATTTCTAGGAGGATTTCTGTTTTTACGAAGTTGTTACATCCCCTTTTAGTGACTTCCACGGCGTCTTCTATTCTGACACCGCCTATTTCTGGGTCGTATAGTCCAGGTTCTACGGTTACAACGTTGTGTTCTTCTAGGGCGAACTTGTAGAACTCGTTTAGGCTTGGTCCTTCATGTACTTGTAAGCCCACGCCATGTCCAAGTCCATGATTAAAGCCTTTTTTTATTTGTTTTCCGCCTCTTGTTGTGGCGTATCCCGCCTTTTCCAGAACATCGCAGCATATATTGTAGGGTTCGCTTCCCAAAACGCCCGCTTTTACTGCGTCTATCGCGGCGTTTCTTGCCTCAAGCACTGCCTCAAACATTTTTTTAATTTCCTTTGGAGCTTTTCCCTTAACAATTGTCCGCGTCACATCCGTGTAGTAGCGGCTTCTGATACTTTTCGGATAAATATCCAAAATTATTGGTTGGTTTGCCATAAGCTCGTCTTCTTGACTGCCAGAATAATGCGGGTCTGCACCTTTTGGTCCACACGCAACTATTGTGTCTTCTGCCGCACATCCACCATCAAGAAACTCGTGCCCAAGCAAGGCTTTTACTTTACCAACCTTTAGAACTTCTTTCCTTCCGTTAACCCTTGTAACCAGTCTTCCTTTATCGTCAACATCAGCGTCTGCAATTAAGTCAATAACCTTTTTTATCGCTTTGTCGACTATGGCTTGCACTTCTCTTATTGCTTGTATCTCGTCTGGCTCTTTCGTCTCTCTTGCCTTTTCGATTACGTCGAACGTTGGCGTTATGGTTAAGCCTTCTTTTCTCAACGTGTCTGCGATTACTACTGGAAAGTTTGGCGGTACACAGATTTTCGCGCCTTTGCCTAACTCTTTTTTCGCGACGTTTGCAAGAAATTTTAGGTTGCCAATTTTCGGGTCTGGCGCTGACTTCATTATCTCATGCAGGTTATAGTCCACGTATGAGCGTACATCCTTAACTATTGATTCCTTTTTTGCGCGGGAGTACTCCATAGGGTTTACTATTAGTATCGGTTTTTCGCCAACTCTCTTTATGTATATGAATGGGTCTGGAGCCAAAAACTTCGTTAAATAGTACATGTTTGCCTCTTTCTCGCTTTCGGAGTAAAGGAAAATTGCCTCGGCTCCCTTCTCCGCAAGTATCCTATCAATATCTTCTCTCAAAAGTTCAGCGCTCCCATACTTTTATTTGGAGTTTCTCATTTATGTGGCAAGTTAAAATAAGTTTTGCTTACCCGCCGCTTACTATTGGCAACAAAATAACATGGTCCCCATTTTTGAGTTTGGTTTCTACACCCTTCAACTGGTTCAGAAGATAGCCGTTCACTGTGACAATATAATTTGGCTTCACATCAGCACCAATCCTATCATAAATTGCCTTTTTGAAGGCTTCTCCATACTTTTCCGAGAGTGCCATCAGCAAGTCTGCAACTGAAGCGCCTTCGCTTATTTCCACTTCCTCTTCTCTCACTGAGCCAATTATGTTTTTTATGTGTCCAACGTATTCAACTTTGACTTTCATTTTTGGCATCTTGCCTTCCTAAGTATAATTTGAATTTGGCTTCTAATAATTCTTTTATTTCGCACAAGCCCTTCTTGTCTTTAGGTGCCTTAAAAGTGTTTGACCCAAAGAAGCTTGAGGAAATTCAGAAACGCAAAGAACAATGGGAGAAGACCACGGTAGCTCAAAGTTTTGAAAAACTGCCCGAAAGAGAAACCTTCTCTACAAGCTCTGAAATTCCAGTTGCACGTGTCTATACGCCATTTGACGTTGCCAATCTTGATTATTTACGCGATTTAGGTTTTCCAGGCGAGTATCCGTTTACGCGTGGCGTTTATCCAACCATGTATAGGGCGAGATTTTGGACTATGAGACAGTACGCTGGTTTTGGAACAGCCGAACAAACGAATAAGCGTTTTAAGTATCTGCTTGAGCATGGACAGACTGGCTTAAGCGTAGCTTTCGACTTTCCAACGCAAGTGGGCTATGACTGTGACCATCCAATGGCTGCTGGCGAGGTTGGAAAGGTAGGCGTGAGCGCAAGCACGCTTCGCGATATGGAGATACTTTTTGACGGCATACCACTAGGCAAAGTTACAACTTCCATGACCATCAACGCGCCTGCAACCGTGCTACTCGCCATGTACATTGCAGTTGGACAAAAACAAGGCGTCAATCAAGCTGATTTAGGCGGAACCGTCCAAAACGACATTTTAAAGGAGTACGTTGCAAGGGGCATGTATATTTTCCCACCTAAACCTTCAATGAGACTTGTCACAGACATTTTTGAATACTGTTCTAAGCATATGCCAAAATGGAACACAATAAGCATAAGCGGCTACCACATACGCGAGGCAGGAGCAACAGCCGTCCAAGAAATCGCGTTCACACTTGCAAATGCTATTGCTTATGTGCAAGCGGCAGTTGACAGAGGCTTAGACCTCGACCAGTTTGCGGGCAGACTTTCGTTCTTTTTCGCGTCGCATAACAACTTTTTTGAGGAGATAGCCAAGTTTCGCGCGGCGCGGAGGCTTTGGGCAAGGATAATGCGTGAGCGGTTTAAGGCTAAAAATCCCGCTTCTTGGACTCTGCGTTTCCACACGCAAACTTCTGGCGTTTCCTTAACAGCCCAACAGCCCTACAACAACATTGTCCGCGTTGCCCTCCAAGCACTTGCAGCAGTCTTGGGCGGAACACAGTCCTTGCACACAAACTCTTTTGATGAAGCTTATGCCTTGCCAAGCGAACAAGCCGTGACAATTGCACTTAGGACACAACAAATAATTGCATATGAAAGCGGCGTTGTTGACACTGTTGACCCGTTGGCTGGCTCCTATTACGTTGAGTATTTGACAAACGAAATTGAGGAGAGAGCCCTAAAATACATTGAGGAGATTGACGCCATGGGGGGAGCGGTTGCCGCAATCGAAAAAGGCTTCATGCAAAGGGAAATAGTCGAGAGCGCATACAAATTCCAGAAGGAGGTTGAATCAAAAAAGCGAATAATCGTTGGCGTCAATGAATTCGTAAGCGAGGAAGAAACGCCAATAAAAATTTTGCAGATAGACCCCGAAATTGAAAAGGCTCTTGTTGAACGCCTTAAAAGGCTTAAGCAACAAAGAAACAAGGCGCAATTAGAAGAAGCTTTAGGCAAGCTTCGAAGAGCTGCTGAACGCGAAGATGAGAATCTCATGCCCCATATACTTCAAGCTGTTAAGGCGTATGCCACATTAGGCGAGATATGCGACACGCTTAGGGAAGTGTTCGGCGAGTACAAACCTTCAACAATATTCTAGTCAATTATGACTAGGGGTTCGCCCTCGCTTACGGATGAGCCTTCAGAAACAAGAACTTCGCGAACCGTTCCAGACTTTGGCGCTGCAATTTCGTTTTCCATCTTCATGGCTTCAAGTACGCACAATATTTGACCAGCCTTTACTGATTCGCCCTTCTTCACTTTTACTGAAAGAATTTTTCCAGTCATAGGCGCAACCACAGCACCTTCAATGACTTGTCTTGTTGCGGTTGGCATTCTTGTTGACGCCGTTTGCAGTGGCACAAAAGCTGCCAGTTCTGACTTTTTAATTGGAGTTTTCACCTCAACCTTGAACGTGGCTTCTTCAACCTTAATCTGCAATGGCTTATCCGTTTCAGCTTTTGGCAGCACAACATCATAGTTTTTTCCGCCGACGCTGATTTTGAAGCCTTTTCCAAATTCCAATTTTTCAGTTTGCAGTTCCACGCTTATCGATTTGCCATCAACTTTCACAGTGAACGCTTTTTCCCCGTTTTTTGCCAGTTCAACTTTTCTGGGTTTTCCGTCAACAAAAACTTCGTATGTCGGCATCATCACGCACCACTATTCTGTTAGGCTTTGCCTTCCAGCAAGCACCCATGGTGACGCAACACCCCTTATCCTTCTCGGTATTAAGGCTTTAACCTTGCCTGTGCTTGCTATGTATGTCGCTATTGCCGCTGAAACCGCTGCAACCTCTTCTAGCTCTGCTACGCGTTCTGGCGAAATTCCAGTTTTCGCCTCTTCTCTCTTCGCTTTTCTCTTTTTGAAGAATTCTAGGGCTACCTGCGGGAAAAGCGCGTATGTCAGCTTATCCTCCTCGCTTTCAATGTATGGCTTAACATCCTTTGGAATCTTGTCCAATGCTGGTTCAAGAAGGTCTGCTGGACGACAAGTTATCGGCTTTTCATCGCCAATAATTTTCCTTCTAACCTTGGAGTCTATGGGTGCTGGAGGCTTCCCATAAAATCCCTTAACATAATCCTTTATCTCCTTCGGCACTATGCTATAACGCTCTCCAGACAAAACATTGAAAACGGCTTGTATGCCAACAAGCTGGCTTGTCGGCGTAACAAGAGGAGGATAACCAAGCTCTTTTCGCACTTTAGGCACTTCTTCCAAAACTTCCTTCAACCTATGAAGCGCATTCTGCTCCTTCAACTGCTCAAGAAGATTCGAGAACATTCCACCTGGTACCTGATGAATTATTATTGAGGCGTCAACTCTCTCCGCCTTTGGGTCTATAAGCCTCAATGGGTCATAGTATTTTTCGCGGATTTCCCTAAAATACTCGCTTATCTCATAAAGCAACTCCATATCCAAGCCTGGGTCGTATGGCGTGTCTTTCAAAGCTGCAACAATGGACTCTACTGGCGGTTGTGATGTGCCCCATGCAAGTGGCGAGAACGCTGTGTCAATTATGTCTACTCCAGCGTCACATGCGCGGAGATAAGTCATCATAACCATGCCGCTTGTGCTATGCGAATGCAAATGCACTGGTAAGCCTACTTCCTCTTTAAGGGCTTTTATTAGTTTGTAGGCTGGTTCTGGTGCAAGCATTCCAGCCATGTCCTTTATGCATATTGAATCACATTCAAGCTCTGCCAATTTTTTGGCAACTTTAACGTAATATTCTATTGTGTGAACTGGGCTTATCGTGTAGCATATTGTGCCTTGCGCGTGTTTGCCTACTTTTTTGACGGTTTTTATGGCTGTTTCCATGTTTCGAACATCGTTTAACGCATCGAAAATGCGAAATATGTCTATGCCGTTCTCCGCTGCTTTCTCAACAAACCGTATGACAACATCGTCTGGATAATTACGGTAACCAACAACATTTTGTCCACGAAGAAGCATCTGGAGAGGCGTCCTCTTCACGCACCGCTTTAATATGCGGATTCTCTCCCAAGGGTCTTCACCCAAATACCGTATGCAAACATCAAAAGTTGCACCTCCCCACATCTCAAGCGAGAAAAACCCAGCCCTATCCATCTTCTCCGCTATCGCCGCCATCGTGTCTGTGCGCATCCTCGTAGCCATCAAAGACTGATGCGCATCCCTAAACGTAGTATCCGTAATTTTAACTGGTTTCGAAACCATAAACTGCCTAGCCCCTCTAGGTTTTTGGGAGTCTAAAGAATAAGTTAAGCCCCCTATTATTTGTAATGGCATGCTCAAGCTCTTTCTGAATGCATTGTGTACTTTTTCAAGCTGACAAAGGATTTACAGTGGTATGTTTCCGTGTTTTCTTGCTGGTCTAGGCTCGCGTTTTGTCGCAAGGCTTTCTAAGGCGCTTATCAGTTTTGGCCTTGTTTCCGCTGGTTCTATGACCTCGTCTATGTAGCCCTTCTGCGCCGCGACATACGGATTTGCAAATTTTCTTCGGTATTCACTTACGAGTTCCATGCGCTTTTGCTGCGGGTCTTTCGACTCAGCGATTTCTTTACGGAAGATTATGTTTATTGCGCCTTGTGGTCCCATAACCGCAATTTCAGCGGTTGGCCAGGCGTAGTTTATGTCTGCGCCAGAATGCTTCGAGCCCATTACGTCGTATGCGCCTCCATAGGCTTTTCGCAGTATAACCGTTATTTTTGGCACTGTGGCTTCGCAGTAAGCGTACAATAGCTTCGAGCCGTGGCGTATTATTCCGCCGTGTTCTTGTTCTGTGCCCGGCAAGAAGCCTGGAACATCAACAAACGTTATTATTGGTATGTTGAAGCAGTCGCAGAATCGTATGAACCGTCCGGCTTTCATGCTACTGTTTATGTCCAATGCGCCAGCGTAATGTGTTGGCTGGTTTGCAACTATGCCGACAACTTTGCCGTTTAGGCGTGCAAAGCCTATGACGATGTTTTGCGCCCATAACTGTTGGATTTCGAAGAATTCGCCGTTGTCCACAACGTTGTGGATGACATCTTTCACGTCGTAGGGCTTGTCTGGGTCGTCTGGAAGAACCTTTGCCAGCGCCTCGTCCGTGCGATTCGGGTCATCTGTAGGCTCAACTGCTGGGGGGTCTTCCAAATAGTTGTTTGGCAAATAACTTAGCAGTTTCTTGATGATTTGTATGCAGTTTTCCTCGTCCTCCGCTATGAAGTGTGCTACACCGCTTTTTGTGGAGTGCACCATTGCCCCGCCCAAATCTTCAAAAGTAACCTCTTGCCCCAATGCGGCTTTAACCACATCTGGACCCGTAATAAACATGTGGCTTGACTTGTCAACCATTATGATAAAGTCGGTTAGTGCTGGCGAATAGACGGCGCCGCCCGCGCATGGCCCCATTATGGCGCTTATCTGTGGAATCACGCCAGACGCTATTACGTTTCTAAAGAATATGTCGCCGTAACCTGCGAGGCTTGCGACTCCTTCTTGTATGCGTGCTCCGCCGCTGTCATTTAAGCCTATTACTGGCGCGCCTGTTTTTAGGGCTAAATCCATAAGTTTGCAAACTTTTTTCGCGAACATCTCGCCGAGCGAACCGCCGAAAACCGTGAAGTCTTGGCTAAAAACATACACGAGTCTTCCATCGATTGTGCCATAACCCGTTATGACTCCGTCGCCTAAAAACTTCTTTTCAGCCATTCCGAACTCGGTGCACTGGTGAACAACAAAACGGTCAAGCTCATTAAAACTTCCAGCATCCAACAACAAATCAATGCGCTCGCGGGCGGTCAACTTACCCTTAGCATGTTGCTCTTCAATGCGTTGTTTTCCGCCGCCAAGCATAGCTTGCTCATTCAACTCACGCAAACGCCTAAGCTTATCCTCAACACTAGGCTCTCTAACAACCGACATATTTGATGCCTCAAACGAAACACTAGTAAGCACAACCAAATATTTAGAACCTATGGAAAACCAGCACAAAATCTAGAGGGCCTAGCTCCTATTGGCGTTTTCCACAACCAAAAAATGTTGGTGCGGTCGCCGGGATTTGAACCCGGGTCGTCAGCGTGGCAGGCTGATGTCCTAGACCAGGCTAGACTACGACCGCGTTTTTGCTGAATGAGAATTTGTAAAGGTTCTTATTTTTCTTTTCCTTAAACTGGCGATTGGCTATTGATTGGTTCAAGTGTCTTTCCTAATTCTTTGATTCTTTTTATGATTATGTCTGAGGGGGTTGTTATCCATGGGCTTGGGTTTTTTATTTTGCATATGCATATTGTTTTCTTTCCTTTCTGTTTTGCGTAGAAGAGTTCCATGCATGTTCCAGCCGAAAGCCTTGGCATGTAAGCCACTAAAACGTCGCATTTTTCAATGTCTTCTAGGTCTCTTTTAATGAAGTCCGCTGCGGGGACTTTTCCCACCAACCAAAATCTGAGCCTTTGTAGATTATTTTTTATCTTTCCCAAGGGTCAAGAACATCATAGCCGCATTGAATGCAAATTTCGCGGATAGCTTTTCTATAGTTCTGTTTTGTTTCCATGCCTTGAATTGGACCTGAAATGAAAACTTTGCCTTTCATGGTTTAGTCACGCAAAAGATTGCCGCGTGTTCGCTATTAAATTTTCTTCGTTATCAAGGGAAAAGCGTTAAAAACAAGCTGATTAACCTTAGCTTTTCTATAAACCAAATACTGAATGGAGCGCATAACTTGGGACTTGTTGACCCAACAGCCGCAATAGTAATCGCGTTTGCCCTACTCGTCATTCTACTTTATAAGCGCGTGAATTTGGGGATAACCCTAAACGCAACAGCCATAACATTGGCGTTGCTTGCCCTCGAGTGGACAAAAGTACCCTTGGTGTTTTACGAGGCAAGCATAAAGCCTGAAACGATTTCTGTTGTTGTAGCAACTTTTGGTATAATGCTGCTAAGCCAACTCTACAAGGAAACTGGAATCATCAACAAGTTAAGCGAAAGCATAAGCAGACTAATTAACAATCCAAAAATTGTGTTGGGACTTGTGCCAGCCGTCATAGGACTTTTGCCCGTTGCTGGTGGAGCCTTAATGTCAGCGCCCCTCGTTGACATTGAAGCTGAAAAACTCAAGTTAAAACCTCAAAGGAAAGCCTACATAAACTTGTGGTTTAGGCACACTATCTTTCCAGTTTATCCATTAAGCTTACCCATAATCGTCACAGCCATGCTTACTGACGTGGCGATTCCGCTTATTATTCTGCGTCAAATTCCAACGGTTCTAGTAATGATAATAGCTGGCTATGTAATCGGGTTTTGGAAAATAAAAGCGCCAAGAAAGGATGAAGGCAAAAGCGAAATAAACTCGAATTCAAATTTTAAAGCCTTCATATTGTCTTTTAGTCCAATTTTGGCAACAATTGTCTTCGCAATAGCCTTGGGCGCAACTGGAATCGAATTCTTTAAGCAAAGTCGCGACATTGTAATCGCCGTTTTCATAGGAATCGCTGTGCTAATCGCAATATCAAAAATGAGCTTTACAACGTTTGTCAAACCATTCAAAAACTGGGGAATTTATGGTATAACCCTCGCAGCCTACGGCGCCTTCCTATTAAGAGAGGTTATGATTTCTCCAGAAATCAGCCAAGTTTTCGCTCAGATGGTTGCAAACGGCGATAGTTTATATAGCGGTACAGTTCTCCTAGCAACGCTTCCAGCAGTTTTAGGAGTGCTCACAGGCTCGCCAGTCAGTGGAGTAGCCATAAGCATTCCAATACTTTGCGGAGATTCACCAGTAGCCGTGGGCACAGCGGCATTAATCTATATAAGCGCATATTTAGGATACACGATAGCGCCAACACACTTATGCTTTACATTCACAGCGGACTACTTCAAATGCCAGCTAGGAGAAGTATACAAATACGTAATTCCATCTTTCATACTAACATTCCTAACAGCGCTACTCGTTTACTTTTTGCTTTGAAATCGACAAAAAAGCTTTTGTACACCAAACATTAAAATCGCCCCTCCGTGGTGATTAAGTGGTAAATTTAAGGACAACTCTAACGATGTTGTTGGCAATTAGCCTAGTAACTCCGATTTTGAACAGTTTTGCATGGTCTTATATTATTGACACGCGCGCGCGCGCGAAGTTGCAGGCAACAGTGTTCCTCATAACGTGACCATGCGCGAAGTTGTAGAAATAATGAATGCAACTGGCGTGTGGGCAGATTATGGCTTTACTGGAGAAAATGTAACAATAGCAATCATTGACACTGGAGTTGATTACGGTTCTCTAGGTTTGGGCTACTGGGATGTAATAGCAAGAGATGCGTTTGGTTGCCCAGCTGCTTTTGACGCGGACGCTGGATGTTTTGTTTATACGAACATAACGCTGACGGCAGTTGCAAACGCAGGCGGAATCTTCATATCCACCGCTGGTTTAAATCCGCAAGTATACATGTTTGGCGAAGTACATCCGTTCTCGGAGATTTTTGGCACAACTTTTCCGTCAAACATGAATGTTACTGGAATTTTAAGCGCAGGAAAAAGTTGCCATTGGGGAGTAATGTTCCAATGGTTATTCGGCTTAGACTTGTTCCCAGTACTAGTAGTGGACAGTAATACTGACGAAGTTTATGACACTGTTTACGTGGACTTATCATTTGACTGGTGCTGGATACCCCATCTATACTCCTTAATGGGACTTCCTTGGTACTGGTCTGCTCCATGGCCTCCAGACTACAGCTTTACAGATGAAACGCCGTTGAACATAGCATCGCCTATAGGGGCGAGAGACTTCACAGACGACGACATATTTGACATTTCAGTAAGCTCGCTGGGCTATTTCCTAGACGTTTATGGCGCATCTCCAAACAGCGAAGACAGAGGTTTAGTTCTAAAGCCAATTGATCCAAACGGCAACTATACATGCTTTGTGTACGATTTTGATGGTCACGGCACATCATGCGCGTCATGTGCTGCTGGAAGAGACATGGGACATCCGCTGTTTGGCAACGGAATGGCTTATGACGCAAAAATAATGGGTATAACCGCCCTATACTTCGGCGATGTAATAGAAGGCGAACTTTGGGCAGCAGGATTCGACCTTATCCCTGGAACCGAGGGATGGTCGTACATTCCAGGATATGGCTCCGTTTATGCGCGCGCGCGGTTATGGAACATTCACCGAGCCTGGCTTTTCAACGCTTGCCATAGGCGTTGGTGCTTCAACATCCATGAACTGGACGCAGTCCGAATGGGGATTTGCTGGAGGCTACTATGACGATGTGATCTCTTGGAGTGCGAGAGGACCAACCGCGCTTGGAACAACAAAGCCAGACGTGCTTGGAGTTGGCGCATTTGGATATGCTCCAACCGCATTGTTCTGGGGGTTCGGCGACGGAACGATGGCTTTTGATGTCTTTGGTGGGACAAGCATGGCAACGCCTGTTGTGGCTGGCTCTGCAGCCTTGATTGTGCAGGCTTTCAACGAGATTGGAGCTTACAACCCGCCAAACATGATTGTTAAGAGTGTTCTGAAATCAACAGCAGTTGACTTGGGTTATGACCCGTTCATTCAAGGCGCGGGACGTGTGGACTGTTACAGGGCAGTTTCACTTATAATGGGAGAAGGAGGCTTGCTAACAGTTTCAGACGCCACATGGAAAAACGCTTTAGACATGATACAGATTCCAGAGATAATAAACTATCAACTAAGCGACGGCTTAATTCCACCGTTTATGCCAAGCGAAATTTTTGACACAAGCTGGTTTGCAGGAACAGTCAAGCCCGGAGAAAACACAAAAGCAGACTTTCTTGTTTTCAACCCCAGCGGTGAAGATGTCACTGTCAGCGTTTCACCAGTTACCCATAAACAGACTGGCTCCACAATAGTCTTTGAAGGCTTAACCGCTTCTATGCCAAGTGACTGGCAAAGCTTCGGCTGGGCATGGGGCAACATCACAGTTCTAAGGATGGATATTATTCCAGAAGACGCCGATTTAATGACTGTCAAATTAGCCTTCCCATACGACCACCTTGATCCAGAAAGAGACTACGTGTGGAATAACCGGTTCCGAGTGATGATTCAAGACTGGGATGACGCAAACGTTGATGGAGAAGTTAATGTTAATGAAGTTTGGCAGATAAACTATGGATATAATTATGGAACAAGCTGCGAAGCAACTGTTGGATTTCCAAAATCCAAATTTAATCACACTCCAATAATATTCGTATCCCAAGTGAGCGGAACCTATGAGCCGATACCATTCAAAGTTTACATAAAGTTCTATAAACGAGCCCACTGGGACCGGATTGGACTTTCGCAATCAGTTTTCACAGCGAATGCGGTTAACACAACATATTTCAATGCTACCCTAACAGTGCCAGATGGCACACCTCAAGGAGTTTACGAAGGACAATTAATCATCGACGTGAACGGCGGAAAAACGGCTGTTCCAGTTTCCGTCAACGTGCCAACAATAGTGCCTTCTGGACAACTTGCATATGAAGTGGGAACACCAGAATACGAGGGTCCATACAACCCATTTGCAGTTGAGGGCTACTTTGATTGGGGCTGGCGATACGAGGCTGGCGATTGGAAGAACTGGCTCTTCGAGTTCGCCGACCAATCAACAATAGCAGCTTTTGTTTACGCAGACTGGCAGGGAGACATGACAGACGTGGACATGTTTGCCATCCACCCAATGGGTGTGATAACGGATGGAACTGGCGAAAACTGGATTGGAAACGGCATATTCAACTGGACAACCAGAACAGCTTCAACCGAAGAGTATGTGGTTCTCTGGACTGGCGATTTGCCATCCATTCCTCCAAATATACATGTTCCAGAACTCCACACTGTTCTGCTTCACAATGTGCTCTTTGACGGTTCAGTTTTTCCAGAAAACCTTTCATGTACCATGAAAATGGTAAATGTGAACCCGACGTCTCCAATACAACTAATCATACAGCCAGGAGAAACCAAATCAGCGACATTTACCTTATCAACTGGAGTTAGACTCACAAACGTGCATTTACACCCAGACGGAGAATTCTCAATCGAAGTTGAACCTTTTGATGTGCCTGAAATACCAGGGATGGGTTCACAAACATTCGATGTCAGCGTACAAGTGCCCTCAGACACGCCTCCTGGAAGATATTTGATGGCACTTTATCTAACGGCTTCAGAGATTCCATCAAATGTGCACATCCCAATATTCATTTACGTTGACGTCCCAAACCTTGAAATAGTCGATGTCAAAGTGGACGTAGGCAGAGTTCACTTCCCAAGCGAATTTGCCCAACCATACATCATGACGACAGTCAAAGCATCACTTACCGACATGTCTGAAAACATCACAGCAACCTTATGGTATCGAACAACAAGCGGCAATTACCTCTCATTAGACTTAAGCACAGCAGTTAATCCCATACAAACAGGCTTATACGTGGTTGAGTTTGAAGTCCCAATAGATGCCACTTCATGCTGCCTAGTCGTCCACGTCGAAAAATACCTTGAACCTACAAACGTTTTGTATAAAGGCGCGGCAATGGCAAGTTTCGACATATGCTCCACACTAAGCACAATGAACGCCATGTTGATAAACGTTAACGGAACAACAGCAACTATAAACACCATCGTAGGAACAATTTCGGCGAACTTGACCAATTTAGACGCAAAACTAACCGAGTTAATAACAAACAGTAAGGATGAAATTATCGCCAAAATAGACACTGTCCTAGGACCTATTGAAGCAAGCATGGAAGCGATAGGGTTAAACGTTACGTGGATAGAAGGCAACGTCACAGCCATAAGAACAAGCTTAGGAGACAACATAAGAGGCATAATTGAAACAATCGACGGCAACGTAGCCACAATAAAAACAGACATAGGAACAATCAAAGTTAACGTTGAAGACATCGAAGGCTACACGGCAAACATTCCGCAATCAACATGGACAATATGGGCAACTACAGCACTATCTCTAATCGCAGCAACATGCTCAGCAGTTACGTTGCTACTTTTAAGGAAAAAGCCCAAAACGTAACTTGCACAAACATACACCCATTTTTCTATCCTACATTTCTGATATCATCTAAAATCTATAAACCCGTCATTTCCATTAAATCTCGTTAGATGAAATTTCTATAATAGAGGATAAAGGTAGAGGCTTCACAGATTTTGCCACTTCTCTTGAAGGAACTTTGGAATTTCTGAAGAGTCTCTTGGTCCTACTAGGACTTGCCATCCGCTTAGTTCTTCTATTTCTCCGCTTAGGCGTGCCGCTTTGCCTGGTATTATGAGTTTTCTGTGTTTTACTTTGTTTTCTATTCCTGACGTCTTTATTGCTTCAGCTACTTTTTCTGCTGTGAGTTTGCGTCCGGCTACTGCGCTGTCGACGGCTATGCCTTCTGTGTCTACTACGAGTAGGTAGGCGTTTATTTTTGCGTTTTCGATGTCTGATGCTACTGTGTAGTATGTTAGTGCAAAGTTTGTTGTGAACATTACTGGCGAGTTCTCATCTGGGTCGCCGAACACTTTTAGTCCTGGCTCCACGGCTACTGGTTTGCGTGGGTCTGTGTATATGTTTTGTCGCAATATCACGTTTGGTAGCAAAGCCCAGCCATCAACGCTGTGCATTATTAAGATGTCGGCGAAACGCACTATGAGCATGCCAGCTAAACACGCCTCTTTCCACTTAACAACCTCTTCTGGAGCCTCGCCTCTAGCCATCCAAACGGCCATGGGCACGCCAATCAATGGAAAACCTAAAACTTCATCTCCACGTTTGCACGCGGCTCTACGAAGCATGGTGAAATTGTTTAAGGTTTCAGCCAAGCCCTCATCTGGAAAGGTGCCAGGGTCTAGAACAAGGTCGCTGACGCCGTATTCGATTAGGGTTTTCGCTAGGGACTTTAACATTTTGAGATTTTTTGGCGCAAAAACTGTTAGTGGGCAATCATAGGCAAGTGCAAGTTCAGCCATTTCCCGCCAGTTTTCTGGTGTTGCCGCATATAATAGTGGACGCGCTTTTGGAATCACTTCTAATCCGGCTTTTAGGACGCTTGGGTTCAGCGAGCACAGTATTAATGGTAGGCTTGTGTTTTGGGCAACCTTTTTGAGCGTTTCCTTAAACTTTTCTGGGTTATTTGATGTTGAGCGTACAGCTATCATGTCAAGTTTTAACATTTGTCCAATATACTCAAATTTGAATTGTTCAGTCCTTTTTATGCGACTCAAAATTTCTTCGTCTGCCATTTCATCTGTAACGTCTATGGCTATTGCCGTCGGGTTAAAGTACGTAAGTTCGTGGCGATACATAACAAGTTTGCCGCCAACCTTGACAGCGCGGTCTCCAACACCGATAACAACTTCTTTTACTGCGGGTTTAAGCATCTCTTTAAGTTGGCTGTAGGCTTTCTCAAATTCCTTAGCCAACAATGGAGAACACTTTTCAATGGAGACTTCGCGGTTAACAACTTTTGTAGCAAAAGCCATGCAGTTTTCTTCGCCGCAAATCTTGCAGTTTGTTCGTGGTAAAAGCTTGTAAACATCTATTGGGCTGAGTTCCTTTATTCCAATCTTTCTTTTGGTTTCTTTCTCATCCATAAAGAGCCTCCAAGCTAAACTTTCATTGAAACCCACTCAACCATTCTACTGGCATTTCCGACGCTGCCGCCTAAAAGTTGCCCTATAATATCCCTAATGGTTTTCACGGCGGCTGGATGCATCATCATGAAAAGGTCAACGCCAGCCAAAAGAAGCGTAGAAGCGGTTAAGACCTCCCACAGTGGACCACGCAGCTCACGTGGCTCCCACTCTGGCGCCATCTCAAGCCAAGCTTCGCGTGCTGCCCAAGCGTTTGTTGTTCCAGAGGACATTGGATGTGCAAGCTCTGGGTCGCCCATAAGCGCTGCTAGTCGAGCGCGCTCCATATTTGTGAAGGCGTAATCCAAACCATAGCCCAAGGCTGCTGTCGTCAAGTCCATAACTATGTCTTCTTTAGGCAGAAAATCGTAGAGTATGCGGTTCAATTCCCTTGCAAGGTTCAAATCCATAGGCGTAAAAGATAAGGCCACGTGCCCATGCTTCTTTACGAATTTCGCGCATCTTTCAACGTCCATATCCCTTGTTATTGAGCTAATTAAGAAGCGTTCCCCAGCAAAGGTTTCAGCAACAGCCTCAAAAACGTCAGCGTCTTTCTTCGGGTCTCCGCAGCCCCCAATAATTAGGGGTACGTCTACCGCCTGCGCAACCTCCTCGACGGTTTTTACAGCCTCTTTTGGCGAAGCGTCCTTAACAAGCGGGTCAACGCTTATCAAATGCACAGTTAAGAGGTCAGCACCAAACTTTTCAACAGCCAGCTTTGCCCAAGCGGCGGGGTCCTCTATAACGTCTTTTACATGCACTTTAACAGCCTTTGGCAATGGAACCTTCATGTCAAAAACGTCAATAGCTATTACTGGGCGGTGAGGCATTGGTTTCTCAAAGGTGTAGAAGGCTGGTGTTGTCTCGCCGCCGATAACTATTGATTTGCCGCGGGTTCCACCTTCGCTTTTTGTAGCGCCAAGCTTAACTTCAACAACTTTTCCAGGGTAAGTTTCAACTGGCGGAACAAACTCCACCTCAATTATCTTGGCTGGTTTAGCCTTTAATGGCGGAGCAACTTTTGGCGGTGCAACAGCTGGTGCTGCTACAGCGCTTGGTTGTATCCAAAGCTCTAAATCGCCTACTTCCATCTCGAAATCTTCAAGTTCAATTTCTTGCAGTTTTGCCAGAAGCTCAAGCAGCCGTGAATTAAACTTTAAACCTAAAGTTTGTTCTTCCTTCTCTGTTTTTGGCAAATTCTTTCACCTTTTCTCGGTTTTCTCGCCTTTCAATGAGCGGATAACAACTTTTTTGGCGTAGATTTTCGCGTCTTTTAAGATTATTTTGAAGCCTCCAGCGGTTATGGGCAAAGTTGTAGCTGTAATCACTGGTGCTGTCGACGCTTCTTCTTTTGCTTCTGCTGGCACAGCCTCTTCTACAGCAACTGCCACCTCTTCTTTCCAGCGCTCCACAACTGGGTGGTTTCGCTCTTTAAGGAAAGCCTTTAACTCGTCGATTGTTTTTGCGTCTTCTTCTGTGGCGATTTTGTCGACAAGCTCGGCGGGAATAAAGTTTTTCACTCTTTCCTTAACCTCTTTGGGAAGCCAAACAACGCGGCTCCATCCGCCGTCTGCCTGCAGAAACTTTGGAGAGCGCATGTACTCAATTGATATTCCATGGAAACCGTCAACTTGGCGTCCGCCAGCAGTTGAATCCGCAAGCGTTGAAAAAGCCAAACCGTTCACAGCTAAGTCCCTGTAACCCCTGTGCACAATGCCGAAACCGTCAACCTCTGGAATGTAGAAGGCTACACCCTCGAAGCACCCGCATGACGTGTGCGGATAACCGAAAGCCGTGTAAAGCCAAACGCGGGTTATTTCGCCCAAAGACTTCTTTTTGACAGCTTCGTTCACGCCTGAAAACTCGCCCTTAACTGGGTCTAGTAGTTCACCCTTTTCGATTGTAAACACTGGTCCTTTGGGGTCTATGCTTGCTGCTGCCCTTCCGTCAAACCAGCTTATGGCGCCGCAGTTTGAGTACCTTTGTGGCGTTATCACGCATACGTGTGTTGGCGCGAAGGATTGGCATAGGATGCATCCGTAAAATTTGTCAACTTCCTCGTCCTTTAAGCCTCTTGCCCTAGCATCTCTCGCCTCATAAATTTTCAGCGCTTCTTCGTAAAGTGGTTTCACTTTGGCATGGTCTGTTATGAATGTTACCTGCATTTTCTCGATTATTGGCAGTTCGCTTTTGAAAAGCCTATGCAAAACTTTTCCGATGAATTGGAAGGAGTTTAAGCCCTTCTGGAAGGATTTCTTGCTTAATCTAAGCCAAATGTCATAGCGCTGGTTAAGGTGCATGAAGCCCTCAATGAAGTTGCAGTACTCGTGTATGCGCCTCTCAATAACGCCTTCAAGTTCTGGTTCAAGCTGCGCGCCAGCAACCTCGATGAGAATGCCAAACGGATAGCTTTTGCCTTCTTCCATGTCCTTTAGGTCTGGTCCTATTATGGTTATTTTTCCATCTTCGATTTCCTCTGGCTTTTTCACCCTTGCTAACTCGAACTTTTCTTTTATGTCTGGTCCGCCGAGTTCAACGTACATGTCGCTTCTGCGTATTCTCTCGCCTTCGTAGATTACGCCCACATCTACGGGTATATCTTCAAACATTGACATTTTCTCATTGTCCTCCTTCAACTTTTTCAATTATTGCTTTAAGATTTTCAAACAAATCTTTTAGGGAAATGTTCGGGAAAGACCAGCTTGCGTTAGGCTGGTAAACGTTATCTAAAGTAACCGTTTTGACGTGTGGAGCAAAATGTTTCAAGCCATTAAGGATTGTCCACTCCATGTAGTAGGGTAGTCCCAAAAACAAAGCCAAATCGTAAGGTCCATTACCATCAAGCCCATTCCACGTAGGGTCTGTAAGCCTATTTCCAATGTCCACGGCGGGCATCCACCCATCTGGCTTATAACCCCTACTTAAGAATTCGCTTAGTGTGTGGGCTGTTGCCACGACTGGAATTTTGGCTTTCCTAGCCAGTTCTATGACGAAATCAATTAATTTTTTGTCTTCAAAAGCTATTTCTGCGGCTTTATGCCCCACTATCATCATTGGACGCTTAGCCTTCTTTATCATGGCGGCGGCAACATCGGGCTTTGTTATAACCATGGCTTTTTTGGGTCCTGGAATCTCCGCGGTTTGCCAGGGCTCAGCAACCATACGCTTTCACTCCTTTTTCTTTCTGATTAACCGTGGAAGAAGCGTTGGGTCTGGGATGACCGTTTCCTTCCACCCCTTCTCTTCAAGTATTTTTATTATTTCATCTTTCATTGTTACGGGTATGTCGGCAATTGACCTTACGAATAAGTGTATGTCTTCTGGCATTGTTCCATAAAGCCTCTTGTGCAAGTCTATGTAATGCGTAAGTTTTATGGCGCGTCCCTTTGTCGTGTCGTTTGGTCGCATACAGAGCTTGGCTATCATGACTATGGCTTCTTCTTTTGTTTCAGCCGCGTAGAATAGGTGTTCTGGCGCTGGTCCAACATACACTTTTTCGCCTGTTCGAGCATCATAAACGTACCAGTCTTCTTCGCGGTCAGCCCTTCCGAGGAGCATGCGCCTATATTTTGTGCCATGCGGACCGACGACTACTGGAACGCCTAAACGCCAGAAACCACTCGCGATTGACGCTGCCTTCTGGGAGTAGGCGCCCCAAGCAACACCGACGGCGCCCACACGGTTAAGTATGTAGTCGGCTATTTCCTCGTAGTTGGCTCGCAAATTCCTCTTTGCGAATATGTTTGCAATTTTTATGGCTGCTCCAGCAATATGCGCATTTGAAACACATGAACCGACGTTGACGAGGCATCCAGCCGCGAACTCGCCAGTAAACACCTCGTAAGGCGTCTTTCCTTCCTCGTCCTTATACATGCCAGCCGACATCGCAGCGCAACCAGAAGTCACAACTATGTAACGTCTGTTTGCGAATTCACGACATATTTCAGCCACTTCTAACCCGCCTTTCGGATAGTTGGCGCACCCAACAACGGCTATTACGCCTGGAATTTCGCCGAGAACTATTGGACTGCCAACATTCCGTATTTCAATGTCTTGAATTGCTCCTCTCCCAGCCCTTACCTTGTAGGTTTCCTCCTTCAGCTTTTTCTCCCCAGCCTTAACAATGAAACTGTGAACTGGCAAACCAACAGGGCAAGCTTGTTCACATCTGCCACAACCAACACATAAATCATACAAGTCTGCAAGTTCTTTTAGGCTTCCTTGCGCCGCTACTTTCATAGCCTTTGGAATTTCGAGGTCTTGTGGGCAAGCCCTTCTGCAGTCGTTGCATTGCCTACACTCCTTCGCTCTTCGCAGAATTTCGTCAACTTCTGGTATGACCTTAAACTTTTTCCGCAACGGAGCAACCTTCAAGGCGACTTTAACGGCTACTTCGCCAACCTTCTCTGGGTCAAGAATTAACGCGCCTGGAGCTTTTCCACTTGCAAGGTCTTCCACTATTTGATCTGCTGGGTCGTTTGTGCGATTGGGTATACCCATGCAATTCTTTTCTGAAGCAACTATTACTGGAGCTTTAATTCTTTGAGCTTCATTGAAAGAGTCTATTCTAATGCATTGCTCGTCAAGCACAACAACATCTGGAACGCCGCTTCTTATGAAGCGCAGCTGCCACGAGATTGGACCGACTATTTTTCCACGCTTGTAATATCGTGTTGTGTCGTGCGCTGTGCAGCATAACCCGCAGACCTCGATTTCTCCGTCAAAACCATTATCCTTAATGTAGTCGATTATTCCAACCGATGGAACAACATTGTGCCCAATACATAGGATTACTGGCTTTTCAACGTTAATTGTTCCAAAACCTAAATCCACAAGTGGTGCTTCTGGGTCAGCCTTTGGAAAACCGTAAGCGGCTATTTGGGCTATGTCTGCAACTTCCATTCCAACATGGTCAACCATTCCAGCGTGAAAAACCTTCGACTCGAAATCTAAATTGTATCCTTCCTGTCCAGTGTGTACGACAGAAAGCAGATGCGTAATCTGCGTTTCAGCGTAATCCAAAATCTCCTCCAAATCGCCTAGTGTTTCTGGTTTTATTCCGCAGACAAGCCGCGTTACTGGAGCTTCAACTTGAACGTTTAATCCGCCAACATCCAAGGGGTAATTGCGCCCATACTTCTCAATTAAGTGTTCAACCAAGTGGCGTGCATGTCCAGTGTGTGTAGCTGCGCCTATGCAGCACGCGAGAAGCACGATGCGGGATTGTTGTCCAGCCATGTCTATGCCGCATGCTCCACGCTTGTTTCCAGTTAGGTCGCATTTGCCAAATGTGCATAAACAGCAGAGGTCGCAGAACGGCATGTAAAATGGCTTGTAGCGTTGAAGAAGCTTCATGTCCCACTCTCTTAAAGTTGTAAGCGAAGGGAAAGGTGTTGGTCCCATCGGTTCAGTCCATTTCTCTTCAAGGAGTTTGCCGATGGAAATTTCAAGGTTTTTGATTGAGCCAACATCAGTTTTCAACTCGCCAATCTTCACATGTACGCCCTTTCTGTTCAAGCCTCACCAACCCAAAAAGGTTCAGAAAATGTAAGTTTCGTGACGTATTATTTTAAGCTTTTCTAGAATAATTTTCTATCAAGTTTGCGTTAAACATAGTGTAATGATTACGGCTGCTTCACATATCCAACCTTTTCCATCAATCCCCTAACAGAAACATATGCTGGAGAATCACGCGGCAAATCCAAGATAGCCTTTCCAGATAAAACATGTTCCTCAAGCTTCTCATCATAAGCAATTTTTCCGAGATAACTAAACCTCAGTGCCTTCAAATCAAGATTTTCTGGAATTCTAAAGCCTCCGATAACATAGAAGTTTTTGAATTCTATTTTGACCTCTTTTGCAATTCGATATGCACGTTCAACGTGTAGAAACGACTTTTTAGAAGGGTCGATTATGTCAAAGATATCATCAACCTTTGATGTTATCCGCCTATTTAAGTGTTCGAGGCCTGCTGGCGAATCTATAAGCACATACCTATAATTCTTTGTCAGCGATTCCAATGCGCCTTTCAAAGCCGCGTTTGGTAGGCAATAGCACCCCTCAACCCACTTTGTTCCAAGAGCTATAAAATCGAAAAACTTTCCCTCATGCATCCCATACGCCCAAATCTTGTTTTCTATTCTCTGCGTTGGCGGAACGCCGACTGTTGTGCCGCCCTCCTCAAGAAAGGTTTCCACAAGAAGTTCTGAAATCGTCTTTTTGCCTTCCTCCTTCAAGTCTACGCCAACCATCTCGCCTAGGTTCTGGTCTGGGTCGGCATCAACAAGTAAAAGCGGAGTCTCGCCGAGCTCAATAAAATATTTTGCCATTAACGCCACGAAACTTGTTTTGCCCGTTCCACCACGCCCAATCGTGACGATAGTCTTCATATTTACGCCTTCCACTCTAATTTAACAGCTTTTCAAGCCTATTAGTCATTCCATAAGTTTTTCACACAACCCTTGTATTGCATCTAAAGCCACGGAATCCTTATTTTTTAGTGGAGTTTCTCCGCGCATTTCAGCCTCAACAACGGCTAAATCGAAGGGCACAATATCCAACAATTTTAGTTTATTCGCATAAGCAAACTCTTCGATGGTTGCTCTTTGCCTTTCATTTTCAACCTTGTTTCCAACGAGGAAAACTTGTTTTATGCTGGCTTGCAATGCCAAATCGTTTATGCGCTTGGCTGTTTCAAGAGCCTTCAAATTCGCATCTGCAACAATAAGCATGGTGTCAACGTGCTGAGTTGTTCCTCTTCCCATGTGCTCCACACCAGCCTCCATGTCCAACACTACTGCTTCATCACGTTCAACAACCAAATGGCGAAGCAAGGCGCGAATAACAGCATTTGCTGGACAAGTGCACCCAGAACCCATCGACTTAACAGTGCCCATAATGATTAGTTTTACGCCGAAAGGAGTATCAACAGCGTGATCACGGGCTATATCGTCAACGCTAAACGACAAGCGAAAGACACCAGCATACCCCGTGCTAGTTTTAGACTCGATTAAATCCTTGTTCTCAGAAATTGGCAATATTTTTCTAGCCTCTTCCAGTGATAAACCCAAAGTTAAAGCGAGATTCGGCGATGGATCAGCATCAATGGCTATGGTCTTTAATCCCTTTTTTGAAAATGAATATGCAAGACCGCCAGCAATAAGGGTTTTTCCAACACCGCCCTTGCCAGAAACAGCAACCTTCACGCGTGGTTCCTCCATTCTGCTAATGTCCGCACATTTATTTACTTTTAGCCCGTCATGACGCTGTTTTTCTGGCGAGTTCTGCTCCCAAAACCATGTTTTTGAGTTTTGCGAAGCTTACTTCCCATGTTCTTGTCCTTAAGCCACAGTCAGTACTCACATATATTCTACTTGGGTCGCCTACAACATTTACGGCGTGGAGTATTCTGTCTCTTATAAGCTCTGGTGTTTCAACAAAATCTGTGTGCACATCCACAACGCCTAAACCGTACTTTCCACGAAAACCATAATCCTCAAAAAATTTTAACTCCTTATAGCCTATCCGCGTTTCGCCTATTCCCGCTTGTCTGCTGTCTCTGTTTGCGAATTCAAGGGCTAGTTGGTTGCAGTTTCGCAGTTGACTTGCATACTTTGCCAGTATTTTGTAGTTGCTGTAGCAGTTGTGAAGGCTGAAGGCGCAGTTAAACCCTTTAACAGTTTCGTTAAAAGCCTCCACAAACAGTCCCATTTCCTCTGCAGATGGGTTTGTTGTTGCTGCTGGCTCATCTATCTGAATCCATTTCGCTCCAGCCTCTATTAGACGGCTTATTTCTGGTCGCACAACCTCCCTTATCAGGTCAAAGAGGAACTCTCTCCTCGCCGCGGCTTTCCTCTGCTTAAAGTCCCTTATTTTGTCTCCAGCTTTCCGCTCATAGTATTCGTTAAATGTCCAGTCAACAAGCGTGTATGGTCCAGTGAAGGGTACTTTCACCATTTTATTGGTGTTCTCTCTCACGAAAATGAACTCTTCAACATAGAAAGACCCCTTATATTTCGGCCTGTCCACACATGCAGCCTTGTTAAAATACCTGTAATCGAAAGATTTTACATAGCCCAAAAACTCAAAGCCACCAACATTTCTTATAACGTGCTCATACATTTCCGAACGCCATTGTTCCCCATCAAACACCACATCTAACCCAGCAACCTCAAAAAAGCGAATAACAAACTTGGCTGACCACTCAAGCAAAGCGCGCTTGTCATCAGAAGTCCGCTCTTTTTTCCTCAAAATTTTAACAAGCTCGTCTAAATTTTCTATGCCGAGCTTTTTCCCCCAATTTACCGCTTCCTCAATCTCCTCTTTTGAGAGCGGTTCTCCTCTGTAGCCTTTGATTCTCCATGCTGGTTTGGCGAGGCTTCCTATCTCCTGTGTTGGAAAAAGTTTATCCATTTAGGCTCAACTCGCTTTGGAGGTTTTTCGCTATGTTGGCTATAATTCTAATTTTCTCTTTTGCTCTTTCCCAAGGCAGAAACTCCAAGTCGCAGTTTGGACAAATGAAAACGTCAAACGCTTTTGACGGATAAATGGATTCTATCAACTCTTTAGCAACCGCCGCTATTTCCTCTTCGTTTTCCAATAAAGAACTGCGGGCATCTACAAGCCCCAAAGCCACACTCTTATCAAAGGCGTAATCCTTCAACTTTTCTAAACTTGTCTCGTACAAGTCTATGCCCAAATCATCAACTGGAAAGTCTAGGGCTTCGGGAAGAATTTGAGTGAAATCACCAAAAAAAGTCTGCAAGCAAACCCTCACCCTTACACCCTTAACGACAGTTTCTAACGCATTTTTAACATCAGCCAACGTGTCTTTTGAAATCGATTCTTTGAAGGGGTTGTAGACAAGCGCTGGGTCGCTTAATTGAACGTACTTGAAATTTCTTTCAGCCAAGCCCTTAATCTCTTCTCTCAGAATTTCGGCATACTTAAAAAGCAATTCCTTCTCGCTTTTGTAAAAGTTATTTTCAGACAACTTTGTGAGCGTGTAAGGTGCTGGCAAAACAGCTTTCCACGGAATGTTCCTTGGCAGAAAATCCATGTTAACCATTTCTAAGGTTATGTCCTCTTTGCGCAGCAGCTCCCCAGAAACTATTGGTTTTCTATAAAATGTGTTATTGCAGAACCATCTAGCAAGGGCGCCAGTTTTTACACCTTCGAGATTTTCGGTGAACGGTCTCAGAAGGTCTTGCCACTTAAGCATGCCGTCAGTAACGTAACTCAGCCCCATAGAGATTTGAGCATCTATTACTTTAATTGTAGCTTCTTTGAAGGCTCTCTCCAATTCTTCTTCGCCGACGCGTTTCCTGTCGTAGGCTCTGGTTACTTCAATAAGTTCTTTCGGTCTTGGAAGGATTCCTGTGACATAGCAGCCCAACATTTTCGCAACCAACTTCGTTTTTAGGTTTCGCGCAGTGAACAGTAAATCAAAAAGGATATTAAAGGTTACAGTTTTTCTGTGCATGATGGAAAATTTAATTAATTATGTGTTAGAGATAAATTACAGTTCTGTTAAATGCGAGATGATACTTGAATGAAAATATTACACGAGTTTGTTCCAACACGTAAATTTCTCAAACTTGCCGAAGAAGTTAAGGACTTGGTTGATGGATGGAACATAACTGACAGCGCTGCTGGAATGCCCGCACCAAGCGGCACGGCTGTGGGCTGCGTTCTTAAAGCAAAATACCCAGACAAAATAGTCATACCAATATTTATACTCCACTATAAAGGACCAGTTGAAGTTGGAGGCTTGGCTTTAGCTGCAGATGCCGTGGCGCTTGATGGACTTGTGCTCACCATGGGGGACATTCCAAAGTATGGAGAACCAATAAGAATGCTGAAATCATCTGAAGAAGCTCGGGATTTTCTACGCACAACAATACGCCTAAAAAACGTTAAACTGGGATGCTTACTCACTGCACGCCGAACTGTTGAAGAGACCATAGCCCGCGTAAAAGACCCATGGGACTTCCTATTCTTCATGCGACTCGAAGACAAAACCTTTCCAATTTTAGAACAAGTGGCAAAAGAATGCAAACGCCTAAACAAACCTATATACACATACTTCCTCGTGGGAACACCTAAAAACGCGGAAATGGTAAAAATAATAGGGTGGCCAGTAACAGCCTCCATGGAAAGAGTCGAAGAAGTTGCAGGCAAGCTTAAAGGTCTTGTGGACGGTGTAATTGCGACGTGTGCTGGGGACTATGAAGGTGACAAAGAATTATTAATGAGACTTCAAAAGTTTAGAAATTAAATGCCATTTAACTCTATCGGAAAAATGTTGCAGTTTATATTTCTCTAATTTCGCATTGAAGCTTCTTTATAACCTCTTCAGCCTTCGAAGGCTCAACCTTCAAAGTGTAAAGCCTCTTCGCTGTACGAAGCTTAAGCTTAACAACATCACGCAAACGTTTAACAGCACAATACTCAGCACGTCCACTAATCTCAACAAACTTATCAACATCAAATACTTCTGAAGGCACTGAACCACCACACCCACAATCTGGTTAAAACACACACTTTTATCCGTTTTGGTGGGCCGGACCGTATGCAATTAAATAATTAAGTGAGTCCTTTTACAGTTTTCTTATTTTTCCTG
>JBNAWC010000014.1:0-27649 GCA_049700035.1 Candidatus Bathyarchaeales archaeon
GGGCCCGCCGGGATTTGAACCCGGGATCTCCGGCTTAGAAGGCCGACGCGCTTTTTGGCACTAGCGTATCCATGCTGCGCCACGGGCCCTTCTTAGGGTTTGATGTGTAACGTGTAATATAGTTTTATCTGTCGCTTATAGAACATTTTTACTTAAACTTTTAAATAGCAAATTTTGTTGTTATAATATAGGGGGAGGCAAATGTCTGAAGTTCCTAGCGAATTGCCCATCCCTCTTGTTAATTACGTACGGTTGATTATGGATCGTAGACAACCGTATTATGATGTTGTAAAGCTTTTGTTGAAGGATATGGAAATGCATTATAAGAGCAGCGGTGGATCAGAGACTGTTTATACTATTAATCCGAGGGTTCTTCAAGAGGAGATTGAAAAGAAGGTGAAGGATGAGAGGTTAACTAGGGTTAATATTTGCCGTATAATTTTGGCGCTTTTGTATGGGAGCAACCTTCGGGAAGAAGATGATTTCTATGTGACAACAACGAGTGGCGGAAGAAAGAATTATCACGTTAGAGTCAATCAAGTGACGTTGAATCATTTAACTAGATTTTTGTGAGCCTAAACCTATTCCTATTCTACGTATATTGCTGGTCTGAAGGGTTTTGTTAGCTGTGCACGTTTTTTAGGGTCGTAGCATTCTGGGTCTTCTTCGCTGTAAACATGTATTTCGGCTCTTAACTCTTTTTTGAAGAATCTTTCAGCGTCTTTTAGCGTTTGATACTCGCCTATTTCTTTGATTTGTGTTAGCCTCTGTTTTCTTTCTTCTGGCATGCGGTTGATGTCATCTAGTATTTGGCTGAGGAATTTTGCAACTTTTTCTGCTTTGGCTTTTAGTTCGGGGTCTTCTATAAGCTCTTGCATCAAGTCCTTTTGTGAAATTTTTGTGCCGACGGATTTTTGCAGTGCCTTTTTGTATGTTTTCCATTTCCATGAGGCGGCAGTGTAATAGCAAACTTTTGTTGGTGTTATGCCAATGGCTTTTACAATGTTGAGCGTGTCTTCTAGGACGTTCATTATTAGGGCCTCTTTTTCTTCTGCTTCTATGTCTATTTTGGATTCGTCTGGTTTTGGCCAACTCGCCACAGAAACGAAACCCTTTCCTCCAAGCATTTCCCAAAGTTCTTCGCCGATGTGTGGTGCTACTGGCGCGAGCATTCTAATTTGGACGTTTAGGATTTCACTCATAACGTAAGATGTAGCGCTACTTTTTTCTTCTGTCATTCGCCTCTGGTACCATTGAACATCTTGGTCTAACTCGTAAAGAACCGTTTGTATGGCTTTTCGCACTGCCAACTTGTCCATGGCTTCTGTTGCCCTTTTTATGTGCCACTGCAGTCTACTGAGCATCCACTTATCCAAGACGGATAAACTTGTTTGCTCCTGTTTGTGCTTCTGCTCTTTGATGAAGTTTGCGACGAACTTGTATATGCGTTCGAGTCTTTCGCGCATGGCTTTTGCGACTGATGGACTGAAGTCAGCGTCTTGAAGCAGTTCAGCCGTGCCTAAGACGCTTAGCCTTATTGGGTCTGCCCCGTATTTTTCTAGGCCTTCGCATAGCGGTATTATATTTCCGAAGGATTTGCTCATTTTTGCGCCTTCCATTAGAACGTGGCCGTTTGTTACTATTTGGCGTGGCCAAAGGCTTTCTGGGAATATTGCTGTATGGTTGAATATCATGAATGTTAGGTGGTTTGGTATTAGTTCGTGTGCTGAGTGGCGGCTGTCCAGCGGATAGAAGTATAGGAACTCATTTCGCATTTTCTCTAATACTTCAAGTTTGAGTCCTTTTTTTTCCGCGATTTCTTCGGCGTTTCCTTTTCCGAGGAATATGTAGTCGAAGACTTCGTTTGTAAGTTGCTTCGCGTCTATTTTGTTTTCTTTTATGTGTCTGGCTATGGTGTAGTATGCCATGTAGATTGTTGAGTCCGACAGAGACTCAATTATCCAGTCCTTGTCCCATGGAAGCCTCGTGCCCATGCCAGATTTTCTTGCGCATGCCTTTTCGTGCAACCAGTCGATGACGTTCTCATATTCTCTGCGCATTTCTTCTGGTAATATCTCCATTTTCTCTAGGTTTTTGTGGGCTAACGCTTTCCATTGCGGGTTCCCGTAGTCTATGAACCATTGGTCTTCGAAGATTTTCACGACGCATTCTGTTCCACATCGGCATTTCACTGGCCTATTTAGAAGCTCATACATTGTTGCCGCTTTGCCTTCAGCCATTAGGTCTTGTTTAACCTTGTCTTTTGCTTCAGCCACTGTTAAGCCGTAATATTTGCCAGTGTTGCTTTTCATCCGCCCATTGTGAAACTCGTGGCGGTAAACCTCTTTTGTGGCATCCTCGAGTTTCGGGTCTGTTTGGTCTGTGATGCCCATTTTCTCTACAACGTCGGCGGCTGGAATTTCCGAGTAATTAGGCACTTCAATTAGCGATATTGGTTTGATGGTTTCAACTTGTTCTGGTTTTATGCCATAATCCTTCAGCGTTTTAAAAGCCCTTTTAATGTTTTCAAGCGCAACTAGGTCGTATGGAGCATGCCCAGGAACAGACATGACCACGCCTGTGGCGTTTTTTGGGTCAACGAATTCTGCTGGAAGTATTATTATTTTGTTTTTGGTTGCTGGGTTTTCAACGTAAGTGCCGACTAGGCTTTTTCCTTCGAATTTTTCAAGAATTTTGACTTTATGGTTTAGATATGCTAGTTTCTCTGCGGCTTCTTGGCTTACAATCCATTCTTCGCCGTCAACTGTGGCTTTTACGTACTTGGCTTTTGGGTTTACCCAGATGTTTGTTACGCCGAAGACTGTTTCTGGGCGGAGCGTTGCTGTTGGAAAAATAGTGTTGCCTTGCTTGAATTTTATTAGCGTGAATTCGCCGATTTCTGGCTCAACATCGCCTGCTGTGTCATGTTGTCCGACTGGGTTGCCGCATCTTGGGCACCAGCCTACTGGGTGGCTTCCCCGGGTTATGTATCCTTTTTCGCGTAGTTTTTCGAATTGCCATTCTATGAAGCGGTTGTATTGTGGGTCTATTGTTGTGAATTCGCGTCTCCAGTCTATGGAGAACCCTATTCTTTTCATTCCTTCCTTGATTTCTTGGTGGAAGTAGCGCGCCATGCTCAGCGGGTCTGTTAGCTCCTTTAGTTTTTCTTTTGGGATTTTGTACACTTCGACGAAGTCTTTGATTAGTTCTTCGTCTTTTTCTGCTAGGCGTTTTGCCATTGCAAGAACTGGTGTTCCAGTGTAGTGGAAAGCCATTGGCAACAGCACGTTATAGCCGCGCATTCGCATGTATCTCGCGTGCACATCAGCCAAAGTGTATGTTCTCGCGTGTCCAATGTGCTGCGGCGAGTTTGGGTATGGGTAAGCCACTGTTATGAAGTATTTTGGTTTTGCTGGGTCTGGGTTTGCCTCGAAGATGTGGTTTTCTTCCCAGCGTTTTTGCCATTTTTCCTCGATTTTCTTTAAAAATTCCATAAAGGTTTCTGAATTGGGTTGAGGGGTATTAAATGTTTTGCCTTTAACAGTTGAGAACGCTGTCCCTCACATCAAACACCAAAAGATTATAATGGCTAACTTGCTTTAATCTTTTACTTTTTTGCGAGTCTGTAGCGGCGGTTTTCGCAGTCAATTATTTCGTTTTCGAAAAGCTTGCGCAATGATGTGAAGACCTTCTTTTCGGGTATGCCAGTCCTTTCAGCGATTTCTGCGAGTGTCAAATCCTTGTCAGCTTTCTTTAACGTTTCAATTATGAGCGCGTCAATCTTGTTTAGGTTAACCATTTGTATTAGCCTCGCAACTGTGGTTTTCTGATATTTTCGTGCAATGGTTATAAAAATTTCGTGCAACTGCTAGAGCCAAATAGACCAGACAACAAACCCTATGAGTTTTAGCAAAGTCACTATCACCACGAAAATTGCCACTGCCACGATGCTTATTGCAAAAGCCATAAGCCAGCCACAATCGAAGAAATGCTTCACAAGCGCAAGCCAAAGTATAAGCTGGATTATGGCTGCAATTATGCCCGTGAAGAATGCACCGAAGAATGTTGCAACAATCGTTCCGAGGACTGTTATCCAGATGGCGTCTGTGAATTTTGCCTTTCGCCTTCCAACAAGGGCTATTCCAGCAAGCCACAAGATGGGCGAAATAATGATTATGTTTATGACTAGATTGCGAGGGCGTCTAAATTAATTGCCATGCGGTTTCCTCTCCAATATGGTTCGCCTTGATTTATGCATATGAGAAGTATTTTAAACTTGCCACAAATGCTTGCTCTAGTCGGATTTGTGGTGTTTTAGTTGCTTCTTCAACATTTCCTTAGCCTCTTCAACAGCCTCTTGGAGCTTTTCGATTCGTGTTCCTCCGCCTTGAGCAAAGTTTGGTCTGCCTCCTCCGCCCCCGCCTATGATTGCCGATGCTTCCCGCACCATTTCGTGGGCGTTTACGCCCTTTTCAAGCGCCTCTTTCCCAACCATAACCATTATTCTCGCGCTCTTTCCGTCTGCTCCATAAAAGATTGCGGTTACGCTCTCGTCCTTTTTGATTATTTCGCTGGCGGTTTGAACCATGCGGTCAACATCTATAGACTCGCCGAAATCACGCAAAACAACCTTTACGCCGCCGATTGTTTCAGCCTTTTCCTCTGGCTTTTCGCTTAATACGGCGCTTTCTTTTTCCGCCAACTCTTTAATCAGCCTTCTTCTTTCTGCGTTTGCCTCTTTCAGTTCCCTCACAAGTCGCTCAGCAGTTTTGTCAAGCTTCTCCAAAGGCGTGTTAAGGATTTCTGCAACCTTCCACAACAGCCTCTCCTTTTCCTGGACCACTTTTAGGGCTTGAGTGCCAACAGCATAAACGAGCCTCTCAACACCATCTTGAACTCTTTCGGAATGAATTATTTTTATGAAGCCAATTTCACCAGTGCTTTTTAGATGGGTTCCAGCACATGCCTCAACGTCCCAGTCGCCTGTTGCCACAACACGAATTTCCTTTCCTGGAACTGCCCCGCCTTGGTAGAGCCTAAAACCGTAGCGGCTTTCGGCTTCGTTGCGCGGCATCCACTTTGTTTCCACTCGCATGTTTTGTAGCACTGCTTGGTTTGCCAAAGCCTCTATTTTGTGCACTTCCTCAAGTGTAAGCCTGCGATAATGTGAAATGTCAAGTCTGGAGCTTTCTATTCCTTTTTGTGTTCCAAACTGCCAAACGTGCTGTCCGAGAACGCGTCTTGCAGCGCCGTTAATCAGATGCGTCGCCGTGTGCGCCTTCATCAGCGCATAGCGCTTTTCCCAGTTGATAACGCCTTTAACAACAGCACCTTCTTTTGGAATTGATACGCCGTCTATTTTGTGAACAATTACTTTGCCAACTTTTTGGACGTCAACAACTTCGGCTTTTTCTCCGTTAAACTCGAGGTAGCCGCCGTCTGCTGGTTGACCGCCCCCTTCTGGGTAGAAGCATGTCTTGTCGAGAACAACGTATTCGCCGTCTATCACTTTTAGAACTTTTGCTTCAAACTCGCGCATGTACTGGTCAACATAGTAAAGCGGTTCTGTTTCTGGGAGTTGCGCAACTTCTGCTTCTAAACGCTCTTGCGGTTTTGCCTCTTCAACAGTTTTGGATGCTTGTAGATGCTTTTGTGCGATTAGGGTGTAGAAGTTTTCTGGAACATTAACTTTTAAGCCTTCGTTTTCGGCGGTTAACTGGACTATTTCTGGCGGAAGCCCATGAGAGTCGTAAAGCTCTATTAGGGTTTCAACTGGAATCTCGTCTTGGTTTTTAGCCTTTAACTCGCTTGATATTCGCTTAACCATGCCCTCGCCGCGCTTTATCGTCTCCTCGTACTTTTCCTCTTCCACGGATATTATCTCCATAATTTCATTACGCATTTCCTTCAAATGCGGGAAGTCCCGAGACCAGTGGTCAATCTGCATATCAACAATATCATACAGCTTCTCTGGTATGCCAAGCATCCTCAAAAGCCTATAGATTCTGCGGAAAACAAGCCTCGCCAAGTAGCCCGCTTGGATGTTGGATGGAACAACGCCTTCAGCAAGCATGAAACATAGGCATTTTGTGTGGTCCGCAACGGCAAAGGCGTTTTCTATCGGGACTAGAGACTTGTCCAATTCGTTGATGTCCACTCCAATGAGGTCTGCTTCGCGCCTTCTAAACTCCAGTCTACTAGCAGTCTTGTCCAAGCTAATTAGTCCAGAAACTTTGGCAACAGCGCAGAGAAGATTCTCATCAACCTTTTTTATTCCAGCAAAACTGAATATTTTGTCGAGCAAGTCGCCGTAAACAGCGTGAAAGCCGCTTGGCGCGCCTTGAGAAAGCCACGTGTAACGGTCTATGCCGTATCCTGGGTCAACCGTCCTTATTGGAAGTTTTATGAACTCGTCGTTCACGACCTTGTACTGCATGAAAACCAGCGTGGCAACCTCTAACCCTCTAATTATTACTTCTAGGCATGGACCAGCGTTTCCGCCTCCAGACCAAACCTCTTCCTTGTAAACTACCTCCTCGGATTTTACGCCCAACTCACGCGTAGCCCATTCATGATGGTAACGCACAGTCTGGTCTTTCCAGTAAACCTCCTTTTCTGGATAGTTGAAGGCATGTGCTCCACCCATCTCGAAGATTGTTAGGTGTCTGCCAAAAGTTGGTCCAGTGTTTGTTATGTCAACAAGCCTTATGCAAGGCTGGGAAATCACAAGCGGGTTTGCTGGCGGCGGTGCAATTCCGTTTGTCACGTATGGTTGGAAGTCTATGATGCTTGCGTGTGTAAGGTAGATGTCATCTCTCCATCGTGCAACAACTGGGTATGGCTTTATCCTTGTGTGCCCGCGCTTTTCAAAGAAGGATAGGAAGGCTTCACGCATCTCACGCAAACTGTAGCTTTTCTTTGTCGGCGAATTGTTTATGAAGGTGTAGAAGGCGCATTCTTCAGAACTTGCCTCACCGCATGTTTCTTGGCTTGGATTCTGCGTCCAAAAGTATTTGCCGCATTTTGGACACAATTTCCTAACGTAGCCAAATTCCTTAAAGAATGGAACACTATATTCTTCCGCTGTGAACTTCAAAGCTGAACACTCCGAACAAGGCGGTTGGCATATTTCAAAGGATTAAGGAGGCACAAACATTTAAACTATTTCGCTTAACGCTAGCCAAGCTTTAAACCAAGCAGAAAACCGACAATAAAGCTTCCAATAAATGGCATAAGCGATAGAACATGCACAAACCAAGAAAAGGCTTCGCCAGCCAACCCGAAAAGATTGGATACTGCTTTCCAAAGAGCCTCATAGTTTATGTTGACTATTCCCTGCGTGCTAAGGTAGATTAGAGCGATTACGAAAAGTCCTACAAGAATCATTATTAGCTTGCAAAGTTTTTTCAGGGCAAACCCAACTATAAAGCCGCCTACCCCGCCGATTCCCAGTTGGTAAATGAGGGGCGAAAACAGCTCGCTCATCCAAGTCAAGTTGCCATTTATCGCAAGTTTGATTTAACCATTTTGCAAATATGATAAGCAATTGCAATGGGGGTGAAAACACGGACGGAATAGAAATGCTGTATGTGCTGAATTTAATGTTAACATTAGGCATGTTCGCCGTGCTTATTTTCAGGGCTTGGATTGAACTGAAAAATTACCGTATGATGTGGAAGGAACTCGAGTGGAGACAAACCTACCAAGCCGTTGGGAGAATACTGAAGGCAGAGAAAGACTTGTTTTCAAAGGTTGAAGGAGGCGACGAGCTTTATCGGCTGCTCTGTGAAATCTTCAAGGTTCGAGAAGACTAAACCGTTTCTACGGAAAATGCCAACCATCAATAAGCCTTACAGACGCGCCCTTAGGCTTTTCCATGCCATAACGCGTAATCGGCTTTGTCAGATGCCTCTGCGACCTTGTTGAAGTTATGTATAAGCCTTTTTTCAAATCACGTTTAACTTTAACCTCGACTTTTTCAAGGCCAACATAACGTGAACCGCAAGATTCGCATCTAAAGCCTTTATTCTTACCCATGGACTTCAGTCTTTTGCCACATTTTGGACAAAGCGGATTATAAAGAACTGTTTTTGGCTCAAGTTTTAGTATGCGAATTTTCTCAAGGTTTACAGTTAATGGACGACCACGCGATGGCGGGCGGACGCCACCATAAACCTCAACAAAGTCGCCCACAATCAATTTTCTTGCAACTTTACGCAGTGCTCCAGTTGGCTCATAAGCTGCACAATCCACCTGTGCAGTTTCATCTTTAATTGGAAAAACTACGTGCCGCCTCGGAACAATTTTTGGGTCTGCGGAAACAACTCCTCTGGCAACAACTGGGTTGTAAGGTTTAACGTCACATAAATTTTTAGCACGTTTCAGATGCGCGTCTGTTCCCTGATTTGTTCTGAAAATAACCCAACGCTCAACTGGTTCAAGAGGCTTAACCATGCCAAAGGCTTTTTTAACAATTTCTGGGGTTTCGCCTCGAATCCCAAAAAGTATTGGGTCTGGACCTCGTGGAGTAATTATTACTCTGCGTTTTTCCAAGTCAACATTATTGAAAGTGTATGGCGCCGTGGCCTTATCCATTTCGAATATGGACTGCGTGTCCACCATCCTTCTTAAGCCATAATTTTGGGGCATTCTGTAAGCCAAAACCTCGTAGGTGTGATCTCCGTCAAGCGTTTCTCCGACAGCGGCTAAACCGCCAATTATTCCTCTGCCACTGTTGTATCCAAGAGCTTCAGCTCCAAAACGTTTTATGATTTTCAAAGCGTCTTTTAGTCTTACAATCCCAGTTATGGTGCTCTTCGCAAAAGCTTTAACTGCCGCTGGAATTTTTGCTGCTTTGAAAAACACGATGCCAGGGTCTGTGCCTTTAAAATTCATGTCCGCAAGTTCTTCAACGGTGCTTATAACGGTCTCCTTAATCCTTTCCTCAACATTTTCGTTATATTTTATTCTTAAGCATAGGGCGCCGTTTCCACGGGTTTTCCATGGAACATTTGGGTTTAACCGCACAAGGTTTGGATAGTCAAAAAATTCAACGCCCATCTTCTGCAGTTTTTCCACTAGGACCGCGGCGACGTATGTTGTGCATCCACGACGCGTTGAATCCGTGTCATCTAAGCCTATGTGCATTGATGCGGACGCCATGCTAAAGCCCATTCATTAGGCAACAACATAGAAAATATATTTTGTATAAAAAAGAGGAAGAAACGTGCTATTTGGATTCCTCTACAACAATCATTGTTAATGTTGACCTAACCTTGTCAAGTCTCCTAACACGCCAAGTTACAATTTCCTTAAGCTTATCCATGGTGTCTGCTTTAACCCGTGCAATTATGTCATAAACTCCGTAGACGGCGAAGGCTTCCTCAACGCCCTCAACCTTCTTCAAGTCTTTCAGCACATCCGCTTCTGAGCCTATCTCGGTGTTTATTAACACAAAGGCTGTAGGCATATTTAGTCTCCTCACCTCTAATGTTCGTGCCATGCATTAAAATATTTTACTGAAAATTCAGAGGAAAAGCCGCTCAAAATTTGCGAAGGACTTATCTTCTTTTCTGGGGCATTAGCTATTAGGTTCAAGAAAATGGAGAAAAACTACATAACAAGCCGTGAAATGCGCGCTCTAGAAACAAACGCGGAATATTTTGGCGTCTCAAGGCTTCAGCTTATGGAGAACGCTGGAAGAAACGTAGCCCAAGAAATAACCTCAAGGTTCAACACAGAAAAGAAAGTCGCTGTTTTCTGTGGTTTGGGCGGAAACGGAGGCGACGGCTTTGTAGTGGCAAGACACCTATCCGCAATGGGCTTCAAAGTAACAGTTATTCTTGCTGGTAAAGCCGAAGAAATTTCCGACAGCGCCGCACAAAAAAACTGGGTGGCAATACAGCATCTAAAACAAAGCGTCACAATCCACGAAGTACGTGACAGCGCACAAATTCCAGAAATAAACGCAGACATAATTGTAGACGCACTGCTTGGAACAGGAACAAAGGGCAAGCTTAGACCACCAATCATGCAGCTTGTCCAAAAAATTAACGCCGCCAACGCTTTTCGCGTGGCTGTGGACATCCCAACTGGAGTGGACGCTGACACTGGTGAAGTTTTAGGTGACGCAGTAAAGGCAAACTTGACGATAACGTTTCACAAAACAAAAGTTGGGTTGGAGAAAGCCAAGGATTACGTTGGCGAACTCGTCGTAAAAGACATAGGCTTACCAAGGGAATTCGAGAATTTTGCTGGTCCAGGCGACGTTTTACTCGTCGCAAAAACGCGTCCCGCAGAATCCCATAAGGGAGATTTTGGACGTCTACTCGTCGTTGGCGGAAGCGAAATGTTTTCAGGTGCCCCAGCGCTTGTGGCTTTGGCAGCGCTGCGAACAGGCGTTGATTTGGCTTATGTTGCAGCTCCGGAAAAGACAGCCTACGCGATTTCAGCCATGTCTCCAGACTTGATAACCATAAAGCTTGAGGGGAAACACCTAAACGTTGGAAATATACCAGCGTTGAAGGCATATTTGGAAACGGTGAATGCCATTGTTTTGGGTCCTGGTTTGGGCTTGCATCCAGAAACAAGAGAAGCCGTTAAGGCTTTAGTGGAGAATATTGAACTTTTGGGGAAACCTTTGCTCTTGGATGCTGATGGATTGAAGGCTTTTGCAGGGTTTAAGAGAAAAGTTAACGTGCCTTTGGTTTTAACGCCACATGCTGGGGAATACGCCATATTGACTGGTAGGAAGTTGCCAGAAAACTTGGACGAAAAAGTGGCTGAAGTGCAAAAAACGGCAGCTGAATTTGGTGCAGTAATTCTGCTCAAAGGTCCAGTTGACATAATCGCCGATGAAAAGCGTTTCAAACTCAATTTTACGGGTAATCCTGGAATGACTGTTGGCGGAACTGGCGATGTGCTTTCTGGATTGGTTGGCGCATTGCTAGCGCAGGGTGTAAACCCATTTGAGGCTGCTGTGGCTGGAGCTTTCGTTAATGGTGCAGCTGGAGACATTGTTTTAGAGGAGAAAGGTTTTCACATGACTGCAACAGACCTCATTGCGAAGATTCCGATAGTCTTGAATGACCCAATGTGCCACTTGAAGGTGCGCAAGGCATTTGCAAAAACAGGTTAGGATAGTTGTTTACCACGCTGGACAGTGCGACCCTAAGAAATGTACTGCTTTGAAGCTTAAACGCCACGGGCTAATTGAAATAGTGCATAGGATTAGGTTTTTGCCAAAAAGGGCTGTGGTTTTGAATCCATTTTCGGAAATAGCCTTCTCTCCAGCTGACAGAGAGCGCATAGAAAAGTTTGGTTTAGCCGCGTTAGATTTTAGTTGGGAGCACGCGGAAAAGCCCCTAATAAAAAGTGTTAGGGGAACATCACGCTGTTTGCCATACCTTGTTGCTGGAAACCCAGTAAACTTTGGAAGCCCAACAAAGCTTAGTACGGTTGAAGCCCTATCGGCTGCACTTTACATTGCTGGCTTCAAAGAAGAAGCGTATAGGCTGTTGTCGATTTTTTCGTGGGGACACACGTTCATCGAAATAAATAGGGAACGACTTGAGGACTATGCAAAGGCAAAGGACAGCAAGGCAGTGCGCGCGCGCGCGAGTTCATTGAGGTCTTTAGGAAGACGCTTGAACAGTTAAAGAAGGTTTTTATGACTGATGGCGACGTTTTCGTGGTTGCTGGTTCTGGAACATTAGCCCTAGAAATGGCTGTCGCAAACGTTTTGGAGCCAAACGATAAGGTTTTAAATATAGTAACTGGATTCTTTGGAGAATGCTTTGTCAAAATGTCGATGGCTCACGGCGCAACGCCCAAAGTCTTGGAGTTTCAATGGGGCAAACCCGCAAACCCAAAAATGATTAAAGAAGCTTTGCGAAAAGACAAATTTAAAGCTGTAACTGTCACGCATGTTGAAACCTCAACTGGAGTTACAAACCCAATAGAGGAAATAGGCGAAATAGTCGGAAAAGAAAGCGAAGCATTTTACATCGTTGACGCTGTTTGCTCTTTAGGCGGCATGGAAGTCCGCGTTGACGGCTGGAACATAGACATATGCGCTTCTGGTTCACAGAAGTGTATTGGTGTCCCTCCTGGATTAGCCCTACTTTCAGCAAACAAAAGAGTCATAGAATTTCTTGAAAAAAGGAAAACGCCAGTCAATTTTTGGTATGGCAACATTAAAAATTGGCTACCATCAATGCGGGACCCATCAATATACTTCGCTACGCCGCCAGTCAACATGATTTGCGCTTTGGCAGAAGCTCTTGAAATAATCCTAAACGAGGGGCTAGAAAACAGGTTTAGAAGGCACCACGTTTTAGCCGAAGCCTTCAGAGCAGCAATGAAAGCATTAAAACTTGGGTTAGTGGCGGATGAAGGATGCGCTGCTGATACTGTTACTGCTGTGTATTATCCAGAAGGCGTGAATGACGCTACGTTTAGAAGTGAAATGAGAAATCGCGGGGTAATAGTGGCATCTATGCTTGGACCGCTAAAGGGAAAAGGCTTCAGGGTTGGGCACATGGGAAACGTCAGCCAAAACGATTTATTTTCCACAATAGCAGCCATAGAAACATCATTGAAAAGTTTGGGGTACAACCTTGAACTTGGAGCTGGATTGGCAGCAGAAGAGAAAATTCTCTCTTTGAAGCAGTAAAAGGCTAGACGCTGTTTTCGTTTTTGCTCCGCTATCTTGACGAGTTTCGGAATATGGTTCATTGTTTCGGCATTACTTTAAGTTGGCGACCTTCTTTAGCCTATACCTTTCGTAAACCAGCTCCACCTTATTTCCTTCAACAGTGAACTCTACTGGAAGTTTTCCACCAGACTGGAGGGCATAAAACCTCTTCACCTGACCCTTTATGTCCTCTGGAATCAACGGTACAACCATATCAGTGTACTTGTCCTTAATTTCAAGTTGCAGAATTCCGCCTTTTCTGACAACCTGCGCGTCCATTGTTCCCTTGTAAGTTTCATACAATCCAGTCAATAGGTCATATGTCCTCTCATATTTCATGAACGGCAAATTTTCGGGGTTTTCGCCTATCATAAGTGCTAAGCCATAAAGTCCAATTTGCGAGAGCGGGTAACCGCTTCCGTTTGCAAGCACGGCTATTCCAACATTTTCTTCTGGTATGTATCCGATGTAGGCTGTGTAAACCAGAACAGAGCCTCCGTGACCAACAAGTTTTCTGCCGAAGAAGTTTGGGTTAATCATCAAACCATAACCATAGGATTCTCCGCCGAAAACTTGAAGCGGCAAGGACACGCGAGGCTTTTCCGTTTCTTCTATGCTTTCACGCGAAAGCAAAGTTGCGCCTTCGTAGGTTCCACGGTTAAGGTACATCCTTAAGTAGTTTGCCAAGTCCAGAACATTGCTTATTAAGCCACCATCAGCATAAACGCCGTAAGGATGCACAGACTTTTTGCATTCACCGTCCCTCGTGATTATGTATGGCACAGCAACATTCGGGTCTGCTTCCACATCAGCCCTTTTGAAGAAGCTTCGGCTCATGCGCAATGGCTTCAAAATTTTTTCTCTAACATAATCTTCGTAGCTCACGCCAGAAAGCTTCTCAATAATGTAGCCCAAAATCACGTAGCCCTCGTTCAAATAAAACCATCTCTCACCAGGCTTGGTTAAAGCCCACTCGTTGGCTTCCCTCATGAACGCTACTATGTCCTCGTTGCTGGCTATTGGAACCCACTTACCGCCTGAACCAGTCAAATAACGAATAAAAGCCTCGGCATACGCAAGCGCTGGTATACCAGACGCGTGGCAGAGAAGATGCCATATTTTCACTGGAACGCCCATCGGCTTAAGCTCTAATGAAATATATTTGCTCACATCATCATCTAGGCTTAGTTTTCCTTTTTCCATAAGCTGCATGATTGATAGCGCCGTGAAAGATTTTGTTACAGAGCCAACTCCATACAATGTTTCTGGTGTAGCCCTAAGCCCATACTCCAAATCCCTAAAACAAAAGCCCCTACTGTAAACCGTCTCATTTCCTTTAACCGCTGCGATGCTTAAGCCTGGCAGATGCGTCGCAGACATCTTTTCAAAAATAAAACTTTCAAGCTTATCGAATTCCACCATTTTAAAGATGCCCTCCACGCTACTCCAATGTTTCCAGTCTTGATAAGTTTTAAGGCACTTTGTCTAACAATCTAGAAGCGTCCACGCCGCTGCAAGTGCACCATAATTGGCACTTTTCGAGTCTTCTGCGCTTGCAATTATTATTACGTCGTTTTCTTCTGGCTTGAAAAGCCTAAATATTTGGGATGTCGCCTTTGGAAAATCGCTTTTGGCATCCTCGCTTATGGAAGGCACTTTCAACTGACCGCCGACAAAAACTATGGTTGTTGCTCCTTTCGCCCCAGCCCTTATTGCTGCGTCCCGCTGTTCAATCCCATACCTTATCTTGTCTCCACGATTTTTCACCAAAATTGCAAAGTTATAATCTGAAAGCGTCAACTCGTTCTTTCCGATTTCAGTCTTCTTCACAAAAATCGACCTATAACTACTCCAAAATTTAACGCCTTCACTGGTAAGCACACATCCAGACTTTGAAGTTTCAATAAGCCCCGCAGTCCTCAGCCTATCAACTATCGTACGCGCGGCACCTTCGCCTACGTTTAGGTTTTCAGCAAGTTTGCCTCTGCCCAACTTTTTCTCAGCTATAAGTTCTATCGCGTGCAGTATGTGAAAAACGGAAAACGTTGGAGAAGGACCAGGCGCTCTTTCCCCAACAATTCTCTCTAGGAGTTCCTTAAGTTTTGTCGACATTAGCCTTTCACAATTCATTTAAAGTGTAAACTATTATAAAATTTAGTTTATTTGAAAAAGTTGGTTGATATCTAAGCGCTCTTTTAGAGTTTGCTTCTTGTTGAATAGTATTCTCTCACTATGCCTGCTGTTAAGGCTACTAGGCCGACTGCCAACAAGTAGATTAGTGGATAAATGAATACTGAGAGCAGATTTTCATATGTGATTGCTTTGGGTAGTTGCGGCGTAAAGAATAATGAAACCCAGACTATGATGAACGTGGCGATGCAGCCGACTCCTAAACCTACAGAAAGTCCGTGAATGAAGCTGCTTCTATCTTCAACTTGATTGTTTGATTTGGTTTTTTTCTCTTCTTTCTCCTGCTCTCTTTCCTCAAGCGCTTCTGCTTCTGCCACGGGTTCTTCTTGTTCAATGTTCTCTTCTTGTTGGATTTCGTCTTCGGAGAGTATTTCCTCACTTTGTGCTTCTTCAGTTTCCATGGTGTTCGCCTCTGTTTTTTGTTACGTGGGTTTATTAATAAAATTATTCAATTTTGGATTCTGTTTTTGAATATGAATTAAAAATACAGAGATTTGCGGCAAATGGGCTACTTTGAAGCAATTTTTGGCGTTAACTGTTCTATTGCACTTTTAAGTTTGTTCCACTCTTCAAGGTTTCTTATGTTAAACTTGTGCTTTCGCTTCCATGTATCGTTCCTTTTTTGCCAAAGATACAAGCCTATTGAACGCCTTCCATAGGATTCAAAGACAACAATGGCTTCCCACCATTTTTCACTTTTAAAAATCGTGACATAATCGACAACCTTATAGAATTCGGATATCGGCAATTTTTCGGGTGCTTCTGTCATGTCAATCACGCTACATTATAGTTCGGTCGCAAGCGCTTTTAAGCCTTTTAATGAGTAAACAGCCTCGTCTTACTTATTGTTAGGATGGGAATGAGCATCAGCGAGAATACTCCTAAAAGCGTGAAGTAGCCCAAAAAGTTCCCGTATGAAAGAAATATGCATGTTGGCAAAAGGTTTATTATCCTTCCAATCATTAGGCTGACCTCCATAAGAACAAGTGTGCTTGCGTAGTGTTCTCTGCTGAAGGAGTCTCCGTAATGGGCGAACCATGAAAGAGTGAAAGTACTTGCCAAACCAGACAGAACAGATAATAAAACTATTTCGTGTGGCGCTGAAGCATGTCCTATCAAGAAGAACCATAGAGCATTTAGCAATGCGCCTACAATGGTGAATTCAACACGTCGCATTTTAACGTCTGAAAGCCAATTAACCAGAAAAGTTATAACAGACATAATAATGCTTGCAGCGGCAAGAACAATGCCCATTATGGAGATTGTTTCTGAAATTTTGTTAACAAAGAGCGGGTAGGCAAGCCAGTAAGCTTCAGACATACCAAAGAGGATGAACGTTACGAAAAAGACTAGGAATTTTCTTTCCCTTGGAATCGATAAACCGTAAGTTTCAGTTCTGAACTCCATGCGCGTGGAGAAAATCAAGGCAACAGAATATAAGATGATGGACAAAGCGAAAAGGAATTGAAACTTGAAGGTTTCTATAACAAAACCGCCAACTGCTGGACCGACGATGCTGGCAATTGATGGTATTATTGAGGAGAACAAGCTTACGGTTCTCGCCCTAATCTTTGACGTGCTCAGCCTAAATTGCAGAAGATTAAAGCTCGGCCAGAATGTCGCTATGCTTAAGCCGTAGGCTATTCCAAGTATTACTGGACTTTTAACGTAGATTAACGCCGCGTAAAAAAGCATTGTGAAGATTATTCCTATGCAAAATATTCTAAGTTTTTTGTAAACCTTAGCAGAAGCGTTGGGAGAAAGCCAACTATTAAGAATGTTACCAGCAATAGCGCGGCTATGTCGATTATGCTTAAGCCCAACTGCACATAATAAACTGGTAGGAACATTTCAGTTAGGTAGTTTGTGAAGAAGAATATGCTTGCAACAACAGTTAGAGTCTTAAATGCGCTTGTCTGCACATGCAAATCCTCATTTAATCATACAGTATTTCAGAAATATGATGCGAGCATAGTTAAATTTGTTAATACGTTTGGATTTTTCCTTGAGCAAGCTCCATGCAGAACTTGCCTATATTTTCAAGCTCATAATCAAGCACATCGCTTATTTCGTGTCTAACCTTGTCAAGCGAGTTATCACCCTTCATTATGACTTGCGCTGCAGCAACCGTCGGCTGGTCGATGGGGCTGCCTATTTTGCTTAGAAGCCAAATGTAAACTTCCTCGACTTCTGGGACTTCCTCGTAAACATGCTGGGCTATCTTGTAGGTTAAAACGTTGTAGATTTTTCCAACGTGACTAACTGGGTTCTTGCCAGCCGCAGCTTCTGAGCAGAAAGGTCTGTTTAGAGATATTAGGCCATTTACGCGGTTGCCCCTTCCAACTTGTCCAGAATCACCACTGTCAGCGCTTGTGCCTAGGACGGTTAAGTAGACGCCTCCTATGCCTCTTCCACGCATGTCCAAAGTGTTCAGTTGAACATTGACCTTGTCAAAGTCCGTGTTTGCCTCTACGAAGCGCTTTACTTCCTCCAAGATTTTCGCCTTCTTTTCAAAGTAGTCTTCCTCGCTGTACACGTAACGGTCAACAAAAGCCATCGAAATTGTCAAGTTTAGGGTGTTGTTTGTTCTGAAACCCATAACTTTTATGTCTTCTCCAGACTCTGGAAAACGCTGCTTGAATTCCATAGAATTCAGAAACCTTTCAGTTTTCAAAACAATCTTTTCAGTTCTAGTCATCGGCGCATAACCAACAGCAGCAGACGTGTCATTAGCACCTAGAACTTTGCCCTCACGCTTAAAAATGTCGACAAGCCCAGCTGAACCAGGCTTCAACTCAACCTGATATTTAACATGCTTTTCTGGGTCTATAAAGCGCATGTTCTGCTTAAACCACCTTTTTGCAACGTTTACGGCTATGCCAGCAACGTCAATTTTTGTGCCGTTAAACTCTGACGTTGCCCTATCGCCAAAAACGAAGAGCATGGGCTGCTTAACTGTGCCTCCGCCAAACTTTGGTTCTGACTCGCCAGCTACAAGCAATGATTTATCAACGTTGTGGTGAAGTATTGCGCCAGCCTTTTCCAAGTATTCCTTGCTTAATTGGATTGAGATTTGGTCCATAACAGCGTCGCATATGTAGTCTGGATGTCCCAAACCTTTCCTTTCAACTATTTCTATGCGCTGCTTTTCCAGTGGAGTTTGCTTTAAGTCCTCAACGATTATGTTTCGCATTTCAATCTTCCATCCGAGAAGTTTAAGGTGTATGCACGAAAACAAATATATATTTTACTGTATCAGTTTATATAGGATAATAACTGGTGGTTATTTTTGGCGATAACTGGAAACCACCTAAAAAGGTTAAGAATCGAAGCTGGACTAACCCAGAAAAAACTAGCAGAACTTGTCGGAGTCTCTCAAGCACACATAGCAAAAATAGAACAGGAAAAAGTTGACCCAAGACTTTCAACAATAAACAAGATTCTGGAAGTTTTAGCTGGTGGAAAAAGGGCGAAATGCAAGGACTTCATGACGAAGGGCGTGATTTTCGCGAAGCCAAACAACAGCATTTTCAAAGTAAGCGAAATCATGGTGCGCAATGCAATATCGCAGATGCCCGTCTTGGACAAGGGAAAAATCGTTGGAACAATAACGGAAGAGGACATTATAAGAAACCTTAATGCAGACATCGCAGAAGCCAAAGTAAAGGAAATAATGGGTCCGCCATTGCCAATGATTTCAGAAGAAACGCCAATAGATTCCATACGCCCACTGCTTGAGAGACATCCAGGAGTCTTGGTTGTGCGTGACAAAGAAATTGTTGGGATAATAACGCGTTCAGACCTGTTGAAGACCATAGGTTAGAGGTGTAAAGATTTGAGTTTAAACGATTTTAGGTTGAAGGTGGAAAAGGTTATTAAGGATTTTAGAGCCGCTAAGCCTAAAGAAGCATTAATAGTGCATCATGATGACGCTGATGGATTGTGTTCTGCAGCCATAACCTTAAAGGCTTTGGAAAGGGAAGGTGTGAAAGCCAAAACCTTCTGCCTTGAAAAGGTTTACACTGAAGTTATAGAGGATTTACACTCAAAAGAGGGCAAAACCATATTTTATGTTGACATCGGCTCTTCGCATGCGGATTTAATTTCAGAGCTTAACAAGGGCAAGAACCTAACAATAATACTTGACCACCACGACCCGAAACCTTCATCAGACACGAAAGTTTTGGATTTAAACCTTGAAAATTATGGGTTTAGGGGCGAAACAGACTTTTCAGGAGCAACATGCTGCTACTTGTTTGCAAAAGCCCTAAACGAAGAAAATTTTGACTTAGGCTATTTGGCTCTGGTTGGAAGTTGCGAAATTCCAGAGGGCTTTCAAGCAGTAAACAAGATGGTTCTGGAAGAAGCCTTGAAAAATGGAGTGATACAGCAGAAAGGCAAAAACTTTGAGGTGCAAAAGTTGAAGACACGTTTAGACACGCTGTTTTCGAAACTTCAGATTTTGGGTGCAGTGGGCTACTACGAAGGTGGACCAGAGATGGGAATAAAGGCTTGTCTTGAAGGCTTAAGCGAAGATATAGAAAGAAAAGTTGAAGTTTTGGAGGCTAGACGCAAGGAGGTTAACCGTCAAGTTTTGGCCAGGCTTTACCGTGAAAGACTGAAGGAAACAGAGCATATCCAATGGTTTGATACTGGAGACATGTACAGCGAAATGGGAACAAAAGTGATTGGGCAGTTCTGCTCTTTCTTGGCTTACCAGAAGAGCCTAATAAAACCAGAAAAATACATTCTAGGATTCGTAAACGTGCCGAGGGAAATTCCAAACTGGGGAACACTAAAAGAAACTTTCGTTAAGGCTTCCATGCGCGTGCCAAAAACAATGCAGCCGTTAATCGACAAAGGCAAACTTCCAGGAGCGGTGAACTTGCTGGAAAGGGCTTCTGAAGGCTTCGGTGTTGCTGATGGGCACCAGTACGCTGCAAACGTTATAGTGTCTATGGAAAAAAAGCAGTTGTTACTGGAGAACGCGGAAAAAGAATTAGCACATTAGCATATGCGCTTCAAAATCCAGCCTTTACTGGATTTTGCGCCTTCATAATTTCTCTCAGTAAAACTGTTGCGTAGGAACCGCGAAGTAGCATAAACTGCAATTTCACAGCACTCTTTGATGGATTGGCTGAATCCTTTAAGATTTCATTTAGCGAGAAGCCTCTTAGAGGCGCTATTATTGTTCGAAGTTCGCCTTTGGAGCTGATTTCTGGAATGCATCCAATTTTAAAATTTTCTTGGGAAACACCTTCCTCTTCCAATATTTTTTTCTCTATTTCGCCTTGAACTCCCCTCGAAGGCTGTTGTTTAAATCCTATTAGTGGAAGCGCCAAACGCAGCCTTCCACGCTTTAAAGACTCATTTACAGCGGCAAGCGTCTTTGCATCCACAACTCTACGCATGTTTAGCATTGGCAATCCATTTCGTTCAACATTAACAACATAGTCGCCTACATATGCACTGTTAAGTGCAAGCCCACTTTTTATTCGTTCACTCAAAATTTTGTTAAAGAGATAGGCTTGATAAGCTTGTATGAAAAGCCTCAAAAGGTTGCTAGGCAATCGCCTAAACGCCCCTATGCAGTCCTCCGGCTTTTCGGCTAAATGTTCAAGCATCAAACGTTCAAAGCGGAGGTTTCTCGGAAAAATTTTCAGGGCTTTTTTGAAATCTTGTGTAACTTTTAAGGTTTCTCTTGCCCTTCTTGACTCTGGATGCTCGTATTGACTTGGTTTTGCGAGAAAAATCATCGCAGCCTTCCTAAATTTTCTTTGGATTAAGGCTTTTCCAACAAGATGCGTTATTGGGCGGACTGTACCTAAGCGCTGGTGACCGAAAAAGTTTGGAACGCCGCCCAAGGATTCAATTTCTTCGATTGTTTTCTTTATTCGCGATTTTATTGCACTTTCAGAATATCTTATCGCTCTTACAACTATGTGGAAATCGTTTCCCAAGAGGAAATGCGGAGAAATTTCACCTCTAAAATATCCAATATGGCGAAGTTCAATGCCGCTAACTTTGACTTTAGAGAGACTTTCAACCCCTACGCCCTCAATAGTGATGTATTGGGCGGTTACGGCTTTCGCGTCTTTTATCCCAGCAATCTGAATCCGCGAGGAACTTATGTCCAAACTTCTAGCAATGGCTTTAACAGCCAAAAAAGTGTCCCAGTTTCGCTTAACCAGAACACATAGTAAATAGCGCTTGTTCGTGGTTGAAAGATTAAAAGTCTTGGTTTTGCCAGTCATGGATGGACTTACTTCAGCCTTTGAACCATCAACAAGAACTTCTTCAACGACAAAATCCTCGGAGAAATGTTTAAGAACGCCGCCTATCCCACTTGAGCGTGTGGCATAAACTTCCATTCCAATAAGCTTCTCAATTTTTGGAACAAACAAGCCGTAAGCCCCTAAAGAAGCGGAAGCAAACCAGTTATTTTATCCACCTCTTCTGCTGGTGCTGGTCCAATCCCCAGACAAGTTATTGTTCCAGGTGGGATTTCTGTTAAACCTCTATCAACAATTAGGGCGCATGGCAAATCAAGCGCCTTTGCTTTCTTCTCTAAATCCAAAAGTTCCTTTTCGCTTTTCACCTTAACTGCTATTTTGCACTGTCCCTCGTTTATCCAAGCTTTCCACCACGTATAACGCTTTTTGCGGGCTTCTTCAGCCGCTGAAACTGCTGCATGTCCAGCTTGCGCTGCAACTTTGCCCTTGCCTAGTTTTAGGTCGGAGCGGAAGACTATGACTTGCTTGTAATGGAATTCAGACATTTTGCGCCTACCGTTTCTGTCAGTTTGGCGTTCAAACATTTTAAAGCTTCGCAGAAAGGTAGAGGGCAAAGAATGCGAGAAGCGCTTGCAAAATTTTGGGTTTAGGCATAAGCCGCATTAGGGCTTTTCCTTGAAAATCCAAGTCACCAAAATCGCGCAAGTCCTTATTCAAACCAAGCTTAACACAAGTTTTAATCAAAGAGTCAAGCTTTTCATCTGAAATCGCGTCGAGCATCCGCCTAACCCTGAGCATAAAGCTCACGTCGAAACCAAAGTTTCTCTTAAATCGCCTCTGATAAGCGCCTAAAAAGTTCGCTGAAAGATCATCTGCAAGCAATGCCTCAAGCGCTGTTTCAGCTACAATTTTCGCGCAGTTCATGCCGAGGATTATGCCGCCGCCAGTTGTGGGTTTCACTTGCGAAGCAGCGTCGCCGACGGCTAAAAAACCGTTGGAAAAAGCTTTTGGTATGAAGCCTCCAAGTGGTATTGGATGAAAAGCGACATGTGATATCTTTGCTGTTTTAAGCGTTTTTGAGGCAACTGGATGTTTAGAAATGAATCGATGGAAAAGTTCTTTTGGATTTCCCCCTTTAGCGGCTAGCCCAACCTTTGCAGTTCCATCTTTCCTTGGGATAATCCAAGCGTAAAAGCCATATGCATAAGCGCTTCCGAGAAAAACTTGGACGCAGTCGGTTTCAACATCGAGTATGCCTTCAACTTCAGCGTTCACCCCATTAACCATCATGGAAGCGTCAGCGCACCGTAATCCAGCTTGCCTCAAAATCCTTGATGAAACGCCTTCAACGTCAACCACAATTTTTGCGTGTTCGCTTTTTCCGTTTCCATCCATGTTGGACTTTACGCCTTTGACAAAGCCATCTTCAAAAACCAACGACTCGACACGCGTGCTCAAATAATATTCCACGCCGTGAGACTTTGCGAGTTCTGCAATGTGCCTATCGAAAAGAGCGCGGTTAACAACGCATGTTAGTGGTTTTTGAAAGCGAACAGCAAATTCTGTGCCCTTTGGCGAGTAAAATTTCGCTCCGCAAAAAGTGTTTTCCACAACGTTTGCTGGAAGTGGAAGCAAACCTAAATCCATTAAGCCCTTAAGGCTTATGTGACCGCTGCAATGCGCTGGAAAGCCTATTTCGCTGTGTTCTTCAAAAACCTTTACGTGCACTCCATACTTTGCTAGGTTAAGCGCGGTAAAGGAGCCGCATGGTCCGCCTCCGACAACTATTACGTCTGCGGATGAACTCATCAAAGGCACTTGAAACTTTGTTTAGGACGCTCTTATGTTAGGATTTCAACGCGCCTTTTCCCACGCGTCATTGAAGTAACTCGCACTTTCCCGCCAATTTCTAAGCGCATCAGCAGCTTGTTAAAGTCATTGAATCCTAAATCCTTGAATTCTTCGCTTAACAGTTCAAAAAGCTCGTCATCAGCCATTGCGCCTTTCTTCCGCAGAATCTCCAATAAAACGAAATCGGCTGGATGCGTCTTCCAAGTTTTAACTGGCAAAGCCAACGCTTCCCCTTTAAGCAACTGGTGTTGCTGGTTTCTGCACAACACGGACTTGCTGCATGAAACTCTTGTACCATTTCTCCATGTCAGGCGTAACCGAAGGACCAATCCTCTTAAGCGCTTCTTGAAAATCAACCATGGCGACTTCTTTCGCGTTCACGTCTCTTCGCAGAGCGTGCATCGCTGCTTCTCTGCATAAGGCCTCTATGTCAGCGCCAGAATAGTTCTTAGTCATCGCAACCAACTGGTTTAAGTCAACATCTTTGGCTAATGGCATGTTCTTCGTGTAAATCTTGAATATCTGGAGGCGACTTTTCTCGTCTGGCTCTGGCACATATATAAGCCTATCAAATCTTCCAGGGCGAAGAACAGCGGGGTCAACAATGTCTGGCCTGTTTGTGGCTGCTATTACAACTATGTCTTCTAATGTAACTATGCCGTCCATCTCTGTTAAAAGTTGGCTTATTACGCGTTCTGTTACGCCACTGTCCGCGAAGCCCAATCCCCTACGCGGAACAAGCGAATCAATTTCATCAAAGAATATTACTGCGGGCGCAGCCATTCGTGCCTTTCTGAAAACCTCACGTATCGCCTTTTCAGATTCTCCAACCCACTTGGAAAAGACTTCTGGACCCTTAATCGTTATGAAGTTAGCCTCGCTTTCGGTGGCAACAGCCCTAGCCAAAAGCGTTTTACCACATCCAGGCGGCCCATAAAGCAGAATGCCCTTTGGAGGCTTTATTCCAAGACGCTTAAATATGTCCGGGTTCTTCAAGGGCCATTCAACAGCTTCCTTAAGCTCCTGCTTAACGTCTTCAAGTCCGCCTATATCGTCCCAGTGAACTGTTGGCACTTCAATGTAAACTTCACGCATGGCTGTGGGCGTGACTTCCTTGTAGGCGCTTATGAAGTCTTCCATCTTCACTTCCATCTTTTCCAAGACACTTGGCGGTATGCGCTCCTCCTCCAAGTTTATTTGTGGCAAGTAGCGCCTAAGAGCTTTCATGGCTGTTTCTCGGCATAGAGCCGCAAGGTCAGCGCCAGTATAACCATGAGTCATTTCAGCCAGCTTCTTAAGGTCAACATCCTCCGCCAGTGGCATTCCACGGGTATGAATCTGGAGAATCTCGTATCTTCCCTGCTTGTCTGGAACACCAATCTCGATTTCACGGTCAAACCTGCCTGGTCTACGAAGCGCAGGGTCAAGCGCGCCAGGACGGTTTGTTGCACCGATTACTATGACGTTTCCTCTTCCTGACAAGCCGTCCATAAGGGCGAGAAGTTGCGCAACAACACGCCTTTCAACTTCACCTGTCACTTCTTCGCGTTTTGGCGCTATCGCGTCTAATTCGTCTATGAATATTATGCTTGGCGCGTTCTGCTGAGCTTGCTGGAAAATCTCCCTAAGCCTAGCTTCTGACTCGCCGTAAAACTTGCTCATGATTTCTGGACCGTTTATCGAGAAGAAGTTTGCTTCAGACTCGTTTGCAACAGCCCTAGCCAAAAGCGTTTTACCACATCCAGGCGGTCCGTGAAGCAGTACGCCTTTTGGCGGTTCTATGCCTAGCCTCTGGAAAAGTTCCGGATGCCTCAGCGGTAGCTCAACCATTTCTCTAACTCTTTGGATTTCCTCGTGTAGTCCGCCTATGTCCTCGTATGTTGTTCTCGGCAAGCCCTTTCCTTCTGGCGCTGGCTCATTCAATATCGTGAGTCTAGTTTCTGGTGTGACTTTGATTATCCCGTGCGGACGAGTTTTTGTTACCGTGAATGGTATTGCGTGTCCAAGCATCATAACAAGCGTCGTGTCGCCTTCAACGAGAGTTCTCTCCATGAGACGGTTCTTAACAAAATTTGTGAAATCCTCATCAACGTTTAAACGCATATCAATGGGCGCGAGGGTTACGCTTAATCCTTCCTTAACCTTTGCGGGTCTAACGATAACATACTCGTTTATGGCTACTCCAGCGTTTTTGCGTGTAAATCCATCTATGCGTATTATGTCGCGGTTTTGGTCTTCGCTGTAGGCTGGCCACGCAATGGCTGATGTTGTCCTTTTGCCCACAATTTCTATTACGTCGCCTGCTGAGATTCCGAGTTTCTGCATTGCTCTTTGGTCTATTCTGGCAATTCCTCTGCCCACATCTCTTTGTTTTGCGTCTCCAACGCGTAATTGTACTTCGCTCAAATAGAACACTTCCTTAAACGCGTGTAAAGCACGTTTCGAAACAGAGCTTCAATCCTATATAAATGTTTTAGACTGTAAGTTAAGGTTATCTACTTGTTCTACGCACCATAACCGTTTGAACTTGGCTTATTTCGCTTATACCTTCAAACTTCTTTTCAAGCTCGTCCAATACACCAGTCTTGTCTTCTGGAAACTTTATGTGCACTATTAGGGCGTTTAATCCGAAGGCAACTGGTTCTTCGCCATAGCCATAAACGGACGCGAATTCTGGAAGACATGCTTCAATCTTCTTTTTTAAATCTTCGAAGTTTATGGTTATGTCTGTTGGAAAGATTTTGTACGCGACTATTACGCTTCCCACGGTTATTCCCTCCGCTAATTTTATGGTCCAGTAAAACCACATTTCGGACACTTATAAGGGCGACCGAATTTTCGGCATTTACCACAACGTCTAATCATGATTTCGCCACAGTTTGGACAAAGAAACTTTGTAGCTTCTGCTCCAGGCGGAATGGTTTTTCCACAGCTTGTACACGTGACCAACGTTATTGCCGTTGCTTTCTCGGTCATCGCTTATTCCTCAAGGGTGGTTTCTCTAATTATCAAGCTCCCTTATAACCTATATGCTGCTGACAGCCTAGAAAACGGCGTTTTCGCAAGTTTATTATCGCAGTTTGAATCCCTACATTAGGGTGGGGTTAGGTTTTTTGGGTGTAAACCTCCGCGAAATTGTCCCAAAAACGGTTGTTAGGCTTGAGGATTTAAGTGGAAAATCCATAGCAATAGACGCTTACAACGCGTTATACCAGTTTTTGGCGATTATACGCCAGCCAGACGGCACACCATTAAAGGATAATAGCGGCAGAGTCACAAGCCACTTGAGCGGGCTGCTTTACAGAACAAGCAATCTAGTCGAAATGGGAATAAAACCCATCTACGTTTTTGATGGGACACCGCCAGCGCTTAAAGAAATCGAAATAAAGAGGCGTGTTAAGGCGAAGGAAGAGGCGCTCATAAAGTATGAGCAAGCCTTGAAGGAGGGCAAAATAGAAGAGGCGCGGATGTACGCGCAGGCAACATCGAGCCTAAAGGATTACATGGCTGAAGACAGTAAGAGGCTTTTGGATTTGATGGGAATACCGTGGATTCAAGCTCCAAGCGAAGGAGAAGCCCAAGCAGCCCACATCGTTAAACGCGGAGACGCAGACTACTGCGCAAGCCAAGACTATGACAGCTTGCTTTTCGGCGCGCCGAGGCTTGTAAGAAATGTTACAATTTCTGGGAGGCGCAAACTTCCAGGAAAAAGCGTGTTCATCGAAGTCGTGCCAGAAATTGTTGAACTTGAAAGCGTATTGAAAGAATGTGGAATAACGTATGAGCAGTTGGTTGATGTTGGAATTTTGATAGGAACAGACTTCAACCCAGAAGGCGTGAAAGGGCTTGGACCGAAAACAGCGCTTAAACTAATCAAGGAGTATGGAAGCCTCGAGAACGCTTTGCCGCATATTAAAAACGCCGAGTTCCCAGTAGAACCTAAACGCATTAGGGAGATTTTCCTGAACCCCAAAGTTACGGATAGTTATGAGATTGAGTGGAGAGAACCAGACGTTGAGGGCGTAATCCGTTTCATATGCGGTGAGAGGGATTTCTCCGAAGACCGTGTTAGAAAAGCCCTAGAGAAAATGCAGAGTGGAATAACAAAGCTTAGGGGAAAAACGACGTTAGAAAGATGGTTTGGATAACTCAACTTTTATTAACCCTTACCTCAGCCAAAACCTTGAATTGAGAATTAACGTAAGCGGGGGAAAATTGGAGCGAATGTCGGGTTTACCTGAGCCGTTCAGAATAAAGATGGTGGAGAAGATAAAGCTTCATCCTAGAGAAAAACGTGAAGCCTTCATCAAAGAAGCGGGCTACAACGTCTTTATGCTTAAAGTGGAAGACGTCTTCATAGACCTCTTAACCGACAGTGGAACTTCAGCCATGAGTGATGAACAGTGGGCGGGAATGATAACGACAAAGCAAGCATACGCTGGAAGCGGAAGTTACTATTCACTGGAGAAGGCTGTGAAAGACATTTTTGGCTTCAAATATCTCGTTCCAGTGCATCAAGGAAGAGCAGCGGAAAACATACTCTTTTCCACCATGCTTTTTCCTGGATGCTATGTTCCAAACAACATGCATTTTGACACCACTGAAGCAAATGTTTTGAGGAATAATGGTATCCCAGTTAACCTTGTGATTGAAGATGCTTACGACACGCAGAAAATTTTGC
>JBNAWC010000015.1:0-27320 GCA_049700035.1 Candidatus Bathyarchaeales archaeon
GGACCAATACCAGCCTCGAACTCGCCTCTCTTCGCTGAAACGAAGAGTATGGCGCCGTCTGCTTGACTTGCACCTGTAATCATGTTTTTAACGAAATCTCTGTGTCCAGGCGCGTCTATGACCGTAAAATAGTACTTTTTGGTTTCGAATTTTAAGAATCGAAGGTCAATTGTTAAGCCTCTTTCCCTCTCCTCTTTTAGGTTGTCGAGCACCCATGCAAATTTGAATGTTTCCTTGCCAAGCTTTCTAGCCTCTTCTTCATACTGTTTTATTGTTCTTTCGTCAACAGCACCCGCCAAGTATAGCAAGTGTCCAGTGGTTGTTGATTTTCCATGGTCAACGTGTCCCATAATCACTAGATTCAAGTGTGGCTTTTCTGGTCTGCTCATTTTCCTTTTCCTCCGTCACTTACCTTTCTAAACCTAAACTTTTTAGTGAATTCGTTTACACAACTGTTCAATCAATTATTTAAATATAACCGTTTAGCGTAAATCAGAAAAACTAATATTCTAATCTATGAAACCTACGAGTAGGTGTGAAAGATGCCCATAGACCCAGATTTCCAAAAAAAGCGAACAGTTGCAAGCCAACATCAAGGACATAACGTCTGGGGACCAGTTGAACCTCCAACAAAGCTTGGCATACACGGAACAAACGTGGCTGTTGATTGGGACATATGCACGGGAGACGGCGTATGCATCGAAGTCTGCCCAATGAGCGTTTTTGATTGGGCTGATGCCCCTGGACATCCTACATCTGAAAAGAAGTCTGACCCAGTGCGTGAAAAAGATTGCATCCAATGCCTCGCATGCGAAACGCAGTGTCCAACTCAAGCCATAAAGATAACTCCGCCATAAAGAGTGTATTCAAAATATCCTCTCCCCTTCTTCTGTTCAATAAGCCAAAAATGGGGAGGATAAAAAGTAGGTTCGTTTATCAGCGTACGGTTTCTTCGAGTCTTTTGTTTACTGCATCCCAGTTCACGATGTTCCAGAAAGTTTCTACAAATTTCGCTCTCTCGTTCTTGTAGTCTATGTAGTAGGCATGTTCAAAGACATCTAAAATCATCAGTATCCTAAACATGGGGTAAACGTTCATGTTATGCTTCTCTATCTGCATAATCATAGGCCTGCCTGTCTGTTTGCAGAAAGCCAAAGCAGCCCATCCAGAACCCTCAACGCTAACAGCAGATTGCGTAAACTCCTTCCTAAACCTTTCAAAACTCTTAAACTCTTTTTCAATAGCGTCGCCTATAATGCCTCCTGGCTTTCCACCACCCTTACCAGTTGGAGCCAAGTTCTCCCAAAACAGCGAGTGTAGCACGTGTCCGCCGATGTTGAAGGACAACTCCTTCAATGTGGATTTGATGTCTAAATCCATGTTTTCTTTTCTTGAGTTGTCAAGTTTTTGGAGTATAGCGTTGGCGCCGTTAATATACGCTTGGTGGTGTTTGCTGTGGTGTATGCGCAACTGTTCCTCTGACATGTGCGGTGCCAAGTCTCCGTACCCGTATGGCAGTTTTGGCAAAACGTAAAACTTGTTCTGTTCCATACATATTCCCACAATAATAATATCTTGTTTTAGTTGTTATATGCCTTTGCTAACTCAACAACATTTCAGCGTCCAGTTAATTCCTCCACTTCCTTCTTGCCCTTCTCCAACTCTTTAACTTGTTCCCCGTCAAGCCTTAAGAGCAGCGCTTGGAATTCTCCGAAATGAGTTTTCTCTTCTCTGGCAATTTCCAAAAAGACTTTCTTCAACTCTTCATTCTCGGTTGAGGCAGCTAACTGTTCGTAAAGGTTTATGGCATCTAACTCTGCAATTATGCCGACGCGCAGCATCTCCAAGTCAACTTCACGTTTGCTCAATTTCGTAGTGGACGACGGAATCGTTGACAACATGTCCAGCCCACCACCTCTTCTGTTTATTTGCGATGCGCATATCTTAAATAGGCTGTGCTCATAAAACTTTGCAGTTAACCCTGGTGAAAACATTGGAAAAGTGGGAATGCACAATATGCGGCTACATCTACGACCCAGCAGTTGGCGATGAAGAACATGGAATACCGCCTGGAACACCATTCGAAAAACTTCCAGACGATTGGGTTTGCCCAGTTTGCGGCGCACCCAAAGACCAATTTGTGAAGAAAGTACAGTAGAAACTTTTTATCTAGCTGCATCCTATCATTCATATGTTAGTTGAAGGCGTTTTATGAAGGATTAACCATGACAATTGAAAAGATAAGGAAAAGGGATGGAAGACTCACGGATTTTGACCCTGATAGGATTAAGGACGCTGTTCATAAGGCTTTTATCGCCGTTGAACTTGAAGACGGCGAAAAGGCAGAGACTGTAACGAGAGAAGTCGTTAAAATTTTGGAGGAAAGGTTTAGGGAGAGAATTCCATCGGTTGAAGATGCGCAAGACGTAGTAATTGAAGTTTTGAGGAAGAATGGCTACGAGAGGGTTGCGGAAGAATACAAAGCCTACAGGGAAAAGAAAGATGAGATAAGAAGTTTGAGAAAAACTCTTGGAATTCCAGAGCCAAAACTAACAGTTAACGCCTTGGAAGTTTTGAACAGGCGTTATCTTCTAAAAGATGAGACTGAAAGAATCGTTGAAACTCCAAGCCAAATGTTCGTGCGGGTTGCAAGAGCCATAGCGAAAGTCGACAAAGAATACGGCGACAATCCAGAAGAAAGCGAAAAAACATTTTACGAGATGATGGCGCGACTCGAGTTTATACCAAACTCCCCAACACTTTTTAACGCGGGAACAGATTTAGGCCAGCTTTCCGCATGCTTCGTACTGCCAGTTGAAGACTCCTTGGAGAGCATTTTCACGGCAGTTAAAAACATGGCTCTAATAGAGAAAAGCGGCGGAGGCGTTGGCTTCGACTTCTCTAAACTGAGGCCAAACGGTGACATAGTAAGGTCAACAAAAGGTGTGGCATCTGGACCAGTAAGCTTCATGAGGGTTTTTGACACAGCCACAGAAGTTATAAAGGCTGGTGGAAAACGCAGAGGTGCTATGATGGGAATCCTACGTGTTGACCATCCAGACATTATCGAGTTTATAACATCAAAGCAGAAGACGGGTTTTTTCTCGAACTTCAACATTTCAGTTGCAGTGACAGACGAGTTCATGAATAATGTGGAGAGGGATGAGGAATATTGGCTTATTAACCCAAGGAATGGGGAAAAAGTGAGGAGGCTGAAAGCTAAAAGCGTTTGGAGTTTGATGGCAGAATCAGCGTGGGCAAGCGGAGACCCAGGCGTGATATTCATAGATGAGATTAATAGGCATAATCCCACACCAGAAGTTGGCAGAATAGAAGCCACGAATCCTTGCGGTGAACAACCGCTTTTGCCCTACGAGTCCTGCAACTTAGGTTCAATTAACCTTTCCAGGATGGTTGTTGATGGTAAGGTGGATTGGGATAAGCTTAGGGAGACCGTGCGGAACGCTGTTCACTTTCTTGATAATGTTATCGACGCGAACAAGTATCCTTTGAAGGAGATAGAGGCTATTACTAGAGCTAATAGGAAGATAGGTTTGGGTGTTATGGGTTTTGCCGACATGCTGATTAAGCTTGGGATTCGTTATGATTCTGAAGACGCCTTACAGCTTGCTGAAAAACTCATGAAGTTCATTGATGAGGAAGCACATAAGAAGTCTATGGAAATTGCTGAGGAACGTGGGCCTTTCCCAAACTTTGAGAAAAGCATTTGGAAAGACAAGTATAAGGCTATGCGCAACGCCACTGTAACAACCATAGCGCCGACTGGAAGCATAAGCATAATTGCTGGATGCTCTTCTGGAATTGAACCAATATTCGCAATTTCGTTCATCAGAAATGTGCTTGGCGGAACAAGACTTTTCGAGACAAACCCACTGTTCGAATTGGTAGCAAAAGAAAGGGGCTTTTACAGCGCCAAACTGCTTGAAAAGATTGCCAAAACTGGTTCTGTGCAAAAAATTGACGAAGTCCCAGAAGATGTAAAAAGAATATTTGTTACAGCGCTTGACATCGCACCAGAATGGCACGTGAAAATGCAAGCAGCCTTCCAAAAGCACACGGATAATGCTGTTTCAAAAACCGTTAACATGCCCACAGAAGCGACTGTAGAAGATGTGAAGAGGGTTTACGAGCTTGCATGGAGGCTTAAGTGTAAGGGCATAACCGTTTTCCGTTATGGAAGTAAACCAGAACAAGTGCTGTACATAGGCGAGGTTAAGGCGAAGGAGACGAAGTTTGTGGCTGCAGATTCGGAATATGCTGGTGGCTGTCCAACAAAAACTTGTCCATTCCCAGGCTAGAATGGAGTTTCACTTTTGTATTTGTATTTCTCTGTTTTCTATTATTGCTTTGACAATCTTTTCCCTTGCACTTTCGACAAGCCGCCAGACGGTGTTCCGTGAAACCCCCATTTTTGCCCCTGCTTCCTCAAATGAAAGCTTCTCCAAGTCTATCAATTTCAAGGCTTCTACCTCAGCCAAATCCAACGTTATCGGATCTGCGTTTCCAGACGGTGTTGGAACAAGCTTTTTGGTCATAAATGTTGATGTGATTATTATTGGTTTTGGCGGCCTTCCAACGCGTCCACATCGGTGTCTTCTTCTACGACAACATTGGCGTCTCATGATTAATGTGATATATCACAAAACTTAAATAGTTTACTTTACATTATGTGATATATCACAAAATAGGGGTGACAACACATGGGATGGCGTTACACGCCAAGAGGTTGGTGGTGCCCAAGACATCCATGGCCTCCAGCATGGGCTAGAGCCTACGCTTATCCAGTAACGCACCATCCATATGTAGCTGAGCCGCAAGAGGAAATTAAAGCGTTAGAGACTATTAAAAGGGACTTGGAGTTTGGGTTGGCAGAAATAAACAAAAGAATCGAGGAATTAAAAAGGCTAATTCAAGAAAAGAAATGATTAGCTATGACAACAAAGGCTGAACGTTTACGTGTGGCAGTTTCAACAGAAAGCGACAAAGGCATTAAAGACAAAGTTTCGCATGGGTTTGGTCGAAGCAAAACCTTCACAATACTAGACATAGAAAACGGCAAAATTAAAAAAGTGGAGATAATACCAAACCCCGCAGAATCTGCCAATCATGGCAGGGACCCAATTTTAGCGAAACATCTGGCAGATATGAACGTTGAAATGCTGATTGCGAGCGAAGTTGGTCCTGGCGCTTCGGCAATGCTTCGCGTGTACGGAGTTCAAGTGCTAAAAGTGGCTTCTGGAAAGACTGTCTATGAAGCCTTGAAGGGCAACTCTTTGATTAGTTAAAGCGTTTTGCCTATTTCTCAATGTTGATGTTGTAGCTTGTTTTGACTCCAGCTTTTTCGAAGAGCTTTCCCACGGGACAGTTTTCCAGCGTCAATTTGAAAATTTTTTGGATTTGCTCCTTTGTGGCTTCTGCCCTAACAGCGATGTTGAAGTTTGCTTCTATCACTGTTCCAGCCTCCTCCGACTTAATTGCTTCAGTTTTCACTTCCAAATCTTTCAACTGAACCCGCATCTTCTTCGCCATCAAAGCAAATATCGTTGCAAAACACCCAGCATAACTCATCACACCAAGCTCAAGGGCGGTTGGTCCCATATCCGTTCCAAGTTCTGGTGGAAGGTCTAGGCACACGCTATGGGCTCTACCATTGTCAACAGCTATTCGCAAGTCCTTAACCAGCTTCGCGTTTGCGTAAAGTTTCTGCGTCAACATTTTCACCTCCAACGCTTTTAGATGCCTTTAATTTAGGGGAGCTTCTTCTTGCACAAGAACCAGTCCACGCACTCGTAGCCTTCTTGTAAGCGCTTTTCAGCTGCATCCTGCGTTGTTGGCGGCGGCACAATCACAGCATCTCCTGGACGCCAGTTTGCTGGCAAAGCCACCTTGTATCTGTCGGCTGTTTGCAAAGCGTCGATAACCCTTAAGATTTCATCCATGTTTCTCCCAACATTCAAAGGATAGTATATCATTGCTCGCAACTTCATTTCTGGGTCGATGAAGAACACTGCGCGTATGGCGGCTGTACTGCTCATGCCAGGGTGAATCATGCCGAAAAGGTTTGCCACTTTCATGTCCAAGTCCGCGATTATTGGGAATGGAATTTCAACGCCGAGCTTTTCCTTTATTCTTCTTGTCCATGCGATGTGGGAGTAGACGCTGTCTATGCTCAAGCCTATCAACTGAACGTTTCGCTTAACGAGTTCATTGTAAATTTGCGCGAACGCGACAAACTCCGTCGTGCAGACGGGCGTGAAATCTGCTGGATGCGAGAAAAGAATCACCCATTTACCCTTAAAATCCGAGAGTTTTATAACGCCGTGTGTTGTGACAGCCTCGAAGTCTGGGACTGGTTCACCGAGTCCCAACATCTTCATTTTCTCTTCAACTTTCTCCATACTTTATCACCTCACTAAAAATTTTATCTGTTTGCATATCTAGAATTTTCTAAACTTTTCCTTTGGCGCGCCACATATCGGACAGCGACTAGGTGCTTCGCCTTCAACGGTGTAGCCGCACATTTCGCAGATGTAGATAGCCCCAATCTTCAAGTCCTTGTCATTTTCCACAGCTTGTTTTGCCTTTTGGTACATGCCAGCGTGCACTTTCTCGGCTTGAAGCGCCCAGTTTGTCGTTCTTTCCGCGCCTTTCTCCTCTTGGAGTTTGGCAACCGCATTAAACGAGGAATACATCTCATTTACCTCATAGGTCTCTCCATCTATGGCTGTCTGCAGATTCTCTGCTGTGCCACGAACCATGCCTAAAACGTTGTAATGGTTTGCAGCGTGAATCTGCTCAGCATAGGCTATTGCCCTAAAAAGCCTAGCGACATTTGGAAAACCTTCCTCCTCAGCCTTCTTCGCAAAGATTAGATAGCGCATGTGCGCTTGGCTTTCACCTGCAAAGGCTGTTTTCAAATTTTCTTCGGTCATCTTCCTCATAGGATTGTTTCACCTTCCTATTTTTTGCCTAAACTTTACGATAAACTTATAAAATTGTCTGAACTTAAAAAGTTTATGCACGAAAATCAGACTAAAAATCGATAAAAAATATGAAAATCGCATCAAAAGAGGAAGATGTATGGTTGACAAGCTTGACATAAAAATTCTTCAAATACTCGAGGAAGATGCCAGCATCCCCTACACGGAAATAGCTCGTAGGCTAAGGCTTAACGAGTCAACCGTTAGGAAGCGAGTTGCAGCGCTAAGGCAGATGGGCGTAATAAGAAAATTTACCGTAATAATTGAACCAGCAAAAATGGGATTAAACACTGTGGCAATAATAGGCGTTGACGTTGACCCACCGAAGCTTTTGGAAGTTGCGCAGAAACTCTGCGAAATACCCGAAACAAGATATGTGGCAACATCTACAGGAGACCACATGATAATGACTGAAATATGGACTAGGGATGGAAAGGAACTATCCAAAATCATTTCAGAAAAAATTGGGATAATTGAGGGTGTGAAGAAAATTTGTCCTTCAATAATACTGGAAAAGCTAAAAGTTTAAAACAACAATTTAATAAAGCGAGTGAAAGCCCATGAGCCTAATACCAGAAGAGCATAAGGGACACGTTAAAAGTGAATTTGAAGAGAAACTGGAGAAACCAGTAAAAATCGTCATGTTTACGCAAGAGGTGGAATGCCAATACTGCGCCCAAACCAGACAACTACTTGGCGAGATTGCGGCTTTAAGCGACAAAATAAGTTTGGAGGTTTATGATTTTGTGGCGGACGCTGAAAAGGCTAGAGTGTATGGTGTCGACAAGGTTCCAGCCATAGCCATTGTCGGCGAAAAGGATTATGGCGTTAGATTTTATGGGCTTCCCTATGGTTATGAGTTGCAAACCCTGCTTGAAGGAATAATAACAGTTTCTAGGGCAAAAACAGACCTTTCAGACGAAATAAAGATGAGATTAAGGGAAATTAAGACGCCAATTCATATTCAAGTGTTCGTGACATTGACATGCCCATACTGCCCCATGGTTGCAAGCTTAGCCCACAAATTCGCCGTAGAAAATGATTTGATAAGAGCGGATGTCATAGAAGTCAGCGAATTTCCACATTTAGGCTTAAAATACGGAGTCATGGGAGTGCCAAAAACAGTTATTAACGAAAAAGTGGAGTTTGTCGGCGCTCTTCCAGAAGACCTTTTCCTTGAACACATAGTATTGGCTACGGCTTGAAAAAGCGTCATAAAGTGTTCACGTTGGAATTTACTGGAGAAACTAAAAAGCTGAGTTTAATCTTCATCTACAGCGGAGAATTCGCAGAGAAAGTAATAAGAAACCTCATAAACGACCCAAGTTTCTGCAAATCCTGCGGCATATACTGCGACTCATGCAAATACAACGCTTACAGTTTTGTTCAAAACATCCGCGCGGCAACGCAGCTTCCAAGCCCAGCGGAACTGCCAGCATTTATCGACAACCCAGAAAAATACATGCCGAGAAAAATTTCAAAAGCCAACTTATGCATAGCGTCTGGGCTTCATAAGGACTTGCTTTTAGAACTGCCAGCATACCTAAATAAAAATGGCGTTGAAGGCTTAATTGTGCCCATAGAAGACTTCAATGAGGTTCCGTCTGGTTTAAGGAAGCAAGTTGAAGAAAGATGTATGGAACTCAGCATAGAAAGTGCTTTTCCAAAACCATTTTGCTCCTTAGAGGCAGATGAAAAAAATAAGCCGCTAATTTCCCAGTTTGTGAACGGCTTTAATGTTGGAAAACCAAAACTGGAGATTTCAACTGAAACGCATGGAAAATACGAGGTTATCAGCTCAACTGTTGTTAGGCAGAGCGCACCATGCGGCTCGACATGGTATGTGGCAAAGAAAATCCTTGGAACAAGAATTGAAATGGGCATACTTTATGACACAATAGCGAAGGCACACCACAGTTACCCATGCACCGCAACCATGAATGTTGACCCAGAACTCAAGGAACCCATACTTCACATTGGGGGCTACATAATAAGAGAAGCTGTGGAAAAAGCCTTGGAAAAGCCTAAGAAAGGCAGATAATTTGCGATATTTTTAAATTAGCCTAGGCGGTTGACTCTGCTATGCATGAATGGGCATTGGCGGAATCTGTTATCTCAACGGTTTCGCAGATTTCAAAAAAAGAAGGGCTAAAAGAAATCAGCGAAGTCAAAATTGTCATAGGCGAACTGCAGCAAATTGAGCTTGACATATTCGAATTTGCATTATCGCAACTTAAAACACCAGAACTTGGAAAAACAAAGTTTAGCATTAAAGTTTCAAATGCGCAGTTTCATTGCAGAGTCTGCGGAAAAAAATGGAGTTTTGAAAAAGGAAACTTGAGTGAAGACGACGCTGAAGCAATACATTTTCTCCCAGAAGTCGCCCACACCTACATTCGATGCCCAAGATGTGGGAGCCCAGACTTCGAGGTGATAAAAGGGCGTGGAATATGGCTTGAAAGCATAAAGGGCGTGAAATAGCATGGTTGACCCCAGAATGAACATAATAAATGAAAGGCTTGAGCCAGTCCGCAACATAATCGCAGTTTCAAGCGGCAAAGGTGGAGTTGGAAAAAGCCTAACAGCATCAACACTTGCCTTGGCCCTTGCAAAAAGAGGTTACAAGACTGGTCTCTTCGACTTGGACTTCACAAGTCCATCCACACATGTGATTTTAGGCATCGGCAAAGTAAAGCCAAAAGAGGAAAAGGGAATAATTCCACCGCAAGTTCATGGAATAGCGTATATGTCAATAATTTACTACTCTGGCGAACACGCAGCACCCTTGAGAGGTGCAGACGTTTCAAACGCGTTAATAGAACTTCTTGCAATAACGAGGTGGAACGAACTTGACTTCTTAATAATTGACATGCCGCCTGGAATAGGCGACGCAACGTTAGATATAATCCGCCTAATCAAACGAATAAAATTCCTTATTATAACTACGCCATCGCAGCTTGCCTTTGAAACTGTAAAGAAGCTAGTGAAACTTTTGAAAGATTTGAAAGTTCAAGTTTTAGGCGTGATTGAAAACATGAAGCTGGCGGATTCGGACTTTATTAAGCAGGAAATCAAAAAATTGGGTGTGCCGCATCTTGGAGAAATATATTTTGACTCAAAAATTGAGGATGCAATAGGAAATGTAAATGAGCTTATTCTTTCTAGTTTTGCTAGAAAAATTGATGAGATAGCTTCAAAAATTGCCTTTTAATCTTTTCCTTCGGCTTTATTGACTTTTGGAAACATCCTTTCAAGCTTTTCTCCGTTAAGCGGTTTTGTTGCCAAACTTGTCAGAAAATAGAGCAAGCCAGAACCTAGCATTAACAGAAAAGCCCAATAACCCCAATGATACAAGCCGATTACGCTTCCATAGGCTTTTGGATGCAGTAAAGTCATAAACAAGCCATAAACTATTGCAGCCCCAGCACCCCATTTTGTGGCTCTCTTCCAGTGCATAGAAACTCCTACAACAAAGAAGAATATGCCAGCTTGTGCTACAGCTGAGCCAGCCATGAACTCTGAAAGGATTGGCGGCGGCGAAGTGAAAGTCCACCATAAAGGTATGGCAATGAATGGAACCAGCAAAATTTTTGTTAGCCAAAAGAGTTTTGAAGAAGAGATTGTTGGGCTAATGTTGTGGATTATGTCTCTTGTTACGTTCGTTGCCATAATCATTGTCATTCCAGCTAAAGTGGCAACAGACGCGGCAAATACTGCAGCGGCAAATAATGACGCTAGCGGTATGCCTCCAGCACTTATGCTAACAAGAGTCGCTGCAGAGTCGCCAAAAACTTTGCCTCCAAAATCATATTGAGCATCCATCAACGCGTTTCCCCAAACAGCCCTAGCCGCAAATCCCACTGCGCCAATCCAAAGTGGTGTTAAACCGCCAACGATAAGTATCAGCGTCATCTTCCAAAACTCTCTTTTTGAAAGTTTTCGCGCACCCAAAAACCGCGCAATGTTATGTGGAAAACCAGTCGCCATAAAAAGGAACATGAACACTGCGGCGCTTACGCCAACCCAATCTGCACCTGCAAAAGTTAAGCCTTCTGGTGGAGGCAATGGCAACGTGTAGCCATCAAGTGGTATTGTCGTGTTTGCGCCTCCAGGCTTTGTGTAGGTTTGTGTTTTAATTGCTTCTGCAATGTTTGCTGGTCCTCCAGCCCAAGCTAGTGCTATTATGCCTAAAGTCCATCCGGCTGCGGTTAGGAGTACTCCTTGAAAGCATGAGACCCATTGTGTGCCAGTGTATCCGCCTATGGCTATGTATAGAAGCACCATAATCGCCGTTATTATTAGGCTAAGTTGAAAATCCATCCTTGTTGTTATTGTCCAAACAGTCGCCATCGCCTTATACTGCCCAACAGAATAAACTATAAGCAGAACAATCATCGCCAAGCCAGCCAACGCCTGAACAGCCTTGCTTTCAAATCTGACTCTAAGCATTTCTGGCACAGTTCGTGCTCCAAGCGTCACATATCTACGCATCCTATAACCCAACACTAGACAAAGTGCCATGCCCATTATGCATACTGTGCCAATAAGCCAGCTTCCAGACCAGCCGAAAGCATAGCCCAAACCAGCGTTTCCAAAAATCGCCCAACCGCTGAGGTACGATGCTACTAGGGCGAAGCCAGTTACGACTGGTCCTATGTCGCCGTGTCCAACAAGCCACTCTTCAAAGCTTCTCGCCTTTTTCCTCATTAGAAAGCCTAATGCAATGCTTACGAAAAGAAAGGCTGCAATGGCAGTGATTACTCCAGTGGCTATTTCCTGTGTTGTTTCTGGTATTGGTGTACTCACTGCTCCTCCTCCCAATAGTAATGCGTTTTGATGTAAACTGCTATGAGGCTAAATACTATTGCAAGTATGGCGTGACCCCAATAGGCATACCATTCGCCAATTAAGTATGCAATCAACGGCACGAGGATGACGCAAAAAAGCATGGCAGCGAGCAAAATGTAAACCTTCAAAGTGCGCCTCTCCATAATTCTCCCTAGATTAAAGAAATTTGATATTTAAAATCTACCGTAAAATTGGTGACAATTACACTTTGTTATTTCTTTTTTTATGCGTCTTACTAGCCGCAGCCTTTTCCATCATTGCAAGCTCCTCAATGGAACTTGCCTTGCGTAGTTCTTGCATGTACCAGCTTCTGTCCCTAGAATAACTTAAGCCCGCGGCTATTCCGAAAATTATGAGGGCTATTCCGCTTATGATGAAGGTTAAGCCTACAACGGCTCCGGCTAGGGGTTCCACGTGGTATGGTATGAAAATGAACCATTGTGGCTCTCCTGGAAGGCTTAGAGTTTCAAGGAAGCCTCCGACGAAGAATATGGCTCCAGCTAAGAACATTAAGTAAGAGAGTGTTTCATTGTGTCTTGATTCTTCAGCTTTCTCGTGTAGGTATTCTCTGAACGACATTATGTTTTCAATATGTCAAGTTGCCGTACATGTAAGTAAATTTTATTATGGTGGAATACTCATTGCAAAAACTAATTCAGAATAAGCGCCAGCGGGGAATTTGCTTGCATAAACTTGAGGCTGTAATCTTCGATTTTATAGGGACATTGACGAATGTTAAAGGGTATAACTTGGAAGATTCAAAAATGAAGCTTTGTAAGGCGATAATTGAATCGGGTTTTGATGTTGAAGAAAAATGTTTCATGGACGCCTACAGTAATTCCCACGAAAAATATAGAGTTATACGCTACCAAGAACTTGTCGAAGTAACAAACGCGGTTTGGATTGCAGACGCCCTAAACAGCCTTGGATTCAAAACAACTCCAGAAGATGAACGCATAAAAACGGCGGTAAACATATTCTTCGAGGACTATGTACGTTCGCTTGAGCTTAGGTCATGCGCAAAAAAGTTGTTAAGTGAACTGTCACATAATTACAAGTTGGGGCTTGTCTCAAACTTTACATATGCTCCAGTGATCTACGCTGGTTTGAGAAAACTGGACATTAACAAGTTTTTTAACGCCGTTTTAGTTTCGGAAGAGGTCGGATGGCGGAAGCCGCACGCGAAAATTTTTGAGGAAGCCCTAAAGAGACTTGGAGTTAGGGCACAAGAAGCCATTTACGTGGGAGATAGCCCGCAAGAAGACATTAAGGGTGCAAAGGAAATAGGCTTGAAGGCGATTTTTGTTCCTTCACAGTTTTACTCGCTTCAAGACTTAAAAGAGAGCCAAATAAAACCAGAAGTAATCGTTAAAAGCATCTGTGAACTTTACAGAAAATTCTCCAAACAATCAGATAAGCGACAAAATTTCCTGTAGGCTTTTTATTTTCCTTATGTTGCGTTTTTGTTTGCCGTTCCTATCTATGAGTAGCGCCTTTAAACCGGCCTTTCTGGCGCCTTCATAATCTATTTCAATGCTGTCGCCAACAAATAAAACGTCTTTTGGCTGTAAACCCAGTTTCTCGCAAGCGTAAGTAAAAATTTCATTTGCTGGTTTTGCCTTTCCAACGGTATCAATGCAAACTTTAACATCGAAAAAGCCTTCAAGCCCCAATTTTGCCAAGATTTTATTCACGTCTGTCTGTAAACCGTTCGTGATAACACCAACCTTTAAGCCCATTTCCTTCAATTTCGCAAGAACCGTTAGAGCTTCTGGATAAAGCGAAAAATTGGCGTATTCCCACCATTCTTTGTCAATTGCCTCTGCCAAGAACAAGACGTTTTCCTTAATTCCTAAGTCTTCCAAAACTAAAAGGTTGAAATTAATCCAAAACCTAGCGCCAAAATCAGCCATTTTCTTCTCACCTAATTGCTTATTCGCCTTTTCCCAAGCCTCTGAAATTTCAGCGATAGAGCATTCTACTCCATGCGCTTTGAGGATTTTGTGGAAAGTTTCTGGAACAGACTCAACATGAACTAGCGTTCCGCCCAAATCAAACAAAACGGCCTTTATCCTACTCATTTTTAGAACTTCCTTCCAAAAACATTGCCCTTTCACCAGCTAAAATCTTTAGGGTCGCAATTATAAGGATTTTCACGGTATTTGAAAATGGAAACCAAAATCTCTCTGTTTTAGATATCGCCCTCCCTCCAATTCTTAAAAGTCAATAGGGATGATTACCGTAGTTGGTGCGGCCGCCGGGATTCGAACCCGGGATCGCAGGCTTGGAAGGCTTCCACGCGCTTTTTGCTTACGGCGTCTGTGTCCTAACCAGACTAGACGACGGCCGCATGTTTTGCATTATTTTATTTTCTAAGGCTTGTAGATAAAACTTCTTTTATTGTGGTTTTTGGTTTGGCTTGAAGAGTTTTTTCTCGTGTGTCGGTTTTGGTTTGAAGCTTCTTGGGTACTTGGGCATTGCGGTTTTTTGGCGTTCAATGTTTTTTATTCGTGCGTAGAGTTTTGCTATTTTTGTTTTTGACGGAGTTCTTGGTTTTGGGAGTTTTGCTGGAACTGGCGTGAAGGGTTTTATTTCTTGGGTTTTGCGGCGCTTTTCGCTTTTGCGGCTTGTTGCTGCTAATTCTTTCACTTTTTGAAAAATGACATAACCGTTTTTTAAGTCGACTTCTTGCACTTTCCATCCAGCGTCAAGCCACGCCTTGGCATGTGCGTTAGTCAGCGAGTTGCTCCACCACTCTTCATTTCTGTACGCGCTTATTGGTAGGTTGTCGCCTATTATCCCGTCTATCTGTGCAAAACTAAGCCTTACAATGTCCGTGAAGGCTGCTCTAAATTTTAGGTGGTTCCTTAAACCATCGTATTTGCCCATAGTCTTTGGTGAGACAATTTTTCTGGCGCAGTTTAGGCAAAGCATTCTGCTTGTGTCGCCTGTTGAGACTTCTGGAACCATGCAGTCTATGCAGTATAGGCGCCCACATCTTTGACATTTTCTTAAATAGCGGTATGGTAGGATTCTGCCGCAGATTCCACATTCATCTTTTATTGGCATTATAAGTCACACAACTGTTTATTCTCGTTTATCTGGTTATTGATGAAGCTTCTAATATAGGTGATGCTTTGTGTTATGTTTTGGTATTCGAAGTCTGCAATAAAACTTATAGAAGTGCAGTTTTGCTGCTTAAATCGTGGTTTCATGCTTTTTAGCGAGTACTTGCACGAGAAAGCTGAAGAATCAAGACACAATGAGACTATAGGCTATTTAATAATTATAATAGGCTCTGTGTTTTTTGTCGGCGGCCTAATCGAAACAGTCGTGATGGTTGAAAACCCAGAGTGGTTTCTGATTATTCCCTACCACTTGACGGCGCATCCATACAGCCTTCTCGGCTTGTTGCTGACTTTAACTGGTCTTGTTTTGCTCTTCCTTGGACTTGCCATCAGCTTTCACTACGCTAGGGAACGAAGTTGGTACATGAAGGAGCTGCATAAAACTCACGCGGCTGAAGAGCGCAAATTGCGGTCTGAAAGAAAATCTGATTAATGGGGGCTGTTAAAAATAAATTGGTAGGCGGGCAAAATAGTTTTCAAGGCTATATGCGCTATCCCTTTACAACGGCTACTGGCACCATTCTCGCAACTTTTGTGGCTATCCCAACTTTGTCGCTTACCTCGGCAACAATGTCAACGTTCTTGTAGGCTGGGTCAGCTTCCTCAGCTAGCACAACAGAGCTTGCAGATCTAACGTATATTCCACGTTGCTCTAGGGCTTTTTTCACGTCCCCACCCCAGAATCTCCTTTTCGCAGCATTTCTGCTAAGCATCCTTCCAGCGCCGTGTGCGGTTGAGCCGAAGCTTATTTGCATAGCTTTTTCCGTGCCAACCAAAAGCCAAGAGCTTGTTCCCATGCTTCCAGGTATAAGTACTGGTTGACCAACAGCTCTGTAGTCGGCTGGGATTTCTGGGTGGTTTGGCGGGAATGCTCTTGTTGCGCCTTTTCTGTGAACCCAAACTTTTCTTCTTTCGCCATTAACTTTGTGATTTTCTATTTTTGCTATGTTGTGGGCTACATCATAAACGAGTTTTAGTCCAAACCTTTCTGGGTCTTGCTTGAAAACTTGTTTGAAGCTCTGTCTAACCCAGTGCATAATCACTTGACGGTTTGCAAATGCATAGTTTACTGCGCAAGCCATCGCCTTGTAATAGTCTTCAGCCTCGTTGCTGTTTCCAGGGGCGCATGCAAGTTCTCTGTCTGGAAGAACAATTTTGTATTTATGAACCGCCCTTTCCATAACCCGCAGATAATCGGAACATATTTGGTGTCCATAACCGCGGGAGCCACAGTGAATCATCACCGTTACTTGTCCTTCGCTTTCGACTCCAAAAGCCTTAGCAGTAATGGGGTCGTAGATTTTGTCAACTTTTTGGATTTCTAGGAAGTGGTTTCCAGAGCCCAAAGTGCCTATTTGGGTTAGCCCTCTGTTCTTGGCGGTTGTTGAAACCTTGTCTGGGTCTGCGTTTTTCATGCATCCGCGTTCTTCGCAGTGTTCCGCGTCTTCGTCCCATCCTAATCCTTGGTCGATTACCCATTGGACGCCTTCCATAACAAGTCTGTCCAAATCGTGTTCTGTAACCCTAAAGTCTTTTCTTCGGCTTCCAAGTCCGCATGGGACGTTATCGAAAATCACGTTTGTCAATTCCACAAGTTTTGGTCTTAAGTCCTTCTCGTGCAAGTTTGTTGTTAATAGGCGGACCCCGCAGTTTATGTCGTAGCCAACCCCGCCTGGACTGATTACGCCTTCCTCGTAGTCTGTGGCTGCAACGCCACCTATTGGGAAGCCATAACCCTCATGTCCATCTGGCAGTGTAATCGCATGTTTGTATATGCCTGGTAAATGTGCAACGTTTGCACATTGCTCAAGTGTTCTATCAGTTTGCATTTTTTCAAGCAGTTCTCTGCTGGCGAAAATTATTCCTGGGACTCGCATGCCTGGCTTATATTTTGGAATGCGCCATGTGTAATCGTCTACTCTTTCAAGTGGAATTTTCTCGGTTGGTGGACGACCTTCGCCTTCTTCCATTTTTTCACCTACGCTATGAAGTGGGCGTGCTGAAATATAAGGAATTTTGGTGTTTAAACCAATACACTCACTTTAGCAGACCCTTTTCTTTCTTGACAAAATCTATGATACCTTCCAAACTTTCCCCCAACGTTGTTTCACTCAGAATAGGATGCGCTACCAAGTATTTTAGCGCCTTCTTAACAGCATCATCACGTTCAATTATCCTTTCCCTAATTACTCCAAAATCCTCCCCATTCTCAACACCTTGCCTAACAATGCTCTCCCAAAGCCGAATTTGCCTCACGTATGTTTGGAGTTTTTCAACGGCTTCTTCTGCCTTGCCGAAGTGGCTGTAATACAAGAACTTTGGTTTTAGGCGCACAAGTTTGTCGATGGAATCTAATGCAACGTTTAAGTAGAAAGGTGCGGGTGTCGTAGGAACAATCACGTTAAGCGTCTTTAGGTAGATGCCCGCCGCATCTCCAGTAAAAATTCCGTTGCTTAGAGTCTCATAATAGCACACATGGTGAGAAGCATGCCCAAGAGTTTCAACAACTTTAAGGGCTATTCCATTTCCAACATCAATCGTCGCGCCGTCAACTGCTGGCATCACTCGTCTCTCTGGAACTGGTTCTGGTGCACCGTAGATTTTTGTTATTTCTCCTAAAACTGCTTTTGATTGTTCCCAAAGTTTTTCTGGACTAATTAAGTGCGGCGCACCCCTTGGGTGAACTAGGATTTTCGCTCTTGGCAAATGCCTTATTAATGTTCCAGCGCCTCCGCCGTGGTCTAGGTGAATGTGAGAAAGTGCCACATAAGCAACTTCTTCTGGTTTAATGTCTAACTCCTTTAAACCTAAAAGTAAATTTGGTACTGATGAGGTTGGGCCAGCCTCGATTATCACTGTCCTCTCTCCTTTTAGGATGTAACTAGCTATGAAATTCTTTATCCCAGCAGCTTCCAAATCCACTAGATACAAGTAATCTTCTAATCGCGTTATTTGCATCTGCATCACATGCGCTTTCTGGAGAACACGGTTTCAATAGTTCACATGTTTAAATGTTTTGTAATGAAGCCTTTTAAATGCGCCATGAAGAATTTTCAATTGTGAAAATATGCTAATCAAAATAGTTCGGGAATTAACGCCAGAGGAGGTTAGAGAGCGGATTAAGGGTTTTGAAAAGAATTTTGGCATGAACTTTGAGAGGTTTGAGGAGTCGTTTCTCAAGAAAAAGTTGAGCGGTAAACTTGCTAAAGCCTATTTTGAATGGGCAGAACTCATAGACAGCTACAGGGGTTATGTGGAGGAGGGGCAGCTTGACTACACAATTGAAGAAACTAAGGAACTAAAACCAGAGCAAGCGGCTTTGCTTACGCCAAAAAGAATAGAGCTGCTCTATCAACTTGCAGTTTTAAGGGTTGACTCAATAAATGATTTCGCCCAAAAAGTTGGACGCAACGTGAAAAACGTTTACGAAGATTTAAAAGTACTAAGCAAGTTCGGCTTTGTTAGGTTCAATAAACGAAAAGGCAAAGCGCTTGTGCCAGAAACCCCAGTAAAGGAAATAACTTTCCTAATACGTTAAGGTCTAAAAACTCAAGCTTTTTAAATTTCTCCATTCTAATCTCCCTTATCAATAGCTGCACCAACTCTTTAGCTTCTTTTACAACTTCCTTCTCCTTTAGGACAGCGCCTTTTTCCATCCCACCAGTTTTTGCGGAGAACCCAATAAACGGCCAAGAAGTGATGGTTATGGGCTTCATGTGGAGCATTAACGCAAACTCTTGTAGGTGATGGAGAATTTGGAAGGCGTTGAAACTGCTTCCTGAAGCTGAAACGGCTATTAGCAAGCATGGTTTGCCAACTAATGGATTATTGCCTTCTCCATGATTCTTTTGTGTAAAATAGTCTAAGCAGCTAATTCTTTCAAGGATTGATTGAAATTTTGATGGAACATAAAAGTAGAATGGGCAGGCGAAATTATGCCATCAGCGGATTTCATCTCCTCAAACAACATGTGAAAATCATCCTTAATCGCACATTTGAAAGGCTTTATTGCACAAGATTCAAAACAAAGTTCACAGGGCTTAATATTCAATTCTCCAATTTGAACAATTTTCGCCTCAACTGGAGAAATATCTTCAAACATTTCTTTAAGGAGAAAATAGGAATTGCCACCGCTCCTATTGGAGCTGGAAACTCCCAAAATTTTCATTTCAATCTCCATCTCCTAACTTCGATGTTACTAGCATTTTAGTTTTATGTTTATATTTTGGTTGATGACATTGACGAAACATTGGAGAAAGTGGTAAAACTTGGAGGCAAAATAGTGGCTTCAAAATCTAGGGAAGGCGAAAACTTCATGGCTACGATAGCAGACCCTGACGGAAAATTGTTTGGGCTTTACCAGTATGGTGAAAAATAATTGATTAACAAATTTGAGACCTTTAAGACATAAGGCTTAACTATTAACCCGTATTTTAACGGAAATAAAGCTAAGAACATTTAGGAATGATGGAAGATGGTTAACGCAATAATTTTCGGCGCGCCGGGCTCGGGTAAAGGCACGTATGCTTCGCGGTTGCAATCCACGCTTGGTGTTGATGTTATTGCTACTGGTGATGTTTTCAGGGAGATTATAAAGGAGGATACGCCGCTTGGGCGTAAAGTGAAGGGCTACGTTGAGAAGGGGTTGCTTGTTCCAGACGACGTTGTAATTGAGGTTCTAAAAGAGCGTATGGCAAAGATTCCGAGCGGCAAGGGCTTCATTTTGGATGGTTATCCGCGTACAATTGAGCAGGCAAAGGCTTTGGAAAAAATTGCCAAAATAGACGTGATAATTCAGCTGATAGTTCCAGAGTGGATAATCATTGAGCGCTTGTCAGCGCGGAGAATCTGCAAAAAATGTGGGGAAGTTTACAACTTGAGGTATTTGAAGCCTAAAGTTGACATGGTATGCGACAAGTGTGGAGGAGAGCTGTACCAACGTTCTGATGATACTCCAGAAGTTATAAAGCGGCGCATTGAAGTTTACGAGCAGCAAACTAAGCCAATACTTGAATATTATAAGGGGAAAGGTGTTCCCTTCGTAGAGTTCAAAACGGAATCGCTTGAAATGCCCCCAGAAGTTGCCGTGAAAGAAATCATTAAAGGCTTAAAAAAACTGAAGCTAGTTTAATTAACGCTTTAAATGTCAAGTATAAACTTTAAGACGACTTTTCCGGGATTTTTGATTATCTCCATCATATGATATGTGACGGCTTTCACGCCAACTTTCTGCGCGTGCTTTTCTGGGTTAAATTTTTCTCCCCAAACTTCAGCCTTAAGCCTAAAACCATTTGGCGTTTCACTTAAACTCTGAATCCTAAACTTGGAATATAGCATTTCTTCAAGCTCAAATTTTACAAGCAGAGCCTCGAGCCAATTGTAAAGAAGAGCATGCTCATCTCCAGCTTCAACTTTGACTTCATCCCTAATTTTTGGGTCAACCTTCTCTATGTCCGTCATAACATCGAACATTGCAATAGCAGCATTTTCAAAAGCTTCTGCTAAATTGTTTCCATAAGCTTCGATGTAAGCATCTGCCATGTGCTCTAGAAACTTGTAGCCTTTCTTGTCCGCCATATCTTCAGCCACGTAAATCATAGAACGCTTTGTTTAAAACCGTTTTGCATAAATGTTAAAGGTTCTAAACGCATTGCATTTAAAATATGCAAATCCAGTGTGGTTGTGAGGCATGGAATTTAGAACTGTTGCAGCTGTTATTTTGATATATTTTGCCGTTGCGTTCATAATCCTTTTAAGTGGATATGTCTTCCCAAGAGAAAGCGACGCTCCAATATTCGTCTCTTTCTTATTTCTTGTTCTGCTTTATTTTTGGAAGAAAAGCCGACCAGTAATTGGGCTTTCTAAAGAGGTTGATGGACGAGGCAAGGGCGAAGTTTTTTTCTTGGGTTTTCACCCTTTTCATTTTAGCTATGCTGGTGCGTATTCCATCTGTTTTGCTGTTTAATATGCCATATGAGAAGTTGCCAATTATTTACCTTTTAATCTTGACAATTGTTGTAATCGAAGGAACAGATGTTTCAGCTTTTGGCTTCAAAATACAAAGTATGACAAGAGCGGTCTTTTATGGAATACTTTTCTACATTATTCTCGGTGGAACAACATTGTCTATCACTTACTTTATAGTTTACATGGTCACCAATCAAACCCCAGTTTCATCCTACAACATTCTACCCTTCATTTCAGCAATACCTTTTCACACGTTGCTTGTCGGTATAAGCGAAGAAGGACTGTTCAGAGGCTACATTCAAACGCATCTTCAAAGATTTTACACTTACAAGGCCATTCTTATTCAAGCATTTTTGTTTGGCATCTGGCATTTTGTTTGGAACATTTCACCTTTTGACCCGTTTGGCATGTTTCAGTATGTAGCATTCACATTTTTAATAGGTCTAGTCTTCGGCTACTTTTACAGCAAAGCCAAAAATCTTGTTCCACTAATTTTGGCGCATGGACTTTGGAACAGCTTTCCTTCGGGAATTGTGGAAAATGAGGCAGCGTCAAATTTATTTGGGCAAGCCCCATTTTCAACTCAAATCCTAAGCTCGCTATTGTCATACGCGATAGCAGCAATTGTCGCACTTTTCTTCATAAAATATTTTGTTAAGGAAATTTAATGCTCACAAAGCGTTAACAGAACTTTAATAACGCTCTCAACAAATTTGATGCATTTTTCCTCAAAAACCTTCGCTTTACGTGCTTCTTCTAACTCCTTATGATTTAAAAGATCGTATCCAATAAGGTCTCCACAAAAAACGCTTCCATGTAACGTCTCAAATTGTTTGTAAAGTTTCTGCGCTTTTGCATATGCTTCTAGGCGCTTCTCTAGCGAGGGTTCATTAGTTCCATGCTTAATTCCCAAAGCCATGATACCGCCAGTTAAGGCTCCGCAAACTGAACCGCATCGTCCTATCCCACCGCCAAAACCCGTAGCTATTTTTGGAATTAGCTCGTTTTTTCCGTTCCAAAACTCGAACATGGTTAATAGGACGCTTTGCGCGCAGTTGTAGCCGTCGAGGAATCGTTTCACTGCTTTTTCGCTAAGCAGATTTTCATTGTGCAAAATTTATCGCGCCCTTCAAAAAGGAAGCTTTATGTTAGAAGTATTTTGGAATTTTTTGTATTGCCGCGACTGTAAGTTTCACTGCTTTTTCAGCATCATCTAGGCTTAAAAGTGAAGTTGGACTGTGTATATATCGTGTCGGCACCGATATGACGCCGCTTGGCACTCCTTCGCGTGTTAATGCAATGCGCGCTGCATCTGTTGAACCTGGCAAACCAGTCTCAAGCTGATATGGAATCTTATTTTCTTCAGCTGCGTCTATAAGTAGGCGTAAGACCTTTGGATGCGTAATTAAACCCATGTCTGCAACCTCTATTGACGGACCTTTCCTAAGCTTTATTGGCGCTTCAACCTCTTTTACGCCTGGAATGTCGCCCGCCACTGTTACGTCTAATGCTATGCCAATGTCTGGATTTATTCCGAAGGCTGCTGTTGTTGCCCCTCTTAAGCCAACTTCTTCTTGCACTGTTCCAACGGCATATATTGTGCACTCTGTATTTTTGAGTAGTTTCATCGCTTCAACCATCACTGCGCATCCAACTCTATCGTCGAAAGCCTTCCCAATGACAATGTCTTTGCCTATTCTTGCAAATTTTATGTCGAAAGCCACGGGGTCTCCGATTTTTACTCCCATTTTTTTGGCTTCTTCTTGGCTTTCTGCGCCTATGTCTATGAAAAGCTCATCGTACGTCAAGATTCTTTTTCGTTCTTCTTCCTTTTGTATGTGTGGCGGCTTTGACCCTATAATTCCGTGAAGTGGGCCTTTTTCTGTGTAAACTAGGACTTTTTGGGCTAATAGTATGCGATCGTCTATTCCGCCTATCTTTGCAAACTGCAAGAATCCTTCTTTTGAAATTGTCTTTACGAGTAGGCCTATCTCGTCCATGTGCGCTGCAAGCATGACTTTAGGCGCGTTTTTCTTCCCCTTCTTTACTCCTATAACGTTTCCAAGCTTGTCCTCTTTCACTTCGTCAACGCACTTTTCCAACACGTTCTTCATTAATTTTCTAACTTCTTCCTCTCTTCCAGCAACTCCACACGCGTTAGAAAGCTTTTCTAAAGTTTCTGCAAGTCCCATATTTCCCCCTCGAAGAATAGGCTAAAATCATAAATCTTTATATTAAACAGTTGCGGTATACAAAACGAAACTGGTATGGGCTTGCATGATTGCGCCCAGAAAGGTGCAGAGATGATTATTGAACAAAATAGGCTTTTAGAAGTGTTAGGAGTAGCATGCGGAATTGTCGCTTGAGATACAAGAGTTACCCGACATTATACGTGTCATTGCGCTCTTAAACATTGGCAGTGGCGCCCCATTAGACAAGCATTGGCTTAAGCGTAAAGTGGACAAGTACTGTGCGGGTTTTGTTTGTGTTGACATAAAAGACATTGAAGAAGCGTTGGAGGGGATGAGCGAAGAAGGCTTGCTTGTCAATAATGGCGGAATCATAAAGCCTACTGAAAAAGGTTTAAGGTTAAGTAGGGAGTGGCGCAATTTACTTTTAAAGAGGGAACCAGTTTTGGAAGTTGTTGCGGGCTTGGCAGACGGCTCAATAACTGGACTTGTTGCTGTTCTTTCAGCTTTTATAGCTAATCTTCCAGCGAACATGGCGGCTTTCTCTGCAATTTTAAGCCTAGCAGCAGTCGCGATAACAAACTTTTCAAGCTTCCTATTAGATGGAAAAACCGAGGACCTTGCAGACTTGCTCACGCTCAAGGCGTTGATAGACCATAGCTTAAGCGACATACCGGACAAGGTTGAGAGGGACAAATCCCTAAAACTTGTTAGGCAACTGTTCATAATCTTACGAAAAGAAATTAATAGGTCAAACATTTACGCTGCATTAATAGCAAGCACCACAACATTCCTAGCGGGCATAGCCCCAATAATCACCTATTTAATGCTTCCAAAACCATTCAGCCTAATCCTCTCAATGGGAATAGTAGGCACAATAATAGGCGTTTTTCTCGTGCGCTACCGCTCACAAAGAACGAAGGTACATTGGAAAATAACGCTAGGCGAAACCACCTCGCTAATACTCGGTGGAATCAAATAGCAAAATTTTTGTTAAGCTTAATGCATTTAAAAGTGTGGTCAAATGCGAAGCTTTCAGACAAGTCTAACAGCAGTATTTGCAGCGTTGCACGCTGTGTTATATTTTATGTCGTTTGGCTTGTGGCGCAATTGGGGAATATACCTAGAATCCATAGAAGGTATAATTCTAGGTTCGAAATTGGGCTTCACCGCCGCGTTAATAGGCTCTGCGATTGCACGAATGATAAGGCCGGATGAATTCTGGATGTTCGGCATAATCGCCGAGCCAATAAGCGTTTTGGTAGCAGGTTCACTTGCAAAAACAAAGTGGAAACCAGTTTTAGGATTATATGCAGTAGCTTTATCGGCATATTTCATTCACCCTTATGGAAACCCGTTTGGACAGGGACTTCCATTATGGACGATATTGGATGTGCTATTCGCGTTTTTACTCATTTATCCAGCAGCCAAGTTCGGAGGAAAGTTGTTTAACATGAATTTTAAGCGTTTACCAATCAAACTTACTCTGGTTTCTTTCGTTTGCATAGCAACAGACTCGCTGATTAGGATATTCCTTCTAATCCCATGTGGACTGTACAACTTATTCACTTACTTTAGCACCTTTGAAAGCCTTTCCACTATTTTTGTTGAAGCAGCCGCTGCCTCTTACATAGAAGATTTAATCGTGGTTATTGTTTCGTTTACTGTAGGCGTACCTTTGCTGATTAGCCTTTTAAAGCTTAAACTCTTAGTAAGCGAACAAAACGTGTAAGCATGCGAAGTGAAAATGATTCTATTGTGGTGGTGGCGGTGGTTGTTGTTGCTGCTGCTGTTTTTGCAGTTCCAAGTATTCTGTTATGAGCAGCACGCCTTCTATTATTAGGAATATTCCAACTATGATTCCAATAAGGGCTGGTATTGCTATTACCAGTATGCCAAAAATTATGCAGAGAACCGCCAAAACAGGCTTTGAAACAGTAATGCCAATCTTCCTTAAGCCTCTCTCTACAACTTCAGTCACTATGCTCACCCTTTTTATACGCTGTGAAAACTGCCTTTACTTCAATATTTAAGCGGGTGGATGTAGCATTTAACTATGACAATTTTTAAACGTGACAAAAGCGTATAAATGAGAGAGGTGCAAACTTGCCTGAACAATTCAAAAAAGTTTTCATTTTCTTGGACGCAGATAAACACGCGAGCCCATTTGACATTCTAACAACAATAGATGTTTTTCCAGAAGCCACAATATTAAAGTATGAAAGCGTAACCGCCGAAGACGCGGAGAAAATAGTCTACGACGCAATGTTTCCGAGAGGACCAGAAGGCGCAAAACACACAAAAGTTTTCATAAACGGACGCGATTTCAAAATGGTGAACGAAATTTTGGAAAGAACCAAAAAGTGCATGTTTCCACCCTTCGAGCTTTCAGTTATAGTTGACCCGCGAGGCGCATATACAACTGCAAGCGCTGCCGTAGCAAAAACCCTAGAACTTTCAATTGAAAAGGGCTTTGGAGGACTGGAGTGCAAAAATGTTACGGTTTTGGCTGGAACTGGACCTGTTGGTCAGACTGCTGCGAGGCTTTATGCTTCTGAAAAGGCAAATGTTGTTGTTACGTCGCGTGAACTTCAAAAAGCTTCATCTGTAGCTGTGAAGATTAATGAGGAATTTGAGGAAGAGCGGGCACGGGGAGTTGAAGCTCAAACTCCAGATGAAGTTGGGAAGGCCATAACAAACGCAGATATAGTTTTGTCTGCTGGCGCCGCTGGAACACAGTTGCTTCCGATTGATGTGCTTAGAGATTATGGTAAAAAATGCAGGATAGTGGCTGATATTAACGCCATTCCACCGTTGGGTGTTGAAGGTTTAAAATCAAAGGCTGAGGGAGAAGAATTTCTGCCGAACATTTTTGGGATAGGCGCTTTAGCGATAGGAAAACTCAAAAACAAAGTTGAGGTCGAGTTGATTAGAAGAGCTGCTGAAGAGCCGAAGGGCATATTTGATTATAAGATGGCTTATGAAATAGCCAAGAAACTAGTAACTGAAAAGCTTAAAGAGAAAAGTAATCAAACGGTTGAACCGCAAAAACATTGGCTGCCATAGCGAAGGGATGCTTATGAGCGAAAAAATCTTTCTTTACAAGGCTGAAAATGGCGTCACATGCGAGATTGTTGACACTTTTGCGGAGATGTTTCCCCTTTGGGCAGGACGCGTGCTAATAACCGCTGACAGTGATAAGTGGGCTTTGAAGGCTGCTGAGGTTGCAACGGGCTTTGCCACAAGCGTAATAATGTCTCCCGCAGAGGCTGGAGTTGAATGTGTTGTTCCAGCGGAAGAGACGCCAGACAAGCGTGTGGGCGTGTTAATTCAAGTTTACAATAGGAACAGGTTTGAGTTGAAGAATCAATTGATACTGCGCATAGGACAATGCGTAATGACTTGTCCAACAACAGCGGCTTTTGATGCTATGCCGAACGCTAAAAGACGCTTGAAGGTTGGTAGAAGCATAAGATATTTCGGCGATGGCTACCAAAAGAAGGGCATTGTTGGAAACAGAAAAGTTTGGAAAATCCCAGTTATGGAAGGCGAGTTCATAGTTGAAGATTCTTTCGGGGCTGCTGAAGCGGTTGCTGGCGGAAACTTCCTAATACTAGCACGGGACAAGACTTCTGGGCTTATAGCTGCAGAAGAAGCCGTTAAAGCCATAAAAGCAAAAGCTAAAGAGGTAATTTTGCCATTTCCAGGCGGAATCTGCCGTTCTGGCTCTAAAGTTGGCTCATTAAAATACAAGCTTAAAGCGTCAACAAATCATCCATTTTGTCCAAGCTTAAAGGCGGTTGTTCAGGATTCACAGTTGCCTCCGAACGTTAATTGTGTTTACGAGATTGTGATTAATGGTTTGACCGTGGATGCTGTTAAACGGGCTATGGGCGTTGGGATAAAAGCCGCTGCGGGTGTTTCTGGCGTCGTTAGAATTTCCGCTGGCAACTATGGCGGAAAGCTTGGTCCATACAAGGCTTTTCTAAAAGAAATTTTGGAAACCGTCTAATCCGTTTTCTTCCTAAACTTTTATTTGACACCATGTTATCTAGCTTTTGGCTAAAACATCCACAAGCGAAAAGTGAATAGCCGTTGAGCGCGACTAAGAGGACATCTCTTGAACTGTTCAGACTCAAAAAGACACTGATGACTCTAGCCAACAAGGAAGGGCGCGGCACAGAACT